>NZ_JBVVPX010000012.1:0-156251 GCF_055811375.1 Mesorhizobium sp. WSM4848
TTTCGAGCCGACAGCAAAAAGGACACCATGCGTGGCAAAATGATGCGTGCAGGCTGGAACGATGCTTATCTCTTCCATCTCATGACTCAAATGCGATAGCCCTGCCCTCGAGGGGAGGGTCGCGGAGCAAATGCCGCATGGCGGCACTTTGCGGGGTGGGGTCGGTGCGACCACCCCGTCTCGCAATCTCCGCTGCGCTCCGACTGCTCGCCGACCCTCCCCTCAAGGGGGAGGGTTACCCCTGCGACGGCGTGAACCGCGCGACCAGCGTGTGGCTCTCGGCCGCATAGATGAAACGGACATGGGTGACCGGGTGCTCGGCGCTCCATGTCCGCCGCTCGACCACCAGGCAGGGGGCGCCGGCCTCGATATCGAGTGCAGCCGCACTGTGTCTGTCGGCGGCGACGGCGCGGATGCGGTGCTCGGCGGCACTCCATGGCACGCGGGCGATCAGCCACGGCCCAGGCGCAACGGCAAAAAATTCCTCGTTGGCGGCCTCGGCCACAGCGGCCAGGTTGATCAGCCGCTGTTCGTGAGCGAACGGCCGCTTGCCGGCGAAATGCCGGCATTCCAGCGCCAGCACTGGCCCGTTGGAGTCGAGTTCCAGCAAGGTGCGATCCTCGGCGCTGCTGCGCCTTTTATGTCGCGCCACACGCTCGTAGCGATAGGGCAGGCCGAGCGTCTCGACTTCGATCCTGATGTCATGGATTTCCAACACCGCGGCTTGCGACTGCGGCCGCCGGACAAAGCTGCCGGAGCGGCGGCGGCGCTCTATCAGCCCGGCCTTGGCAAGCTGCGACAGCGCCTTGTTCACCGTCATGCGCGAACATTTGTACTCGGCCGTCAATTCGTGCTCGAACGGGATGCGGTGGCCGGGCGCCCAGGCGCCGGACAGGATTCGTTCGCTGATGTCGGACAGGATGCGTTGATGCAGCGAGAGAGGCTCGCCGCCGTCCGCATCCATTGTCTGGATCATGCTCATGCCGAAAGCGCCGTCATCACCTTGCGAAAACGCTCGCCAATAGAATCGCGCCTTGCATGCCTGCCGCTGCTGACCAGTTTCTTGCCATGCACCCAGACACAATCGACCTGGGAACCGTTGGCGAAGATCCACGTGTCGAGCACTGCATCGCCCGTCTTGCCGGCAAGCGACGGGTGCTTGCCATCGAGCGAGATGAAATCGGCTGGGGCGCCAGCAGCGATCCGCGAGGGGCCTGCGCCAAGCGCAGCGCTGCCGCCGTCGAGCGCGGCATCGAACAGTGCGCGTCCGGTCGAACCGCCGGCGACCGCCAGCAGGTTGCGGGCACGGTGGGCGAGGCGCTGCGAATATTCGAGCTGCCGCAATTCGTCCGGCAGGCCGATCAGCACGTTGGAATCGGAGCCGACGCCGAAGCGGCCGCCATGCTGTTTGAACAAAGGTGCTGCAAAGGTGCCGTCGCCGAGATTGGCCTCGGTGATCGGGCAGAGGCCGGCGATTGCTCCGCTTTTCGCCATGGCCGCCGTCTCGGTTTCGGTCATGTGGGTGGCGTGGATCAGGCACCAGCGACTATCGACCCTGGCATTGGCGAGCAGCCATTCGACCGGCCGCGCCCCGGACCAGGCAAGGCAGTCCTCGACCTCCTTCACTTGCTCGGCGATATGGATGTGGATCGGTCCGCGCGGTGCCATTGTCGCGATGTTTTCCAACTGCTCAGGTGTCACGGCGCGCAGACTGTGCGGGGCGATGCCGACGACCGCGTGGTTCAAGGTGCGAACGGTTTCGTGACATTTCTCAACAAGCCGCGAGAACCGATTCATATCGTTGATGAATCGCCGCTGGCCTTCATTCGGCGCCGCGCCGCCGAAAGAGGAATGTGCATAGAAGACCGGCAGCAGCGTCAGCCCAATGCCGGCGTCGGCAGCCGCGGCGGTGATGCGGTCGGCCATTTCGGCGACGTTGGCGTAGGGCTGGCCGTCGCGGTCGTGATGCAGATAGTGAAACTCGCCGACGCGTGAGAACCCAGCCTCCAGCATCTCGACATAGAGCTGCGCGGCGACCGCCTCGACCTGATCCGGCGTCATCGACAGCGCGAAGCGATACATCACCTCGCGCCAGCTCCAGAAACTGTCGGCTGAAGGGCCGCGCAGCTCGGCTAGACCGGCCATGCCGCGCTGGAAGGCGTGGCTGTGCAGGTTCGGTATGCCTGGCAGCAGAATGGCATGGCGTTCGTCGCCGGGCTGGGATGCGGTGTTCGGCTCGACCTTGGCGATGTGGCCATCACTGACGACCATCCGGGTGTTGGAATGCCAGCCGTCGGGCAGAAGCGCCTGTTCCGCAAAGATCGCCGTCACGTTTTTCTCTCCGATCCCCTGTGTCCCGTGCAATGATACCACTTGCAGTCCGTTTCAATATGTATATACATAACCGCGGCCGATTGAAATGGAAAAGATGATGGCTGGAGAGAGCAAAAGCCGGGCAGGGGAGATCCGCCTCTGGCGCAATGCGCGTCTGGCGACCATGGCTGACGGCGCCGCCGGACTGGGTATCGTCGAAGACGGCGCGATCGCCGCGCGCGATGGCCTGATCGTCTATGCCGGCCCGGAAGCCGACATGCCGGCAGCCTTCAGCCAGAACGCCGAGATTGTCGATTGCGAAGGCCGCTGGATCACACCCGGCCTGATCGACTGCCATACTCATCTGGTCCATGCCGGCAATCGCGCCAATGAATTCGAGATGCGGCTGGCCGGCGCCACCTATGAAGAGGTCACCAAGGCCGGCGGCGGCATCGTCTCGTCGGTCAAGGCGCTGCGCGCTGCCAGCCAGCAGGAATTGGTTGCGCAGTCGCTGCCGCGCCTCGACGCGCTGATCGCTGAAGGCCTCACCACCATCGAGGTCAAGTCGGGCTACGGGCTCGATCTCGAAAACGAGAAGAAATCGCTGCGCGCCGCGCGGCTCCTGGGCGAAAACCGTCCAGTAACGGTAACAACGAGCTTCCTCGGCGCGCATGCCCTGCCGCCTGAAGCGAAAGGCGACAAGGACGCGTTTATCGATCTGGTCGCAAACGAGATTTTGCCGTCCGTCACCGCCGAGGGCCTGGCCGACGCGGTCGATGGATTTTGCGAAGGCATCGCCTTTTCGCCCGAGCAGATTTCTCGCGTGTTCGACGCGGCGAAAGCGGCAGGCCTGCCGGTAAAACTCCACGCTGACCAATTGTCCAATCTGCACGGCGCAGAACTTGCGGCGCGTTATGGCGCCCTGTCGGCCGACCATCTCGAATACACTGACGAGGCGGGTGCGGCGGCGATGGCGAGGGCCGGAACCGTGGCGACGATCCTGCCCGGCGCCTACTATTTCATCCGTGAGACCAAGAAGCCGCCGATCGGCCTGTTTCGCCAGCACGGCGTCAAAATGGCGGTCGCCACCGACTGCAATCCCGGCACCTCGCCGCTGACCTCGCTGCTGCTGACCATGAACATGGCGGCGACTTTGTTCGGTCTGACCGTTGACGAATGCCTTGCCGGTGTCACCCGCGAGGCCGCCCGCGCGCTCGGACGGCTCGGAAGAACCGGCACGCTGGAGGCTGGAAAATCAGCCGACCTGGCGATCTGGAACATCGAGCGCCCGGCCGAGCTCGTCTACCGCATGGGCTTCAACCCGCTACGTGCCCGCATCTGGAGGGGACAATGAGTGAACTCAAACTCAAGCCGGGCAACACGACGCTGGCCGACTGGCGCGAAATCTATCGTGGCGCGGTGCCGAAGCTGGACGCGGCCTGCTGGCCAAAGATCAAGGCCAGCGCCGAGGCCGTTGCCCGCATTGTAGCTAAGGGTGAGCCGGTCTATGGCATCAACACCGGTTTCGGCAAATTGGCCAGCGTCCGTATCCCCGCCGCCGATCTCGAGGTGCTTCAACGCAACATCGTGCTGTCGCATGCCGCCGGCGTCGGCGAACCGATGCCGGTCGCTGTTTGCCGGCTCATGATGGCACTGAAGCTGGCCGGCTTGGCGCAGGGCGCCTCCGGCGTACGGCCGCAGACCATTGAGCTGCTCGAAGCGATGCTCGCCAACGACGTCATTCCGGTGGTGCCGGCGCAAGGCTCGGTCGGCGCCTCCGGCGACCTTGCGCCACTGTCGCATATGACGGCGGTGATGATCGGTGTCGGCGAATGTTTTACCCCGCATGGCCGGTTCCCGGCCAAGGTCGCCTTTGTCTCGCATGGGCTGGAGCCGGTCACGCTTGGCGCCAAGGAAGGGTTGGCGCTGCTCAACGGCACACAGTTTTCGACCGCCTATGCGTTGGCCGCCTTGTTCGACGCCGAAGTGCTCTACCAGTCGGCGCTGGTCGCCGGTGCGCTTTCGACCGATGCCGCCAAGGGTTCCGACGCCCCATTCGATCCGCGCATCCATCTGCTGAGGAGGCATCCTGGCCAGATCGAGACGGCAGAGGCGCTGCGCAACCTGATGGCCGGCAGCGCCGTCCGTGAATCGCACCGGCTCGGCGACGAACGCGTGCAGGACCCGTACTGCTTGCGCTGCCAGCCGCAGGTGATGGGTGCGGCGCTCAGCGTGCTGCGCCAGGCCGCCGATACGTTGGGCACCGAGGCTAACGGCGTCACCGACAATCCGCTGATCTTCGCCGAGGACGACACCGCACTTTCCGGCGGCAATTTCCACGCCGAGCCAGTCGCCTTCGCCGCCGACATGATCGCGCTCGCCGTCTGCGAAATCGGCTCGCTGTCGGAACGGCGCATCGCCATGCTGGTCGACCCGGCGCTGTCGGGCATGCCGGCCTTCCTGACGCCGAAGCCAGGCTTGAATTCCGGCTTCATGATCCCGCAAGTGACGGCGGCGGCACTCGTCTCGGAAAACAAGCAAAAGGCCTATCCGGCCAGCGTCGATTCGATCCCGACCTCGGCCAATCAGGAAGACCACGTCTCGATGGCAGCGCATGGCGCGCGACGGCTGATCGGCATGATCGAAAATGCGACGGCCGTCATCGGCATCGAACTGCTGGCCGCCGCGCAAGGCTGCGACTTCCATGCACCGCTGGCATCGAGCGCGCCGCTCGAAGCGGTGCGCAGGCTGGTCAGGGCCGAAGTGCCGCATCTCGACAATGACCGGCATTTCCACCCCGACATGGAAAAGGCCATCGCCATGGTGCGTAGCGGCGCTGCCGTGAAGGCAGCGGGCGCGGTGGCGCTGCCGGGAATCGCGTCGTGAGAGCGCACACCTCGATAGGTCGCGATCCTTCGCGCCCCCCTCTTTCCTGCCGGACATCTCCCCCACGAGGGGGGAGATCGGCGGTCATCGACATTTTCGCCAATCTCCAACGTTGCCGGACTGAGCAAGGCGCCGCAGTTGCCAATCTCCCCCCAAGTGAGGGAGATGTCCGGCAGGACAGAGGGGGGCGACGTAGAGCGCCAAAGCAGGGAGGTCTCTCATGACTGTGCCCTCCTGGCTCACTGTAACGCCCGGCACCGCGCCGCTGCTGGTCTCGATCCCGCACACCGGCATCGATCTCGCAGGCCTTGAGAACCGGCTGGTGTCGCCTTGGCTCGGCCGCCGCGACGCCGACTGGTGGATCGACAAGCTCTATGACTTTGCCGAAGACCTCGGCGCGACGGTGGTGCATACCGCGATTTCACGCACCGTCATCGACGTCAATCGTGACCCATCTGGCGTCTCGCTCTATCCCGGCCAGGCGACGACCGGCTTGTGTCCGACCGAGACCTTCGATGGCGATCCGCTCTATCGCGAGGGTGAGGAGCCTGGACCGTCAGAGGTCGATGAACGCCGCGAAAAGTACTTTGTGCCTTACCATGCCGCCATGCAGGCCGAAATCGACAGGCTGCGCGCCGTGCACCGGAAGATCGTCCTCTATGACTGCCATTCGATCCGCTCGGTGCTGCCGCGGCTGTTTGAAGGCACGTTGCCGGTGTTTAATCTCGGCACCAATGACGGCAAGAGCGCCGATCCGGCCTTGCAGGCAATGGTCGACGAGATCCTCGCCGGAACCGGCGAGACATACGTGGTGAATGGCCGCTTCAAAGGCGGCTGGATCACGCGCCATTTCGGCCAGCCGCAAAACGGCATCCATGCGCTGCAGATGGAACTGTCCAACCGCGGCTATATGCGCGAGCCCAAAAGCAAGGGTGCGCCGGACAATTGGCCGGTGCCTTACGACCCCGCATTCGCCGCGCCGATCCGCGCCACGCTGAAGCGGATACTGGAAAGCGCGATTGCCTGGGCCGGGCGCTGACGCTTCGCCGCGCAGCTCATTCGAAAGGAAAAGTGACGCCATGACCGATCCTCGCCACAACATCCGCGAAGTCCGCAGTCCGCGTGGCAGCGAACTCAACGCCCGCACATGGCTGACTGAAGCGCCGTTGCGCATGCTGATGAACAATCTCGATCCCGACGTCGCCGAAAACCCTAACGAACTGGTCGTCTATGGCGGCATCGGCCGGGCGGCGCGCACCTGGAACGACTTTGATCGCATCGTCGCCTCTCTGAAGACGCTTGGAGACGACGAGACGCTGCTGGTGCAGTCCGGCAAGCCGGTCGGCGTGTTTCGGACCCACACCGATGCGCCGCGCGTCCTGATCGCCAATTCCAACCTCGTGCCGCACTGGGCGACATGGGAGAAATTCAACGAGCTCGATAAGAAGGGCCTGATGATGTACGGCCAGATGACGGCCGGCTCGTGGATCTACATCGGCACCCAAGGCATCGTGCAGGGCACCTACGAGACCTTCGTCGAGGCCGGCCGCCAGCATTACGGCGGCAACCTCAGGGGCAAATGGATCCTGACCGGCGGCCTCGGCGGTATGGGCGGCGCCCAGCCGTTGGCCGCGGTCATGGCCGGCGCCTGCTGCCTGGCGATCGAATGCGATCCCGACCGCATCGATTTCCGGCTGCGCACCCGCTATGTCGACGAACGCGCCGACACGCTCGACGAGGCGCTGGAAAAGATCGAGCGCTGGACCAGGGCCGGCGAGGCGAAATCGGTCGGCCTGGTCGGCAACACCGCAGACGTCGTGCCGGAACTGGTGCGGCGTGGCGTGCGCCCCGACCTGGTCACCGACCAGACGTCGGCGCATGATCCGCTCAACGGCTATCTGCCCAAAGGCTGGTCGCTCGCCGAATGGCGCGAGAAGCGCGCCAGCGACCCGAAGGCGGTCGAAAAGGCGGCGCGCGCGTCGATGCGCGAACATGTCGAGGCGATGGTGGCGTTCTGGAACGCCGGCGTGCCGACGCTCGACTATGGCAACAACATCCGCCAGGTGGCGAAGGAGGAAGGATTCGACAACGCCTTTGCCTTCCCGGGTTTCGTGCCGGCCTACATCCGGCCGCTGTTTTGTCGCGGGATCGGTCCGTTTCGCTGGGCAGCCCTCTCAGGCGATCCCGAGGACATCTACAAGACCGATGCCAAGGTGCGCGAGCTGACGCCCGGCAACACCCACCTGCACAGCTGGCTCGACATGGCGCGTGAGCGCATCGCGTTCCAGGGTCTGCCGGCGCGCATCTGCTGGGTTGGTCTCGGCGACCGCCACCGGCTCGGCCTCGCCTTCAACGAGATGGTGGCGAAAGGCGAGCTCAAGGCGCCGGTGGTCATCGGCCGCGATCATCTCGATTCAGGCTCGGTCGCCTCGCCGAACCGCGAGACGGAATCGATGAAGGACGGCTCGGACGCCGTGTCCGACTGGCCGCTGCTCAATGCGCTGCTCAACACCGCGTCCGGCGCAACCTGGGTATCGCTGCATCATGGCGGCGGCGTCGGCATGGGCTTTTCGCAACATGCCGGCATGGTCATCGTTGCCGACGGCACACGCGAAGCGGCCAAACGCCTGGAGCGGGTGCTATGGAACGACCCCGCAACCGGCGTCATGCGCCACGCCGATGCCGGCTATGACCTCGCCGTCGACTGCGCCAGGGAGCACCAGCTCAACCTGCCAGGCATCCTCGGCTGAATCGCGCCTTGCGCATTCTCCGGGCAGCCGAATACCGGTCCATGCCGTGGAAGAACGGCGGCGGGGTGACGATGGAAATCGCCGTCTCGCCCGCAGGTGCTGCGCTTGATGATTTCGACTGGCGCGTCTCCATGGCGCGCGTCGAAAGCGGTGGACCATTCTCCGAGTTTGCCGGAGTGGACCGAAGCTTGGCCGTGCTGGAAGGCGAGGGGATTGTCCTTGATATCGCCGGCCGCCCGGCGGCTACGGTGACCAAAACTTCCGCCCCGCTTTCCTTTCCGGCCGATGTGCCGACGCAAGCAGCGCTGATCACCGGTCCGATCACCGATCTCAACGTCATGACGCGGCGTGGGCGGATGACCCATGCCGTGGATCGCTTGGTGATTTCAGCCCCGACGGACATCCAGTCGGCCGATGCGACCCTCATCCTGTGTTTTGATGGCGAGATCACGGTGGCCGGCGCGGCGCCTGTCCGCATCGGACCGCGCGACGCGCTGTTGCTCGGGCCGGACGCTCTGTCACAGCGCCTGGAGCCTGCGCGACCGGCGACGCTGTTCGTGATCCGCATCGATCGCGTTGCTGCAAACGATTAACGCCTGTTTCGAAACATGATCACAACACCGCCGAAATATGCCGTAAGCTCAAGCCCAGATCACGAAAAAGCCTGAATCCTTCCGTCGATCAAGTCCCGGCGGGAGGGAGGTGGTTCGTCTGCAGGTCTTGGTGCGAAAATAAACTTTCGGCCCTTGTTTCGATGCAACCAATTCCATTTCAATCGGTTCTAGGGACATTGCCGTGGCGGTGACGCCGCTAACGCGTCCCCCCATGCGGAATTTTCAATGAAGATACAGACAGACCCCACCCAATTGGAAAAGACGAGCGCGAGCTTTCCGGCCATCACGGAAGAGCCGATACGCTCCAATTTCCTGCCGGAAGAGCGCCTGCGCACGCTGGGTGCAAGCCTCGCCAAGGGTGACGTCAAGGATCTGTTCGGCCTGGAGCCGTTCGATTTCCAGCCACGCGTCCGCGACAGCGCCAGCAAGATCCTCGAAGTCTACCGTTCGACCAATGCCGCGCAGGCGAGAGGCGAGACGATCACGCCGGCGGCGCAATGGCTGCTCGACAACAACTATCTGGTCGAGGAAACCATCTTCCAGGTCAAGCGCGACCTGCCACGCCGCTTCTATCGTCAGTTGCCGACACTGAAGCTGTCCGACGGCGCCAGCGTGCCGCGCGCGCTTGCGCTGGCCTGGACCTATGTCGCGCATTCGGACAGCTCCGTCTCGGCGGCGATGTTCAAGGCGATCGTCGAAGGCTTTCAGGCTGTCGAGCCGCTGAAGATCGGCGAGCTCTGGGCGCTGCCGTCACTGCTGCGCTTCGTTCTGATTGAAAATCTTCGCCGGATCGCGGTCCGGGTCAGTCGTACCCGGCAGATGCGCCAGATTGCCAACGAGGTCGCAGACCGCGTGCTGGCACTCGATGAAACCGCCGACCGTCAGGCGATCCTGTCGAACTACGTCGCCCATGCACAGGACACCACCTTCGCCACCCAATTGCTCTACCGCCTGCGCGACGGGTCGCAAAATGCCGGCAGGGCGCTGGAATGGCTGGAGGGCGAGCTTGAAAAGTCCGGCTCCGATGCCGAGGAAATCATCATCAGCGAGCATCGCACGCTGTCCGGCGGCAATGTAACCACCGGTAACATCATCCGCGGCCTCAGGCTTATCAACGATATCGACTGGACGGTTTGGTTCGAAGGTGTCAGCCGCATCGACACCTTGCTGCGCGAGCGCACCGATTTCGCCGCGCTCGATTTCTTCTCGCGCGACCAGTACCGGACCGCGATCGAGGAAATGGCGCGCCGCTCCGATCGTTCCGAATTCCGCGTTGCTGAAAAGGCGATCGAACTCGCCGGCCATGCCGCTGTCGCCGATACCACCGTCACCGGTCCGACCGCTCACACCGACGTCGGGTTCTTTCTGGTCGGCCCGCGCCGGCTGGAACTGGAAAAGGCGATCGGCTATCGGCCGACGGTCAGCGTCACGATCAAACGGGCGTTCGGCAAGACCGGATGGCTGGGCATTGTCGTGCCGGTGTTCGCGCTGACGGTCCTGCTTCTTGTCCTCTCCGGCAATGCCCTTGCCAGTCTCGGCCTGTCCATACCGTCGATCGTCCTGATGCTGGCGCTGTTCGCCGTGCCGGCCAGCGAAGGCGCGCTTGCCTTCTTCAACACCGTCGTATCGTTGTTCCTGAAGCCGACGCGCCTCGTCGGCTACGACTATAAACGCGACATGCCGCCGGAGGCGCGCACGCTGGTGGTGGTGCCGTCGCTGATCGGCTCGCGCGACGACGTCGAGGAGAACATCCGCAACATCGAAGTGCACCACCTGGCCAACACGGCGGACGAAATCCATTTCGCTCTGCTTTCGGACTGGCCGGACAGCAAAACCGAAATCGATGCAGCGGATATCGAGATCCTCCAATATGCTCGCGACGAGATCGCGCGGCTGAACGCCCGCTATCCCAGCGAAGGCGCGCCGCGTTTCTACGTCCTGCACCGCCGGCGGCTCTACAATCAATCCCAGGGCGCCTGGATGGGCTGGGAGCGCAAGCGCGGCAAGCTGCACGAACTGAATCTTCTGCTGCGTGGTGACAGCGACACCACCTTTCTGCCGCTGGACGTGCCGTTGCCGGAAAACGTCATCCATGTGATGACGCTGGATGCCGACACGCGCACCACCCGCGATGCCGTCGCCAGTTTGGTTGGCAAGCTTTGCCATCCGCTCAACCGCCCGCATTACGATGCGGCAAAGCGCGTCGTCAGCGCCGGCTACACCATCCTGCAGCCGCGCATCACCGCTTCGCTTACCAGCGGCGACGACGCATCCTTCTTCCAGCGGGTCTTTTCTGCCAATCGCGGCCTCGATCCCTACGTGTTTGCCGTCTCGGACATCTACCAGGACGTCTTCGGCGACGGCTCCTTCACCGGCAAGGGGCTCTATCACGTCGACGCCTTCGAGGCGGCGCTGAAGGGCCGCATCGAAGAAAACACCGTCCTCAGCCACGATCTGCTCGAAGGCGCGTTGGCGCGCGCGGCACTGGTCACTGACGTCGAACTGGTCGAGGACTATCCGACCCGCTATTCGGTCGACGCGTCGCGCCACCATCGTTGGGCGCGCGGCGACTGGCAGCTTCTGGGCTTCATTCTCAATCCGCGTTCCGCCGTGCCGGCGCTGTCGCGCTGGAAGATGGTCGACAATCTGCGCCGGTCGCTGACGCCGATCTTCTGGGTGATGGCCGCGATCGCCGGCTGGACGCTGCTGCCCTTCACCCAGGCCGCGCAATGGCAGGCGCTGCTGATCCTCACACTTTTCATGGCGCCGACATTCGACATCGTCCACGCCATCCTGCCGAAAAGCGGCGACCAGACGCCGCGCGGTCATTTCTCGGCGCTGGCGCGCGACGTCGTCTTCGGCACCGCCCTAGTGGCTCTGAAGATCGTGCTGATGGCGCATCTGGCCTGGATGATGGGCGATGCCATCATTCGCACGCTCTACCGCCTGTTCGTCAGCCGGAAGAACCTGCTCGAATGGCGCACTGCCTCGCAGGCTCACAAGAACGGTGACAACGATCTCGGCTCCTATTACGGCATCATGTACGGCGCGGTGATCGTTGGCCTCGTCGGCCTCGCCATCCCTGTTGTAGCCGATTCCACCGGAGCTTTCGTGGCCTTCTTCTTCGCGCTGTTCTGGATCGGCTCGCCGGCCTTCGCCTTCTTTATCAGCCGCTCGGCCGAAACCGAGGACCGTTTGCGCATATCGGCGGCCGACATCCATGCGCTGCGCACGATTGCGCGGCGCACATGGCACTATTTCGAGACCTTCGTGACGGCCGAGCATCACAATCTGCCGCCTGACAATTTCCAGGAAAGTCCGGCGCCCGTCGTGGCGCCCCGCACCTCACCGACCAATATCGGCGTCTATCTCCTGTCAGTGGTTTCGGCCCGCGATTTCGGCTGGATCAGCCTGTCCGACGCCACCACCCGCATCGACGCGACGATGTCGACGATCGAGAGCATGCCGCGTGAGCGCGGCCATCTCTTCAACTGGTATGACACGACGACGCTGAAGCCGCTCTATCCGCTGTACATTTCCGCAGTCGATAGCGGCAATCTCGCTGGTCATCTGGTGGCGGTGGCGGCAGCCTGTGCCGAATGGGCGGAAGCGCCTGCAGTCCACCTTCAGGGCGACTTCGAGGGTATCCTCGATACGGTGACGATCCTCGACGAAAGCCTAGCGGAGTTGCCTGACGACCGCCGTCAGTTGCGGCCGCTGCGCCAGCGACTTGCCGATCGCCTCGACGGCATGCGACGCGCGGTCGAATCGATCAAGGCACAGCCCGAGATGGCGTCGATCCGCACCATCAACCTGGCCGTTCTGGCCGGCGAGATCCGCAAGCTCGCCATCGCTATCCATACCGAGGCCGCATCGACGCAGAGCGACACCATCGCCGACTGGGCGGCGAGACTGGAAGCCACCTGCGAAGCGCATGTCCATGACGCCCATAGCGACGACAATGCCGTCGAGGCGCTGCGGGCCAAGCTTCTGTCGTTGCGCGAGCGCACGCGCCGCTTTGCCTTCGAGATGGATTTCTCCTTCCTCATGCGCAAGGAACGCAAGCTTCTGTCGATCGGCTACCGGGTCGAGGAGCATCAGCTCGACGAAAGTTGCTACGACCTGCTGGCTTCCGAGGCGCGGCTGACCAGCCTATTTGCCATAGCCAAGGGCGATCTGCCGACGGAGCACTGGTTCCACCTCGGCCGGCCGATCGTCGAGATCGGGTTCAAGGGCGCGCTGATGTCCTGGTCCGGCTCGATGTTCGAGTATTTGATGCCGCCGCTGGTGATGAAGGAACCGCAAGGCAGCATCCTCAACCAGACCAGCAAGCTCATCATCAAGCGCCAGATCCAGTACGGCCGCTCGAAGAACGTGCCCTGGGGGATTTCGGAAGCGGCCTACAACGCCCGCGATCGCGAACTGACCTACCAGTACACCAATTTCGGCGTGCCTGGGCTGGGCCTGAAGCGAGGTCTTGGCCAGAACACGGTGATTGCCCCTTATGCGACCGTGCTGGCGGCGCAGTTCACCCCGCGTGAATCGGTGCAGAACCTGGCCAGGCTGAGGCGGCTCGGCGCCCTTGGCCGGCACGGCTTCTACGATGCGGTCGATTTCACGCCGCAGCGCGTGCCGGAGGGCACTGACCATGTCGTGGTGCTGAACTACATGGCCCACCATTCCGGCATGTCGATCGCCGCGGTCGCCGACGCCATCTTCGAAGGACGCCTGCGCGACCGCTTCCACAGCGATCCGGTGATCGAGTCTGCCGAGTTGCTGCTGCAGGAAAGGGCGCCGCGCGACATCCCGACCGCCACCGTCAGAACCGAGGCCGACGAACGGTCGAAGGACGAAACGGAAGCCGAGAGCCCCGATACGCGCATCGTGCTCAACCCGCTCAAGGCGCTGCGTTCGACCAGCGTCATGTCCAATGGCCGCTACTCGGTCATGGTTACTGCGACCGGCTCCGGCTACAGTCGCTGGGGCGAGCTTGCTGTCACACGCTGGCAGCCGGATCCGACCGAGGATCGGCTTGGCTCCTATATCTTCCTGCGCGATTCCGGCACCGGCGACTGGTGGTCGGCCACCGCCGAGCCGAAGCGTGCCATCCACGAAGAGGTGCGGACGCTGTTCTCCGACGACAAGGCGAGCTTCGTCAAGTCAGTGGGATCACTGCGTTCGGAGGTCGAATGCATCGTCATTTCGGAGGGCAATGGCGAAGGCCGGCGGGTGACGCTCTACAATGACGGCTCGGTCGACCGGCATATCGAAGTGACCTCGTTCGCGGAACTGGTGCTGGGCTCCGAAGCATCCGACAACGCGCATCCGGCGTTCTCGAAAATGTTCGTGGAAACCGAAATCGCTTCGAATAACGCAGCGATCTTCGCCACCAGACGTAAGCGGGAAACGGACGAGCCTGATGTCGCCATGGTGCATTTCGTCACCGACCCGTCTGGGTCGACGCGCGACGCCGAGGCCGAAACCGACCGGCGCGCCTTCATAGGCCGCGGCCGCACCATTACCGAGGCCGCCGCCTTTGATCCAGGCGCCAAGCTTGGCGGCCATTCCGGCTTCACGCTGGATCCGGTCGCAGCACTTCGCCGACAGGTGCGCGTGCCGGCCAACAAGAAGATATCGCTGACCTTCTGGACTGCCGTCGGCGCCAACCGTGCCGAACTCGAAGAAGCCATTGCGCGGCTTGATCATCCGGAAGCCTTCGCGCGCCAGGCGATGCTCGCCTGGACCCGCTCGCAGGTGCAGACCCGGCATCTCGGTCTCAGCCTTGCCGATGCCGCCAATGTGCAGAACCTGGCGCGCTACCTGATCTATCCGGATCCGTTCCTGCGGCTTCCGGCCGAATCGATCGCTTCCGGGCTCGGTAGGCAATCGGGCCTATGGCCGACCAGCATATCCGGCGATTTTCCGATTTTCCTGGTCAGGATCGGCGATGTCGCCGATCTCGAAATCGTTGCTCAGGCGCTCCGCTTCCAGGAATACATGCGCGCCCGCGGCATGATGATCGACTTTGTCGTCGTCAACGAGCAGGCTTCGTCCTACGTGCAGGACCTGCAACGGGCGGTGGAGACGCTGTGCGAAAACAGCCGCCTGCGCGGTAAGGAGCTAGGACCCCGACAGCACATCTTCGCGGTGCGCCGCGACCTCATGGACGAGGCGACCTACAAGACGCTGCTGGCCACCGCGCGCGTCGTTCTGCACACGCGCAACGGCACCATCTTCGATCAGATCGAGCGCGCCGAGGCCGCTGCGCTGCAAGCGCGGGACGCCTTGCAGCCGGCGGGTGCAGCAGCGCTTCGTGAACCGTCTCTGCCGGCGCCACAGACGTGGACCCAAGCCCCGTTCGAAGGCAGTGCCGACGGCAGCGGGCTCAACCAATGGAACGGTTTTGGCGGCTTCGACGGCGACGGACGCCACTATGTCGTGCGCCTTGCTGGCCGGCGCACGACGCCGCAGCCCTGGATCAACGTCGTCTCCAACGCCTCGTTCGGTTTCCACGTTTCGGCTGAAGGCGCTGCCTTCACCTGGAGCCGGAACAGCCGCGACTATCAACTGACGCCGTGGGCGAACGACCCAGTCACCAACCGGCCAGGCGAGGGCATTTATATTTACGACCATGCCAGCGGCCGGGCGTTCTCGCCGCTGGCCGCCGTCGTCCGCGATCCCGCCATGACCTACGAAACATGGCACGGGCAGGGGTTTTCGACCTTCCGTTCGAAGCGCGGGCCGCTGTCGATGGACCTTACCCATGTGGTGGATTCCGTCGATCCGGTGAAAATCTCCCGGTTGCGCATCCAGAATTCCGGATCGGCGCCGGCGCGACTGCGCGTCTATGCCTATGCGGAATGGGTTCTTGGCAGCCATCGTTCGCGCACGGCGGCGACCATCGTTCCGTCCAGGGATGCCGCGACGGGCGCGTTGCTGGCGCAAAATCCCTACGGGCTCGATTTCAGCGAGCGGGTCGCCTTCCTGGCCGCCGACGGCGCGGCGCACTCGGTGACGGCCGACCGCGGCGAGTTCATTGGCCGCCACGGCACCAGCGAACTCCCGCAAGCCGTGCTCAGCGGCGCAAGCCTGTCGGGCCGCGTCGAGGCGGGCGACGATCCTTGTGCGGCAATTGCACGCGACGTCGACATTCCCGCCGGCGGCGACGTGACGCTGCTCTGGCTGCTCGGCGATGCGGCCTCTGCCGAGGAAGCCAGCGCGCTGGTACAGCATCATTGCAGCAAGGATTTCGATCAGCGGCTGGCTGACAATGAACGCACCTGGCGAGGGTTTCTCGACACCATCCAGGTCGAGACGCCGGACAGGGCGCTCAACGCGATGGTCAACCATTGGCTGCCCTATCAGAGCCTTGCCTGCCGCATCCGCGCCCGCTCGGCGTTTTACCAGGCGAGCGGCGCCTTTGGCTTCCGCGATCAGTTGCAGGACACGCTGGCTCTGCTTGTCCATGATCCGAAACTGGCGCGCGACCAGATCCTCAACGCGGCGCGGCGGCAATTCCCCGAAGGCGACGTGCAGCATTGGTGGCTGCCGCGAACCGAGGCAGGCGTCCGCACCATGATTTCCGACGACGTGGTCTGGCTCGCCCATGCCACGGCACACTACTTGCTGGTGACCGGCGATACCGCGATCCTCAGGGAACAACTGCCCTTCATCGAAGGGCCGCCGCTGGAAGAAGGCGAGCACGACGCGTTTTTCACGCCGGAGATATCGAAGAGGACTGCTTCACTCTACGATCATTGCGCGCGCGCACTTGACCTTGCCATCAAGCGCAGCAGCCCCGCCGGACTGCCGCTGATCCTCGGCGGTGACTGGAACGACGGCATGAACCGTGTCGGCGAGCGCGGCAAGGGCGAGAGCGTCTGGCTGGGTTGGTTCCTGCTGAAGACGCTGGGCGACTTTGCAGCTGTCGCCAAGGCGGAAGGCGACGCCAAGCGCGCGCAAGCCTGGACAAAACACGCCAGCGTGCTGAAGCGGGCGCTGGAAAGCACGGCCTGGGACGGTGAATGGTATCGTCGCGGCAGCTTCGACGACGGCACGCCGCTGGGGTCGCGCAGCTCGCAGGAATGCAAGATCGACTCGATTGCCCAGTCGTGGAGCGTGCTGTCGGGCGAGGGCGATCCGGCGCGATCGACGACGGCGATGCAGCAGGCGATGAAAATGCTCGTCGACGACGAGCTCAACATCGTCAAGCTTTTCACCCCGCCCTTTTCCAGGACGGAACAGAACCCAGGCTACATCAAGAGCTACCCGCCGGGTGTCCGTGAAAACGGCGGCCAGTACACCCACGCGGCGACGTGGTTCGTCATTGCGCTCGCCGAAATGGGGCGCGTCGACGACGCCTACCGCTGCTTCTCGATGCTCAACCCGGTCAACCATGCGCTCGACGAGGCCGCTGCCGAGCACTACCGCGTCGAGCCTTATGTCGTCGCGGCAGACGTCTACGCCGGGCAAGGCAAGGGCGGCCGCGGCGGCTGGACCTGGTATACCGGCTCGGCCGGCTGGCTTTATCGCGCGGCGGTCGAAGGCATCCTCGGCATCGAGCGCAGGGGCGAGCGCATCCAGTTCAGGCCGAAACTGCCCAGCCATTGGGATGGCTATGCGGCAACGCTCAAGGTGCTGGGGGCCGAGCTCAGGGTTCAGGTTGTCCGCGACAAGAAGGCCAAAGCCGTCTCGCTCGAGGTAAATGGTAAAAAGACGAAGGCTTCGTCTTTCGAACCGAAAGCCGGCGACAAGTCCGATCTGGTCGTCAGGATACCGGCGTAGCTTCGAGGATTTGGAGCGTCTTTGTACATCTTGATGATGTGCGTTATTTAAAGTTGCTCGAGAAATTCTATTGCGCATGAGATTTCCCAAAAGCCGATGCAGGCTTTTGGGATTCGTACATGCCCAGTTGCTGATTAAAATTTCGGCAGTGCTTCCAGCCTGCCACGATTTTGCCGCAAGGCTGACATTTTATCTTTCTTCTCAAACCGTTAGGTGATCACGACAGATTTCGCAGCGTCGCCATCTTTTGTTCGCGAATTGGGAACTGAAGGGGTACGAGGGCATTGTTTCGCGACACGTCAACGAGTACGAGTCAGAAAATGATGCAGTGCACAATAACAACAATTTGCCGGAGTAGCTGAAGTGTCCCTTCTGCAAATCTACTGGAGAGCGCTCGGTTATCTCGCTGCCGACAGAAAACGCGTCGCGTTTATCTGTGGGGCGAATGTCGCGCTTGCGATTATCGCCATCCTTGAGCCGATCATGTTCGGACGGGTGATCGATGCCATTTCGGACGGCGGCTCGGTCTTTTCGACGCTCGGCCTATGGGCCGGTATCGGCGTCTTCAACGTCATCGCCTTCGTTCTGGTGGCGCGCGGCGCGGACCGTTTTGCCCACGCCAGGCGCAGCGAGGTCCTTTGCCAGTCGTTCGAGCGCGTGATCACCATGCCGCTTGCCTGGCATCATCAGCGCGGCACCTCCAATTCCCTGCATACGCTGCTGCGCGCGGTCGAGACCTTGTTCAGCCTCTGGCTCGAGTTCATGAGGCAGCATTTGTCCACCGTTGTCGCGCTGGTTCTGCTGGTGCCGACGGCGCTCAGCATGGATATTCGCATGTCGATGGTCCTGCTGGCGCTGGGCGCGCTCTACGTCGGAATCGGCCGGCTGGTGATGCGTCGTACCAGGGAAGGCCAGGCGTCCGTGGAGCGGCACTTTCACCAGGTGTTCGCGCATGTGAGCGACTCGGTCAGCAATGTCGCCGTGCTGCAGAGCTACAATCGCATCGGCCACGAGACCGACGCCTTGAAGCGCTATGTCAAGAATCTGCTTGATGCCCAGTATCCGGTGCTCGACTGGTGGGCGTTGGCCAACGCTCTGCACCGTCTGTCGTCGACCATTTCGATGATGGTCGTGCTGTTGATCGGCTCCTATCTGGTCATGCATGGCCAATTGCGTATCGGTGACGTCATCGCGTTTACCGGCTTTGCCACGCTGCTGATCGCCCGGCTCGACCAGATGTCGGCCTTCGCCAACCAGATTTCGGAAGCCAGGGCCAAGCTCGAGGAATTTTATCGGCTTGAGGACTCCGCGGCCGACGCCGCCGAGCCGGACGGGTTGCGTGACCTGGTCAACGTCACTGGTCATGTGCGTTTTGAAAACGTCAATTTCGAATTCGCCAATTCGGGGCAGGGCGTGAACGACGTGTCGTTCGAGGTCCGCGCCGGCCAGACCGTGGCCATCGTCGGCCCGACGGGCGCAGGCAAGACCACGCTCATCAATCTTTTGCAGCGGGTCTTTTCGCCGTCCAGCGGCCGTATCCTGATTGATGGCATCGATACCCGCACGGTGACCCGCAAGTCGCTGCGCCACTCGATCGCCACCGTGTTCCAGGATGCGGGCCTGCTCAACCGCTCGATCGAGGACAATATCCGCGTCGGGCGCGCCGAGGCGACCTATGATGAGGTCCACGCCGCCGCCAATGCCGCTGCCGCGCAGGATTTCATCCTGTCGAAGAGCAACGGCTACGATACGGTCGTCGGCGAACGCGGCGGACAGCTTTCGGGCGGCGAGCGCCAGCGTATCGCAATCGCGCGCGCCGTGCTGAAGGATTCGCCGATCCTGGTGCTTGACGAAGCGACCAGCGCGCTTGACGTCGAGACGGAAGATCGCGTCAAGGAAGCGATCGACGAATTGCGGCGCGGCCGCACCACCTTCATCATCGCCCACCGCCTGACCACTGTTCGCGATGCCGATCTGGTCGTTTTCATGGACAAGGGCAAGGTGGTCGAAATGGGTGGCTTCGCCGAATTGTCGATGCGCAATGGCCGCTTCGCCAGCCTGTTGCGCGCCGGCGGCCTGCTCAACGACGAGGAAGTCCGCCGCCTCAGCCGCACCATCACGGACGCGGCCGCCTGAGCTGCCAGGCCCGCCCTTCTCCCCTTGTGGGAGAAGGTGGCCGAGCGAAGCTCGGTCGGGTGAGGGGTGTTCCAGCTTGGCGCAACCCTCCATCCAGAATCGAAATTCAGGCGCAAGGCAGATAGGATCTTTGCGCCTCACTCCTTCCAGCACCCCTCATCCGGCTCGGCGCTAACGCGCCGATCCACCTTCTCCCACAAGGGGAGAAGGGAACGCGCACCCGCGCCACGGTGCTGTAGTTGCCCCAAACGCGTCGCCGGTTTATGTAAAGCCGCATGAGTGACCTGACTTCACGCCTCAGCGGCTGGATGGATTTCGCCAACCCGACGCGGTTTGTCGGGTTGGCCGACAAGGTGGTGCCGTGGCTGGCAACCATCGCCACACTCCTCCTGACCGCCGGGCTCTACATGAGCTTCACGGCGCCGGAGGATTTCCAGCAAGGCATCACCGTACGTATCATGTACATCCATGTGCCCTTCGCATGGCTGGCCATGATGTGTTTCACGCTGATGGCGGTTTCCGCATTGGGCACGCTGGTATGGCGCCATCCGCTGGCCGATGTCGCGCTGAAATCGGCGGCACCCATCGGCGCCGTCTTTACAGCGCTCGCGCTGATCACCGGTTCGATCTGGGGCAAGCCGATGTGGGGCACCTGGTGGGTGTGGGATGCGCGGCTGACCTCGGTGTTCGTGCTGTTCCTGATGTATCTCGGCATCATCGCGCTGACGCGGGCCCTCGACGATGCGGCGCGCGCCGCCTGGGCCGCCGCAATCATCACCCTGGTCGGCTTCATCAACATCCCGATCATCAAATTTTCGGTCGACTGGTGGAACACGCTGCATCAGCCGGCTTCGGTGTTCCGGCTTGGCGGGCCGACCATCGATCCCAGCCTGTTGCGGCCGTTGCTGGTGATGGCTATGGGCTTTACCGTGCTGTTCTTCGCGCTGCATCTGATGGCGATGCGCACGGAAATCCGACGTCGCCGGGTCATTTCCATGCGCCGTGTCGCGGCGAGGCAGGCAGAACGGCAATCAGCTGACTAATTTGAGATTTGCCCGGCACTTCGCGGGCTCAGGGCGTTCGAAGCTCGAAAAGCCAAGCAATTGGCTTTCCGTCCGCTCCGCGGACCGCTTCTCACCCCATGCGGCCGCGCGCTGCCACCGGCAGCGTCTCCAGCACCCGTTCTCCGGCGATCAGGTGGACCTCGTCGAACAGATTGGTGACGACGCAGCAATGGTCGGGCACGACGCGCACGCGCTCGCCGATACGCAGCCGGGCGTCGCCGGAAAGCGTGACGTTGCCGTGCTCTTCGCTGAGGCTGGTGACGGTAGCGCGCGGAACGCCCAGCAATTCGCCGAAATCGGCCAGCCCCAGCGTGTCGCTGGACAAGGCCTTGCTGCCGGCATCGAGGATGGCCCGTGTCGGCGTCGGATGGCTGACCACCGTTGACAGCACCGTCAGCGCGCAATCGTCGAGGCTTCCGACGCCCTTGGCGACCTGGTATCGGTCGAGATAGATGTAGGTGCCGGGGCGGTACTCGGTGATAACGGAAGCCTCGCTCGAGCGCCACATATCCGGCGTGCCGCCGCTGGAGATGCGTTGGCAGGCGAGGCCGGATGCGGCGAGCGCCTGACGCGCACCGGCGAGCCACGCCTCAGCCTCGGCAGCGCGGCCTGCCGCCGGATAGGTCATCAGCCCGCCGAAGGCGAGCCCCCTGGCCTTGTCGATCTCTCTGGCCAATGCGACCGCCTCGCTGGCCGACTGGACGCCGCAGCGGCCCATGCCGGTGTCGCATTCCACCAGTACCTGTAGCGGCTGGCCTTGATCGGCGAAGGTTGCGTCGAGCCCGTTAAGCGTTTCCAGGCTGTCTGATGTAACCGACAGCGTCACACGTCCGTGCAGCGCCTTGAGGCGCTCCAGCTTGGCCCTGCCCAGAATGTTGTAAGGCAGAAAAATGTCGGTGAGGCCGGCATCGGCCATCACCTCGGCTTCACCGATCTTCTGGCAGGTGATGCCGACGGCGCCCGCAGCGATCTGCTTCTTTGCCCAGTAAGGCAGTTTGTGGGTCTTGATGTGCGGCCTGAGCTTCAGCCCTTGGCGGTCGGCGTGGGCCTGCGCCCGCGCGATGTTGGCTTCGGCACGGTCGACGTCGATCAGGATCGCCGGCGTATCGAGTTCGTCTATGCTCAGCATGGAATTGCCACCATCAGGAAACTGGTTGCCGTTATGAACTTGATCGGACCGGATGTCATGAGGCCAACTCATGCAGTTTACGTCGACACCGGATCGGCGTTCGGCTATTCGGTTTGGAGATCGCCTAGGCCGACTGGAAGGAACCACGACCATGAAACGCTCCGCAATCAACGACATCATCCGCGACGCCGATGCCTTCATCCGTTCGTTCGGCTACATCATGCCACCCTTCGCCTATTGGACCCCGGAACAGATGAAGGCGCGTCGGCAGGATTCGTCGGCCATCTTCTCCTCCCGGCTCGGCTGGGACATCACCGACTACGGCCAGGGCAAGTTCGACGAGCTCGGCCTCTTCCTGTTCACCGTTCGCAACGGTCGCTACGAGGACATGAAGAAGGGCATGGGCATGCTCTATGCCGAAAAGATCATGATCTCGCGCAAGGATCAGCTGTCGCCGATGCATCGCCACAACATCAAGGCCGAAGACATCATCAATCGTGGTGGTGGCAAGCTGGTGCTGGAACTATTCATGCACGATCGCGATGGCGGCATCGATCCGACGGCCGAAGTATCGGTGCCCGTCGACGGAACCATCCACAGGCTGCCGGCGGGCGGGCTGCTGAAGCTCGATCCCGGCGAGAGCGTCACGCTTTTGCCTGGCGTCTGGCATGCGTTCTGGGCCGAGGGCAAGGATGTGCTGATCGGCGAGGTGTCGACCGTCAACGACGATCTCACCGACAATGTCTTCCGCGAACCGATCGGCCGCTTCGCCGACATCGACGAGGACGTCGCGCCGCTGCACCTCTTGGTGTCGGACTACGTGAAGTGGGTGGGGTAGAGTTCACCGCTTGAGAACCGGGCGATGGCTAGTCTTCCCAGTTCAATTGCTGAAAGAATGTCCAGATACACTGATCGTACTGTCACTGTGCTCACTCGTGCTGTGCAGTGAGAGTACGATATCCACCACCGGCGGCGCTTCTATTCTAGCAATTATAAAACGCGCGCCATCGTCCAGGATCTCGATCCCCCAACTTACTTTGCAGTTTTCTCCCGCTTGTTGAAGTCGGCAGGAAGAATCGTCGAATTGTTCCCTCATCGATTCGTCGTTCGGAAAAGGTGCATCAGTAAGTCTGCTAAACTCGTCCCAGGATCCAGACACTGCTGCCTGAATAGCGCGCTCAATTCGGGATTCTTCAGCCTCGCTAATTTTGCGCTGCATCGCCTCCGGCCTCTCCAGCTACCGCTGATACTTGTCCGCCTTTCGCTTGCCCAGCAGCATCTTGCGTTCGAGATGCGCCCTCAGATCCCCGTAATACGCGGTCAGGAACGGGCGGGCATCATGCGCCTGCGGCGTTGAGCCGATCTTGCGTCCGATCGTCTCAGCCACCGCCCGCAGCGCGAAATAGTCGTCGCGGCGCAGCACTTCTTCCAGCTTGTGCAGTTCGGCGATGCCATAGGCATCGAGCTGCGCGTGGCTGAACTGAAAAGTCCTGGCGACCGGATCTTTTCGTGCCGACAAATCCTCCATCAGCGTGCGCTTAGGCGCCTCGACGACCCATGTTCCCGCCAGGAGGTCGCCGATCCGCAACCGGTCACGATTGAAAAGCGGGAACAAGGCGAACAGCAGCGCCCATACCAATCCGAAGACTGTCGTCAGCGTATCGGCGACGCCCATTCCACTGCGTCCGGCGATAATCGACAGCGGCAGAAAGACTTCGATCTCGCGCATCAGATTGCGGGCGATGACCTGATCGACCGACAGGCCGGCTCCGTTGCGTGACGCCACCCTGATGCCGATGATCCGCTTGCCGGGGGTCGACGCGCGCCGGCCCGCCTCGAAGGCGATGAAATAGACGTTTCGCAGAAAAAAGATCGCGATGATCCAGACGATGAAAAGCGGCTGCAATTTATCAGTGCCGAAACCTGTTACCCCGAACAGCGCAACAATCGTGACGGCGATTGCAGCCGTGGCGATAAACACGACATCGAGCAGGAAAGCGGCAGCCCGCGTGCCGGCGTCGGCCAGCTTTATCTGAAGGTCGACACCTTCAGGCGTGATCAGCGAGCGCCTTGTCGCCAGCGCGGCGCGTCTAGCGGTCGCCATTGCGCACCACCTGGAACAGGTAGAAATAGCCGATCCACAGTGCGAGCATGCCGCTGCCAATGGCATAGCGGGTGCCGTCGCTGGTGATCGTCTGCCTGCCGATGCCCTCGAGCAATCCGGCAAACAGCAGCATGACCGAAACGCCGACCATCGCGGTCGCTGCGATGCGTCCGGCATGGGCGGCTGCCGTCATGCGGGTCAACTCGCCGGGAAAGGCGATGCGCGTGCCGATCCGCATGCCGGCAGCGCCGGCCAGTGCGATGGCGAACAATTCGGTGGTGCCGTGAATGGCCAGCCAGCCGCCAAGTTCCATGCCAAGCCCCTTTGCCCAATAGACCTGGAACAGCGCACCCAGCATGCAGCCGTTGAACAGCATCAGCAACACCGTCGGCACGGCGAAAGCAAATCCAAGCGCGAAGGCGAGGATTGCGACCTGGACGTTGTGGGTGAAAAGATAAGCGGCAAAGCCTGAGAGAAAGCCATTGTCGCCATCATAAAGCATGCTGCGCAGCATCTCGGCCGAAGCGTCGGGACCGCGGCCGGCAGCCAGGCCTGACGGGATGATCGCGTCGAACCAGCCCTTGTCGGACGCTACCAACCAGGCGCCGGCGCCGATGCCGACAAACATCAGCGCCACCGACACCAGCGTCTCGCGCCACAAATCACGGATCGCACCGGGCCAGTCGTGCAGGAAGAAATCGCCAACACGCTGCCGCAGCCCGCGGCGTGCCCCATAGAGATAAAAATATCCCCGCAGCGACAGGGATTCGAGATAGGCGATCAGCGCGCTGTCGAGGGATGTCGCTCTCGCCACCGAAAGCGAAGACAATGCCGAACGGTAGAGCAACGGCAGCGACAGCAACTCTTCTTCCGACAGTGTTCGCGGCGCGCGTTTCTCGACGCGGGCGAGTAGCGCCTCGAACGCCTTCCAGTCGGCCTCGCGCTCCCGACGGAAGCTGGCCAGCGACTGGCGCACGGCATCGCCGGGTCGAGCATCGCCGGGAACTGGCGCGCTCACAACAGATCCTCGCGCTTGACCTGCAGGTAGCGCTCGACCAGCGCCGGCCCCAGCCTTTGATGGTCGGCTTCGATCACATGCGCGCCGAGCAGCCGCAACCGCCCGATGACGACCTGCCTTTCGCGCAAAAGCCCGCCGGCGACGACGGCGCGGGCGACATCCTCGCCTGATGAAGGTGGCATGTCGGCCAAGCTCTCCAATTCGACATCCCTGATCATCATGAACAACACCAGATGCCGCTCGGTGAGCCGGCCGACGGTGCGCAGCATCAATTCTGCGCTGATCGGATCGACGAAGTCGGTGAAGATGATGACCAGCGAGCGCCGGTCGAGCCGCGCCGCAAGCGTGGTCAGCGCCAGGGTGAAATTGGTCTCCTCGTTGGAATAGTCGATCTCAACCGCCCGCTTCTGGATCATCGCGAAGCTGGCCGAGCCGCGCACCGCGCCGCTGGCGACGCGCGGCCGCGCATCGAAGCTGAACAGGCTGACCATGTCGCCGCCCTTGAGCGCAATGAACGCCGACAGCATGGCTGCCGCCACCGCCCGGTCCACCTTCGGCAGGCCGTCGACCGGCTCGCACATCAGGCGTCCGCTGTCGATGGCCAGCACGATGTTGTTGTTCTCCTCGATACGGAACTCGCGCGCCAGAAGCCTGCCGTGGCGGGCGCTGCGCTTCCAGTCGATCATCCGCCGGCCCATGCCGGGCTGATAATCCTTGAGCGCCTCGAATTCCCGGCCCTGGCCGGCCCGGCGCTGCGCATGCCCGTCGGGCAGGGCGTTGCGCTGCAGCAGCGTGATCGCCTGGTCGCGGGCGCTGCGGACGTCGGGCAACACTGCCACCTTGCTTTCCATCGGCAGGACCACCTGGTTCCAGACCAGTCCGAACGGCCCGCGCCAGCGCAGCCACAGACGATCGAAGCTGGCGATGCCGCGCCGCAGCGCCTGGAACCGCAGGTCGAGCGATCCGCCGTCCCCTGTGGCAGCCATGGGACCACCGGTTCCGCCCATCGGTACCAGGCGTTCATCATGACCGACGCGCGCCTCCAGGGTCCGCGTCCGGCCTGAAAAACGGGTGGCGACATGGACGGTGAATTGGCCGCCGACGCCGACCTGCGGCGGAGCGTGGAGGTTTGCGGTCAGCGATGCCCGCCCGCGTCCTGCCGCGGCTTCCACCGCCAGGAAGGCGAGCAGCAGGCAGATCCACAGCAATCCGAGATACCAGAGCGATGGCAGCGCCAGCGCGACCAGGAAGGCCGGCACCGCGCCTGCCGCCGCCGTCCACACCGCTCGGCCGCTGGGATAGATCAACGCGGCGCTTCCGTCTGGTCGACCAGGTCGGAGACGATCTGCTCGACCAGCCGGCCATCGATCTGCGCGGCCGGCGACAGGATGACGCGATGGCGCAGCGCCGGCACCGCCAGCGCCTTGATGTCGTCTGGGATCACATAAGCGCGCCCGTCCAGCGCCGCCCGTGCTCGTGCCGCCCTGGCCAGCATGGCGCCCGCGCGCGGACTGGCCCCGACTTCCAGGTCCGGGCTTTCGCGTGTGGCACGCACCAACGCCGCGATGTAGCCGACGACGTCGTCGACGAGGGTGACGGAGCCGACGGTTTCGAGTGCCTTCTCCAGCGTCTTGCGATCCGTCTGAGCCTTGATGCCGTATTGCGCGATGTCGTGCGAGGCGGAGCCGCCGCCGTGGTGGATGATGATGGCCCGTTCCTCCTCAGGACCGGGATAGCTGACCCGGTGCTTGAACAGGAAACGGTCGAGCTGTGCCTCGGGCAGAGGGTAGACACCCTGATGCTCGATCGGGTTCTGGGTCGCGACCACCATGAAGTTGCGGCCCAGCGAATGCGTGGTGCCGTCGAAGGTGACCGCATGTTCCTGCATAGCCTCCAGAAGTGCTGCCTGTGTCTTGGGCGGCGTGCGGTTGATCTCGTCGGCAAGCAAAAGATCGCAGAAGATCGGACCGCGCGTCAGCGTGAACTGTCCAGTCTGGAAATTGTAGATGTTCGATCCGACGATATCGCCAGGCATCAGGTCCGGCGTGAACTGGATGCGCCCGTAGGCGACACCCAGAGCCTGCGCGAAGCACCGCGCGGTCATTGTCTTGGCCGTGCCCGGAGGGCCTTCCAGCAGGATATGCCCGCCGGCGAACAGGGCGGTCAGCATCAGGTCGACCGTGTCGTGCTGTCCGGTGATCGCCTTGGCCACTTCTTCCCTGATCCGTGTCGCCAGGGCCTTCACATCATCGACGTTCACCGAGCCTCCTTGCCGTCCAATCGTGCAGCCGCTCGGCTGCCTCGTGCATTTGCGTCAGGTTTTTCGCCTCGCCGGCGGCTTGCGCCCGCGCGGTGAATCCGCTGACTTCGTCCTTATCGCGAGAATCGAGCCAGCGGTCGAGCGCTTCGCCTTGCAGCCCCTGCGGCGCTCCCAGCAGTGCGCCGGCGCGCACCCGCATCAAGGCCGCGTAACGGCCTCCCAGTTCCTCGAGCCGCCCGGCGCGCCGCAACAGCATCGCCGTCGTATCCACCAGCGCACCCTTGCCGAAGGCAATGGCGCGCTGCTCGGCGCGCGGCGGGCCGAAACGGCCGAGGCCGCGCAGGAAAGCCAGCGCCGCCGCGGCCAGGGTCGTCAGTGTCAGCGCCAGAAACGGCGGTTCGACCAGGAGCTTGGCAAGGTCGTATTTTCGCCCCGCGCCATGCAGCGTGAGATCGAACATGACCGGTTGTGCGCGGGCTCTCTTATCTGGATTTTCGGATGCGGCGTCGCCGAGTTGGTCAGGGTCGGGCAGTTTGAAATTGGACCAGGACGGACTGATTCCGGATTGAAGCCGGCTGATCAGATCGAGCGCGGCTGCCGCCTTGTCGGGATTCCCAATCGCGGCGTTGTTGATCAGGTCGGGGTCAGTCAGGACATAAAAGGGCTTGCCGTCCACTTCGGTGAGCACAGCCTTGTTGTTGCCGGCTGCTATGATTGGATGCTCGTCCGCCACCCACTGCAATTCATCGGGGACGGCAACAAGCTGGCCCTCGATGTCGAGTTGCTGCACCGTGCTTTGGCCGACGCCGATCTTTGCATTGGCGATCCGGCCGAGCCATTGGTTCACCACGGGATCGGGCAATCGCCCGAATTTCATCTTCCAACCTTCGTGCTCTTCCAGCGGCAGGGTTTGCCATTTGGGCAGCACGAAGAGGGTATTCAGGTCCTGCCGAAGTTCGAGGATGTGGTCGAGCGCGGCGGGATCGCTCTCTGGCGAAATGGTGACGATCAGCAGCATGTCGGTGCCGAGATCCTGATCGGTCCGCGCCATGGCTGGCGTCTCGCCGGTGAGCCGCAACCATTCCGCCAGGCCGGCATAGCCGACGCCGCTTTTCGACAGCGGCGTGGCGCTGCCATTGCCGGGTTGCCGGAAGTCGGGCGCATAGGTGGACAGCAGGAAGAAACCCGCTGCCGCAAGCAGGCTGGCGAAAATGCCCCAAAACAGCGTTCTTCGATTGAACGGTTCCTGTGCCGCTGGTTCGACCGTCGCAGCGCTCATATCCAGGCATCCCGGAAGACGAACCGCTCATAGGCGCCGCGTGCTTGCCGCCAGCCTTCGGCGCCGACCGGCCGGCGCGCGAACAATGCGGCTTCGACGATGCGTGCGATCTCGGTAAACGCCGCGCGGGCCTTAGCGGGAACCGAAGCAGCAGCGGCGATGTCGCGCGCCGTGAGCGACGGGCGCAAAAAATCCGGTAGCCGGCCGGCAATATCGGCGACGCTGCGCCGAAGCAGGAGATGGACAGCTTCGTCATAGTCGCCTCTCGCGGCCAACGCGTCGGCTTCCGACAGCAGGATCTGCGCGGCGCCGGCGTCGGGACGCCATGCTTCCTCCGCCTCGGTTTCGCGCCGCGCGCGCTGCCAGGGCAGGCGCCAGGCGATGCCTTTCATTTCGAGAAAGACCAGGAACAGGATGATCGCGGCGCCTGATAGCACCGCCCCCCAGAACAGATAGATCATGTAGGGACCGAGCGACGACAGCAGGTCCAGCAGCGGCTTCAGCCAGTCAGGCGGCTGGGGCGGCACATAGGCCGGCAACTCGAACTGGATCGACTTGTCCGAGATCAACTGCTCATGCGCTTTTGCCAGCCATTCGGCTTCCGCTGTGCCTGGCTGTGCCACTGCCAACTGTCCCCTGCAACCTGTGGTTCCCATTCGACACTGGCAATGCACAACGGCAATTGCAAGTGGGCTAGACGTCGATCTCCATTGTTGGCACATTTGATGCGGGGATCACCAGCCGATATGCGGCGATTGAGTGAGGGGACGTAATCATGGTTTCAACGACACTGGAACGACCGGACAAGTTTCGCATCGGCAGGGTTTTCAACGACAGCTTTGCTGTCATCAGCCGCAATATCGGTCTGTACCTTGGACTCGCGCTGCTGTTCTCAGGTCTGCCGGCGATAGTTCTCCGACTCTGGACCGAATCGACCTTGAGCGGGACTGCACTGGGCGACCCAACCGCGGTGGCCGATCCTAGTATGATGCTTTGGAATTCTTCCGTCGGCATTGCCGCCGGATTAATATCCTTTATCCTGTCGCTGCTGCTCCAGTCGGCACTCGTGCGGGCGACGATCGAGGATTTGAACGGCAAACGGCCGTCCTTTGGCGACTGCATCCAGATAGCCATCCGCTATTTGCTCCCAACCCTGGGGATCGGCCTGCTCGTAGTGCTGGGGGCGGGCCTTGCTTCATTAGCTCTGCTGGTCCCCGGAATCATGTTGTGGCTTGGTTGGTCGGTGGCTATTCCAGTTCTGATACAGGAGCGCCTAGGTGTGCTCGGCAGCATGTCGCGCAGCCGCGTCCTGACCAAGGGCAGCCGCTGGGCGCTATTTGGTCTTTTCCTTATCCTTATGATCATCACGATGGTCATTCAGTCGGTGATGGCGGCTATCGTTCTCCTGCTAGACGGAATTGTCGCCGATGTGGCGGCAACCATGCTGTCGACCGTGGTTTCTATGGTGCTGTCGGTAGCCACGGCGGTCAGCTATGTCGAACTGCGTCAGGTCAAGGAAGGCACCAGCGTCGACGAGTTGGCGGAGATCTTCTCCTGACGCGAGCTACCACATCATGAACGAAGCGACGTCCGCATCGGAGACCTTGCCTGCCGTCGCATCGGCGGTTGCCTGATCGACGATGGCAGCCCTCTCTCGCCGATGTCCACAACGATTACCCGGTGCTGCTGTCGGAAATGACCCCGACGAGCCGAGCGACCTGTTCGGGATGCTGCTCAGGGCGGCATCGGCGAAGACTGCGCAGCCGGCGTTGTAGTGCCGGCGGGTAGCATTCCCGGCGGCAGGGGTGACAGCAGCAGACAAATCCCGTATACTCACATAAAGATGTCTTTATGTCGCTTGAGTGCGACCGTCGCCCTGAGGACGAAATATGTCGCAAAACCCATCATCGCTGGACGACCTGTTCGGCCCCGTCGCGGCCAAGCCCGACGGTTCGGAAGTGCTTGCTGCGCTGACGGCGGCGGCGCGCGAACGCATCCTCATCCTCGATGGCGCCATGGGCACGCAGATCCAGGGCCTGGGCTTCGACGAGAACCACTTCCGTGGCGACAAGTTCGCCGAGTGCGCCTGCCATCAGCAGGGCAACAACGACCTGCTGATCCTGACGCAGCCCAAGGCGATCGAGGAGATTCACTATCAATACGCCATCGCCGGGGCGGACATCCTTGAAACCAACACCTTCTCCTCGACCTCCATCGCCCAGGCGGATTACGGCATGGAGGATGCGGTCTACGCGCTGAACCGCGACGGTGCACGGCTGGTGCGCAGGGCAGCGGTGCGGGCAGAGCAGGAGGACGGCAAGCGTCGTTTCGTTGCCGGTGCGCTGGGGCCGACCAACCGCACCGCCTCGATGTCGCCGGACGTCAATAATCCCGGCTACCGCGCCGTGACGTTCGACGACTTGCGCCTTGCCTATGGTGAGCAGCTGCGCGGTCTCATTGACGGCGGCGCCGACATCATCCTGATCGAGACCATTTTTGATACGCTGAATGCCAAGGCGGCAATCTTCGCGGCTGAAGAGATCTTCCTCGAGAAGGACGTGCGTCTGCCGGTGATGATTTCCGGCACGATCACCGACCTGTCCGGCCGCACGCTGTCGGGCCAGACGCCGACGGCTTTCTGGCATTCGGTCCGCCACGCCAACCCGTTCACCATAGGACTCAATTGCGCGCTGGGCGCCAAAGCCATGCGCGCGCATCTGGACGAAATATCCGGCGTCGCCGACACCTTTGTTTGCGCCTATCCGAATGCCGGCCTGCCAAATGAATTCGGCCAATATGACGAAAGTCCGGAGTTCATGGCCGCGCAGATCGAGGATTTCGCTCGCGACGGCCTGGTCAATATCGTCGGTGGCTGCTGCGGCTCGACGCCCGACCACATCCGCGCCATCGCACAGGTCGTGAAGAAACATCCGCCGCGCGCTGTTCCCGACATCGAGCCGAAGATGCGCCTTTCGGGGCTCGAGCCGTTCACGCTGACCGACGAGATTCCGTTCGTCAATGTCGGCGAGCGTACCAACGTCACCGGCTCGGCGAAATTCAGGAAGCTGATCACCGCGGGCGACTATGCCGCCGCGCTCGAAATCGCCCGCGACCAGGTCGCCAACGGCGCGCAGATCATCGACATCAATATGGACGAAGGCCTGATCGATTCGAAGCAGGCAATGGTCTGTTATCTCAACCTGATCGCCGCCGAGCCGGACATCGCCCGCGTTCCGGTGATGATCGACAGTTCCAAATGGGAGATCATCGAAGCCGGCCTGAAATGCGTGCAGGGCAAGCCGCTGGTGAACTCCATCTCGATGAAGGAGGGCGAGGAGGCTTTTCTGCACCATGCGAAGCTCGTCCGCGCCTATGGCGCGGCGGTGGTCGTCATGGCCTTCGACGAGGACGGCCAGGCCGACACCCAGGCGCGCAAGGTCGAAATCTGCACCCGCGCCTACAGACTGTTGACCGAGCAGGCCGGTTTCCCGCCCGAGGACATCGTTTTCGATCCGAACATCTTCGCCATCGCCACCGGCATCGATGAGCACAACAATTACGGCGTCGACTTCATCGAAGCCGCCAGGCAGATCACCGCGACGCTTCCGCATGTCCACATATCGGGCGGCGTGTCGAACCTCTCCTTCTCGTTTCGCGGCAACGAGCCGGTGCGCGAGGCCATGCATGCCGTGTTCCTCTACCATGCCATCCAGGCCGGCATGGACATGGGCATCGTCAACGCCGGACAGCTTGCCGTCTATGACACCATCGATCCCGAACTGCGCGAAGCCTGCGAGGACGTCGTCAACAACCGTCAGCCGAAGGGCGGCGGCACCGCGACCGAACGCCTGCTGGAACTCGCCGAACGTTTTAGGGGCACGGCGGGCAAGGAAGCGCAGGAACGCGATCTCGCCTGGCGCGACTGGCCGGTCGAGCAGCGCATTTCGCACGCACTGGTCAACGGCATCACCGAATTCATCGACCAGGACACGGACGAGGCGCGGCGCGCCGCCGAGCGTCCGCTGCATGTCATCGAAGGTCCTCTGATGGCAGGCATGAATGTCGTCGGCGATCTGTTCGGGGCGGGAAAGATGTTCCTGCCGCAAGTGGTGAAATCCGCCCGCGTCATGAAGCAGGCCGTTGCCGGCCTGCTGCCGCACATGGAGGCGGAGAAACTGGCGAATGCCGCCAAAGGCGTCGACACCGGCGAGCGCCAGACCGCCGGCAAGATCCTGATGGCGACGGTGAAGGGCGATGTCCACGACATCGGCAAGAACATCGTCGGCGTGGTTCTCGCCTGCAACAATTACGAGATCATCGACCTCGGCGTCATGGTGCCGGCGGCAAAGATCCTGCAGACGGCGCGCGAGCTAAAGGTCGACATCATCGGCCTGTCCGGCCTGATCACGCCCTCGCTCGACGAGATGGCGCACATGGCCGCCGAGATGGAGCGCGAGGGTTTTGACATTCCGCTGTTGATCGGCGGTGCTACGACCAGCCGCGTGCATACCGCAGTAAAGATCCATCCGCGCTATATCGGAGGCCAGACGGTCTATGTCGCCGATGCCAGCCGCGCGGTCGGCGTGGTGTCGGCACTTCTGTCGAACCAGACCAAGGGCGGTTATGTCGACAACGTTCGTGCCGAGTACAAGAAGGTTGCCGATGCGCATGCGCGCAGCGAAGCCGACAAGCAGCGCCTGCCGCTGGCCAAGGCGCGGGCCAACGCCCACCGGATCGAGTGGTCGGCCTACGCGCCGCCAAAACCGTCCTTCCTCGGCCTGAAAACCTTCGAAGCCTGGGATTTGGCCGAGCTCGCGCGCTATATCGACTGGACGCCGTTCTTCCAGACCTGGGAGCTGAAGGGGCGTTTTCCCAAAATCCTCGACGACGAGGCGCAAGGGCCGGCGGCACGCCAGCTCTTCGAGGACGCCCAGGCGATGCTGAAAATGATCATCGCGGAAAAATGGTTCGCGCCGAGGGGCGTCATCGGCTTCTGGCCGGCGAATACCGTCGGCGACGACATCAGGCTGTTCACCGATGATTCCAGGTCGCAGGAGCTGGCGACCTTCTTCACGCTGCGCCAGCAGCTGACCAAGCGCGACGGCAAGGCGAACGTCGCGCTGTCGGATTTCGTCGCGCCGTTGGACAGCGGCAAGGCCGACTATCTCGGCGGCTTCATCGTCACCGCCGGCATCGAGGAAGCGGCGATCGCCGAGCGCTTCGAACGTGCCAATGACGACTACTCGTCGATCATGGTCAAGGCGCTTGCCGACCGTTTCGCCGAGGCCTTCGCCGAGCGTTTGCACGAACGCGTGCGCAAGGATTTTTGGGCCTATGCACCGGACGAGGATCTGGCGCCGGACGAGCTGATCGGCGAACCCTATCGCGGCATTCGCCCGGCGCCCGGTTATCCGGCGCAGCCCGACCACACCGAGAAAGCGACGCTGTTCCGCCTGCTCGACGGCGAGCGCAACGCCGGCGTCAGCCTGACTGAAAACTTTGCGATGTGGCCGGGCTCCTCCGTGTCCGGCATCTACCTGTCGCATCCCGAAAGCTATTATTTCGGCGTGGCCAAGGTCGAGCGCGACCAGGTCGAGGACTATGCGCGCCGCAAGGCCATGCCGCTAGCCGAGGTCGAGCGCTGGCTCGGCCCTATTCTCAACTATGTGCCGACCCCCTTCGCTGAAGCCGCGCAGTAAGGCAGCAGCTTTTGACCTTGCCATCGCCGCCGATGACCAGGTGCATCGCTTCGAGGTGCACGAGCTGCTCGTCACAGTCAGAGACGACGTGGCGTTCTGCCATAGCCTATGCCACGTCAGAAGCAAAAGAACCAACGGGGAGAAGGCCGACTATTGGGTGCGGGAGCGGAAGATGAGCGACCGCTGGATGATGACGCACGAACACATATCCATGCCGATCGATCTCCGAACAATGCAGGCACAGCCGGAGTTTCAGTCGTAGCTCCGCGGACGTTTCGCACGACAACAAATTTCTTCCGGCGCTGCCCGTCGACCGACCTCGCCAAGAGGCTGCGCCGAAATCGCTGACCCAATCGATCGGGCCGGTGAAGCGCGAGGCTTGCGTAAAGGGCAAAGGTGGGTCGTATCGCAGCACCCTGCGCACACGCGGTTTCAGTTCAGCCCCGGTGGTGCACCGTACCGCCTCGGATTGACGCGCGACACTTTAGCTGCAAGGTATATTAACGTTCTGTTTACCATATATTGGTCTCAGCAGGGACTTGGGGGGCAATTTGGAACCGTTTCTGGGGGCGAACCGCCTTAATTGGGATGATCGGGCCGAACTGCATTCGACCGACACAACGGGCAGCTACCACATAGAAAATGTGCTGGCTGGCGGATCCAATCTCTATGAGCTGGAAACACGCGAGGTCGGTGACATTGTCGGCAAGGATATCGTCCATTTGCAATGCCATATCGGGCTCGACACGATCAGCTTGAAGAATCTGGGCGCCGGCAGCGTGACCGGCCTCGACTTTTCACCGACGGCGATCGCAGCGGCGCGGGATTTCGCTGCAAAGGCAGGCACTGACGTGCGCTTCGTGGAGGCGCCACTGTTCGAGGCAGTCGAAGCACTCGGCCGGACCTTTGACATCGCTTATGTTACCTGGGGTTCGGTAAACTGGCTTGACGACGTGTTCCGCTGGGCGCGGGTGGTTGCCGATCTCCTGCGACCCGGCGGCCGGCTCTATCTCGCCGAGGGCCATCCGTTGATGTTCCAGTGCGACCGCAAGGCTGCGGCGCTGGAGTTCAAGCATGACTGGCGAACGCCAATAGCCCGACCACTCGCATGGAACGAGGAACTCACCTATACCGGCGACGACCGTATCCTGAAACATCCGCGCTACTATGAGTGGATTCATCCGGTCAGCGACGTGGTGAACGCGCTGATTTCAGCTGGGCTGACGCTGGATTTTCTCAATGAGCATGACACGGTTTCGTGGCAGCACTTTTCATTTGCCGTGAGGGCCGGCAGGGATATGTACGGCTTGCCAGAGAACTCTCCCAAGATTCCAATGGCCTATTCCATTGGCGCGACGAAGCGTAGCGTCGGCAAGATACCCTACCTGGTTACCGCCAAGGCGATTGAGGGCCACTAATGCATGTCGCGCAAAAGTGTGCAGCGGTTTTGCGATAACGACATTCATAAAGACAAAAACTTAACGCGGTCGCATGATTCCATTCAGCCGCGACGCGCTTTAAGTCGTCAGCCAGAGCCGCAGGTCCGTGTCAGCCACTCGGGCCACCTCCGGCGGTTGGAAGGTGCAAAAATTTTAGGACCCGTGAAGGTCAAAATTAAACATTGATAGCTAATATACCTTGGTCGGGTTGGCCCAGAACCTGAATAGCATCTGAGGAATCGCCTATTGGCTCTTTTCCGCGCTAGGTTCGGCGGCATCAAGAAGGCCGTTTTCTCGTCGGCAAATATTCCGGCGGCAATGGCGGTGATCGTTATTGCCGTTGGCGCAGCGTTCGCGGACCACCAGAACAAAGTCGTCTCGGATCAAGCCGCCCGAGCGGATGTCCTAGCCAAGGTCAATCTTATCCGCGCCAAGCTTGAAGGCAACATCAATGGAAACCTTCAACTGGTGCAGGGACTGGTCGCGGCGGTCGTGACTGAGCCTTATATGGGACAGCAACGCTTCGCCTCGCTGGCGAGCAACCTGTTTGGCAGGGACTCGCAATTGAAGAATATTGCCGGCGCGCCCGATCTGGTCATTTCTCTGATGTACCCGATGGACGGCAACGAGAAGGCGATAGGCCTCGATTACCGCAAGGACGAGCGGCAGCGTGTGGCCGCGCTAAGGGCGCGAGACGAGCGCGAGCTAGTTCTTGCCGGTCCCGTCGACTTGAGGCAGGGAGGGCAGGGCTTCGTCGGCCGTATTCCGGTCTTTGTACGCAGTGCGGGCAACACCGAAAGGTTTTGGGGCATCATTTCAGCCGTTGTCGACGTTCAGCGCCTTTATAAGGCGAGCGGTCTGCTTGACGATGATCTCGGGATTGACGTAGCGCTGATCGGTAAGGACGCTCTCGGTCCAAGTGGCGAGCAATTCTTCGGCAATGAGCGCGTCGCCAAAAGCAATCCGGTGACAGCCGAGGTTCTGCTTCCGTCCGGTTCGTGGCGGATCGCAGCCATTCCCAAAAACGGCTGGCCTTCGACGCCCGACAACGCGTGGTTCTTGCGGGCCATCATGGCGGTGGCCGGGGCGTTGGTTGTGATCCCGTTCCTGGTTACGGGTCGCCTGATTGGCGAGAGACAGCGCAACTATGCGGAATTGAGTCGATTGTCGAGGCGCCTGGAACTCGCTCTGGAAGCGTCGGCTATTGGCGTTTGGGAACACGATCTCGCGACCAACGGACTTACGTGGGACGACCGCGTCAATGAAATATACGGCAAATCAACTGGGGAGCGCCGCGGCTACCTGGACTGGGCGGGAGCGATCCACCCGGATGATTTGGCTGGCGCCAACGCCGATTTCGACCGCGCGACGGCCAGCGGCGGGCCATATTTGTCGGAATACCGGATTATTCGGCCGGATGGCGAGATTCGCCATGTCCGATCCAAGGCGATAATTTACCGGGCCGCAGACGACACCCCAAAAATGATTGGCGCCGAATGGGATGTGACAGCCGATGTCCTGCTGAACAAGGACCTGGTTCGCGCAAAACAGCTTTCCGAGTCGAAAAATGCAGAACTCGAGTCGGCCAAGGCGCGCATAGAGCACATTGCGCTCCACGATTCACTGACCGGTTTGCCCAACCGGCGTTACCTCGACCAAGTGCTGGAAGATTACGCGGCAAACGCCAGGCGGACCGGCGGGTATGCGGCACTGCTCCACATTGATCTGGATCGGTTCAAGCACATCAACGATACGCTTGGCCACGCCGCAGGCGACGCAATGCTTGTTCACGCCTCGACCGTCCTCCGATCCAAGGTCGATGGTGACGGATTCGTCGCTCGGATCGGAGGAGATGAATTCATCGTCCTGTGCGTGGTGCATGACGATATCGAGCAACTGGCGCTGCTCGCTGACCGCGTCATCAGCCAGATGCGAGAACCGGTCTACTATCAGGGCCATCGATGCCGTTTTGGCGTGAGCGTGGGAATTGCGGTCGATAACGGAAAAGATGTCGAAGCCAAACACCTGCTGGTCAACGCTGACATCGCGCTTTACCGAGCAAAGAGTCGTGGGCGCAATCGATACGAATTCTTCACCGAGGCGATGCAAAGCGAGATCGTCGACACCAAACGGATCGCCGACGAAATTCTCGGCGGCCTTGAGCGCAACGAGTTCATTCCCTTCTACCAGCCGCAATTTGACGCGAAAACGCTTGAAATTGTTGGGGTTGAGGCGCTGGCGCGATGGCGGCATCCGGAGAAGGGTATTTTGGCGCCCGACGTCTTCCTAAGAATTGCGGAAGAATTGAATGTCGTCTCGATCATCGATCGAAACATATTAGAGCAATCGCTTTTGGATCTCGAAGGGTGGTCTGCTGCGAATCTTCACATTCCGCGGGTGTCGGTCAACGTTTCGGCACGCCGCCTTCAGGATGAGGAACTCATAAAGAGTCTCAGGGAACTGAATATCAAGAAGGGAACAGTTGCCTTCGAGCTCGTTGAGTCAATTTTCCTCGACGAGAATGATGATTTTGTTACCTGGAATCTTGAGCAGATAAAAGACCTCGGCATTGACATAGAAATAGACGATTTTGGCACGGGCTACGCCTCTATAGTCAGCTTGCTCAAGCTGCAGCCTCGCCGGTTAAAGATAGATCGCCAACTGGTCACCCCAATTGTCAAATCGCCGCAACGAAGGCAGGTGGTCTCGTCGATCATCGAAATCGGCAAATCCCTGGGTATCGAGGTCGTAGCGGAGGGTGTCGAGACGATGGAGCACGCACAGACACTCAAGAGCTTGGGCTGCGACATACTGCAGGGTCATGCCTTCGGGCAGGCGTTGGATGCCGACGGATTAAAGGCCTTTGTTCGATCTCGGCGCCTGCGCACGGAACGGGTTTTGGATGAACCGCTCCGGTTGGGTAGAGTATAAGCGCATACGCCTCACCTCACGGAGTAGCGCTGCGCTTGAGTCACAGGAGATTGGCCGATCACGGCAGAGGAGTTCTGGGGCCTATGCACCCGATGAGACCCGGCCCCGGACGAGCTGATCGGCGAACCCTATCTCGGCATCCGCCCGGCGCCGGCTATCGACGCAGCCCGATCACACCGAGAACGCGACGCTGTTCCGTCTGCTCGACGGCGGGCGCAATGCCGGCGTCAGCTTAGCTTAACCGAGAGTTTGCGATGTGGCCGGGCTCCTTCGTGTCCGGCGTCTACCTGTCGCATCCCGAAAGCTATTATTTCGGCGTCGCCAAGGTCGAACGCGACCAGGTCGAGGACTATGCGCGCCGCAAGCGCATGCCGCTCGCCGGGGTCGAGCGCTGGCTCGGCCCGATATTCAACTATGTGCCGGCGCAAGGGCTTGACGCAGCCGCGTGAGGCGGGAAATTACGGTGCGTACCTGATGGGGCGAGGAGCCCCATGAATCATCAAAGGGCGTCGGAGGATCGTCGGTCGACCTCCTCAAACGCCGCTGCGAACCCGTTCCGAATTGGTCAGGGCTTCGCCAAGGCGGCCTACGGCTTGTTTCAGTGCCTTTTCCGCGGAATCCGTCAGCGATTTGGCGCCTCCCTCGCAAACGGCGCTAGCATCGCCTTGCGCGTTGCCTCTAGCGGAGACGGCCCAGCGGCTTGGTTGCGAGGGGGACTGGCAGCTGGAGGCCGCTGGGCCTTGACCACCAGCGAGCATAAGAGGAGGCGCTGTGGTGGCCTGACCAAAACTTGCGCTCAAGGCAACGGAATAGCATCATTCGAACGAACACTGTGAGGGAACCTATTGTTCTGTCGGCAGCGGCTCATGGTCAGAAGCTGCATGGTGGAGCACCTGACCGAGGTCACCATGTCGAAAGTCTGGCCACAGACGGGGCAGAACTGGAAATGCCCTGCTTCGTCGTTGGCTGGCGGCCCGTGGCGCCTGCCCTTGATGCCGGTTGCCGGGGTTGTTGGTTCGATCTCGTCTCACGTTGGTCAACACCGCGCTTTTGATAGGACGGCCCGACAGCCTGTCGGGGGTGACCAGCGGGCCGCCGGGCCTAACCGGCGTGAGGGGATTGAGAGCGGCGCCGGCTGGGGAGGCATTCTAATCCCCTTCATGCGCTACTGCTAAGATAGTAAGGCGGATGCGGTATGCGAGATCCTTCTCCCATTGCAGGTGCCGGCTACCCCCAATCTCCAAGTTGATCAAACGACAGTTGCTCCCTAGCCTGCAAAAATTGCAGGTGTCAGCAACGCCGGGTGTTGGAACCCGGCAATTGGGGGCAATTGGGGAGACGCATCATGACCGATCCCATCATGGACTTAGTCGAAACGGCCATCATCCCCGATGTCTTCATTTCCGGGATGGCCGACATGGAAAATTTGGGAGACGGGAATTTCCGGTGCATATTTTACAGCCGGCAGCGAGCGATCTACGAGCGTGGAAAGTTCGAACACGTGATTGTGTGCCGCCTCGTCATGTCGGCTGGCGCGGCTCATGCGATGCTGAAACAAATCGCACATGCCGTTGAACGAGAATCGGATAACGCAGATTCCATCGGCTTTCCTGGCGGGGCACTTCAATGACAAGCCTTCGTCTGCACCCCGCCATCGCCTAAAGGAAATTAACGAGCCCCTGCTTGAAGTGCCACCCTTCCTTCGGGCTTGCGCCGCGTCGGTGTTCTACGATGGCGGGCTGATAAACGGCAAAAAAGTCTAATGAAATCAAGTGGCTGGGGAACCTGGATTCGAACCAGGACTAACGGAGTCAGAGTCCGTGGGTCTACCGTTAACCTATTCCCCAGCAGGCGCGGTTGAAGAAAACCGCGCGGGCAGGGCGACGATGGCGCCGCGCGTGCCTTGTAGCCGCCGCCGGAAAATAGTCAAGCCTGCCGAAGGCATTTCAATTCCCACCCCGCCCAAGCTGCGAGTGCTCAAAATACAGCACCACGCCAAGCGCTATCACCAGCGGGATGATAAGGTAGAAGAGCCGGAACACCAGCAGTGCTGCCAGCACGCCGACCGGGTCCATATGCGACAGGCCGGCCAGGAAGACGACCTCGAATACGCCGAGCCCGCCCGGCGCGTGCGAGATCTGGGCGACCGAGAACGATACCAGGAAGACGCCGAGCACGACGAAATAGCCGGGATTTCCTGATACCGGCAGGGCGAAGAAGATGATCGCCGCCGCCGCCAAAAGCTCGATCGGGCCGATCAGCAATTGCCGCGCGACAATTGGCAGCGCCGGATAATGGACCTGGAAGCTGCCGATCTTCAGCGGCCTGAGATGCAGCCAGCTGCCGAAGACATAGGCCGCCACCACGAGCAGCATCGCGAGCCCCGCCGCCTGCGAAAGCCGATGATGCGGCGTGCCGGAAAAACGGTCGACGATCTCCGGCGCGAGCACCAGCACGATGCCTGAAACCAACACCGTAGACAGGACGAAGGTGATCCAGCAGATCGCCACCAGAACGCCGACGTCCTGTCCGGTCAGCCCCTTGGTTCCGTAAGCGCGGTAGCGGATCACCGCGCCTGAAAATACCGAGCCGCCGATATTGTGCGACAGCGCGTAGGTGGTGAAGGAGCACAGGGTGACGAACAGCCACGACACTCGTTTGCCGATATGCAGGAGCGCGATGTGATCGTAGCCGGCCAGCGACGCATAGGCGATGACCGAGCTCAACGCGGCGAGCACCCAGCCGCGGGCAGGGATGGCGACGATGCCGTCCCAGACGTCGTCGAGCGAAATGCCGCGCAGTTCGTGCAGCAGCAACCATAGCGATAAAACGACCGCCGCAACGCCGACGACCGGCCAGAAATAACGCCTCCAGTTCATGGCGTGACGATCATGCGTTGCAGCCCCGTTGCCCTTTCGGTTCGCGACAGGAAAACTGCCCGCGATTTCGGATGTTTCATCCCCGCCATTTCAGAAATGCCCTATCGAAGCCGGCTATTCAACTGCGAAGGCACGTTGCTGCCGCTGCGCCTTCCCTTCTCCCCTTGTGGGGCCCGAAGGGCGAGGCCCGTGACTCGCCCCTGGCGGTGGATCGGCGCGTAGCGCCGAGACGGAAGAGGGGGTGTTGGAAGTAATGAGACCTTGCCAAGCTGGAACACCCCTCATCCGTCGCCTTCGGCGACACCTTCTCCCACAAGGGGAGAAGGGATCACCAGGGTCGCCGCCTTTCATGCTGCCGACAAAATTCGGCCCTGCGCTCTTGGTGATCCGGCCCGGCGCTGCTAGTCTGGTGGCAACTTAGAACACATGAAAGCGCCTGCTGCGTCCGGTCTCCGGTTCGCGCGGCGCCGGAAGGAACTGAAGTGGAAGACCACGACACCGGCGCCGGCGCGCCGGAAGTGGGCGTGTCCAGGGCTTCGCCGCCGCCTTCGGGCCAGGCAAGCCCACCCGCCGGCTGGCACAATGGCCGCCCGGTGCAGCCTTGGTCCGGTCACGGACAGGCAGGCGACGCGTCCCAGCATCAGAATGGCCAGAAGGCCAAGACCAGGAAGCGGCGCAAACGTCGGCGCGGCCGCAAGGTTTTCGCGCGCGACGACGCTCGCCTCGCGGCGGCCGGAGTGGCGGCGGCTGCCGTCAGCGCTCCGGCCAGCCGCTCGCCCGCGGCGATCGTCGCGCCCTTGCCGTCGGTTGCGCCAGGCAGGCCGGAGCCGGATGCTCGCCGCCCGCCGCTGCAGGAACTGCCGGTGTTTGCGGCACTCGATCTCGGCACCAACAATTGCCGGCTGCTGGTGGCGGTGCCGACGCGCCACGGCCAGTTCCGCGTCATCGACGCTTTCTCGCGCATCGTCAGGCTGGGCGAGGGCCTCACCGCCAATGGCCGGCTCGGGCAGCCGGCGATGGACCGTGCGGTCGAGGCGCTGAAGATCTGCGGTGACAAATTGCGCAGCCGCAAGATCAGGAAGGCAAGGCTGATCGCCACCGAAGCCTGCCGGACGGCAGCGAACGGCGCCGAGTTCCTCGACCGCGTCGAGCGCGAGGCGGGGTTAAGACTCGAGATCATCGACCGCCAGACCGAGGCGCGGCTGGCGGTGTCGGGCTGTGGCTCGCTGGTCGACCGCGACACGCAAGGCGTCGTCCTGTTCGACATCGGCGGCGGCTCCTCGGAAATCGCGCTGATCGATCTCACCGGCCACCGCTCGCCGAGGCTCGCCAACCACATCGTCTCCTGGACGTCGCTGCCGGTCGGCGTCGTCTCGCTGGCCGAGCGCTTCGGCGGCCGCGCCGTCACCCGTGAGATCTTTGCCGCCATGGTCGAGGATGTGGCTGTGCGCCTGCACGCGTTCGACGGGCGAGACCGGCTGAGCCATGTGCTCGCCAGCCCGAAATTCCACCTGCTCGGCACCTCGGGCACGGTGACGACGCTGGCCGGCGTTCACCTCGACCTGGACCGCTACGACCGCCGTCGCGTCGACGGACTGTGGATGGACCGCGACAGCGTCGACCGCATGGTCGAAAAACTGGTCGGCTGGGATTTTCAGCAGCGCGTCGCCAATCCTTGCATCGGCGCCGATCGCGCCGATCTGGTGCTGGCCGGCTGCGCCATCCTGGAAGCGATCCGCGCGGTGTGGCCGTCGGAGCGGCTGCGCGTCGCCGACCGCGGCCTGCGCGAGGGCATATTGAGCGAATTGATGGCCGACGACGGTGTCTGGCGCAACAATGGGCGTGGGGGAGCATGATCCCGAACCGCAAGACCGCGTCAGCGAAAAGTGGCAACCGGTTTTTGCTGGAGATCACGCTCAAACAAGAAGTCAGGCAATGACCAAGAAACCGGAAAAACCAGGCTCTGCCGGCATTCGCGTGCTGAAGACGCGGATCAAGAAGAAAAGCGGCCTGAAGGAATCGTCGCGCCGCTGGCTGCAGCGCCACATCAACGACCCTTACGTCCAGCGCTCCAAGGCCGACGGCTACCGCTCGCGCGCGGCCTACAAGCTGATCGAGATCGACGACAAGCACCATCTGCTCAAGCCCGGCATGAAAGTCATCGACCTTGGCGCGGCACCCGGCGGCTGGTGCCAGGTTGCCGCCGCGCGCACGAAATCGACGGCCGAACGCCCGCATGTCATCGGCATCGACTATCTGGAGATGGACGCGGTGCCCGGCGCGCCGGTGCTGTTGATGGATTTTCTCGACCCGCAGGCGCCGGAAAAGCTCGCCGAAACGCTCGGCGGCCAACCGGACATCGTTTTGTCCGACATGGCCGCACCCACCACCGGCCATCGCCGGACCGATCACATCCGCACCATGTATCTGTGCGAGGTGGCCGCCGATTTCGCCCTGTCGGTGCTGAAGCCGGGCGGCCATTTCCTCGCCAAGACTTTCCAAGGCGGCGCCGAGAACGAATTGCTCGCCAGGCTCAAGCAGAATTTCCGCTCGGTCCACCACGTCAAACCGCCGGCCTCGCGCGACGAGTCGGTGGAGCTTTATCTGCTGGCGAAGGATTTTAAGGGTTAGGCTGCCTCAGCTTTTTAACGCTGGAGGGACAGCACACCTCAACTCCCCGGTGGACCCACGCCCAGGGTCTTCGGCGCCGTCAGCCCGCCATGTCCCGATACGGCGTTGCCGGCATCGGGCGCCAGGCGCATGAACGACAGCGAAGCGGCCGCGGACACGGCCGCGACAATGGAGAACGCGATGTGGAAGTCGCCCAGCGTCAGCGGCCCGCCATGGATTGTCGTCGACACTTCCAGGATGCCGCCGGCCAGCGCCACGCCGAGCGCGATCGACAGTTGCTGGAACACCGCGGCGATCGGTGTTGCCCGGCTGGCGTCGGCGGTCGAAATCTCGGCATAGGCAAGCGCGTTGATGCCGGTGAAGAACATCGAGCGGATGAAGCCGCCGGCGAGCAGGGCGGCGAGGATCAGCAGATAGGGCGTCTCGGGCGTGAGCAGGCTGTTGATGGCAATCGACGCCGCCGCGATCAACGAGCCGAAGATCAGCACGCGGCGGAACCCGGCGACCCTGAAGATCAGCGCGGTGACGAATTTCATGCCGATCGCGCCGATCGCCGCCACGAAGGTGATCATCCCCGATTGGAACGGCGTCAGCCCGAAGCCGATCTGGAACATCAGCGGCAACAGGAAGGGCACCGCGCCGATGCCGATGCGGAACAGTCCGCCGCCGAGGACCGAGGCGCGGAACACCTGGTTGCGGAACAGCTCGAGCGCCAGCAGCGGATTTATGGCGCGGCGCGCATGCCGGAGGTAAAGCACGGCTGAAACCAGCCCGACAGCCACGGTGAGGAAGCCGGCAATCGGCGGCAAGGCCGGCAGGCTGACCACCGACAGGCCGAAAACGATGCCTGATGCCGCCATGCCGCTCAGCACGAAGCCGATGAAGTCGAGCGGCGGCGTCGGCGCCGCTTCGGTCTCCGGCAGGAAGCGCGTGGCCAGCCAGATGCCGATCAGCACGATCGGCACATTGATCAGGAAGATCCAGTGCCAGCTGAAATAGGTGGTGATGAAACCGCCGAGCGGCGGCCCGACGAGCGGCCCGAGCAATGCCGGAACGGTCAGCCACGACATCGCGGCGACGAGTTCGCTTTTCGGCGTGGCGCGCACCAGCACAAGCCGTCCCACCGGCGTCATCATGGCGCCGCCAATGCCTTGCAGGAAGCGTGAGACCACGAAAGCCTGCAGCGAATTGGACATCGCGCAAGCCACCGAACCGACGATGAACACGGCGATTGCGGCGCGAAACACGGTCTTGGCGCCAAAACGGTCGGCCATCCAGCCGCTGATCGGAATGAACACCGCCAGCGACACCAGATAGGCGGTCAGCGCCAGCTTGAGCGCCACCGGGCTGGTCTGGAGGTCGACGGCGATCGCCGGCAGCGACGTTGCGATAACGGTCGAGTCCATGTTTTCCATGAAAAGGGCGACCGCCAGGATAAGCGGAATGGTGCGGTTCATGGAGCACGTCCGGATTCGAATGTTGCCGCCGATTGCCTAGTCCGGGGGGGCAAGCCGACACGCAGGGCGGTTACCATGGGTTGCGTTGGATGTCGCCTTAACTTGCTGTCACATTTGCGTTGCCGTCGCAAAGCAAGACAGATGTGCTAATCACTTCTGAGGGGCGGCGCAAACCTGAAGCGATTGCCCTGAAGCCCGAATCTCTTCCGCTGCTAGCTCTGCCCAAGCAACAGTCAATCAGAGCAGAGCTGCGGTGAATGCCGGTCGCCATCTGTCACCGCGAAAGGCATTAAGCTGAGTACGCAGCGCTGTCGTGCACAAGCAATCGGCTTTTCAACGGCGACGGGACGTGTTACGAGCCAGCGCCAATCCTGAAAGGGAAGAAGACGAGTCGGCGCTGTCCATCCGGTCCAGCGCTTTTCATGCATTCCGAGGGCTGGCCATGGCAAAGATTATCGAAACGTCCACGGGCGCATTGGCGCTGACCTTTGACGACGTGCTGCTGCAGCCGGGTCATTCCGAGGTCATGCCCGGCGAAACCGATATCCGCACCCGCATTGCCGGCGACATCGACCTCAACGTGCCGATCCTGTCCGCCGCCATGGATACCGTCACCGAGGCGCGTCTTGCCATCGCCATGGCCCAGGCCGGCGGCATCGGCGTCATCCACCGCAATTTCTCGCCGGCCGAACAGGCCGAGCAGGTGCGGCAAGTCAAGAAATTCGAATCCGGCATGGTGGTGAACCCCGTCACCATCGGCCCCGATGCGACGCTCGCCGACGCCTTGGGGCTGATGCGCACCTACAGCATCTCGGGCATTCCGGTGGTCGAGAATGGCGGCGCCGGCGGGCACACGGTCGGCCGGCTGGTCGGCATCCTGACCAACCGCGACGTGCGCTTCGCCTCCGACCCGGCGCAGAAAGTCTACGAGCTGATGACCCGTGAGAACCTGATCACGGTCAAGGAGAACGTCGATCAGGACGAGGCCAAGCGGCTCCTGCACCAGCACCGCATCGAAAAGCTGGTCGTGGTCGATAGCGGCGGCAATTGCGTCGGATTGATCACCGTCAAGGACATCGAGAAGTCGCAGCTCAACCCGCACGCCACCAAGGACGTGCAGGGGCGCTTGCGCGCGGCGGCCGCCACCAGCGTCGGCGATGACGGTTTTGAGCGCGCCGAGCGGCTCATCGATGCCGGCGTCGACCTTTTGGTGATCGACACCGCGCATGGTCACTCGCAACGCGTGCTCGATGCGGTGACGCGGGCCAAGAAACTGTCCAATTCGGTTCGCATCCTGGCCGGCAACGTCGCCACTTCAGAAGGCACGCTGGCGCTGATCGACGCCGGCGCCGACGCCGTCAAGGTCGGCATCGGGCCGGGTTCCATCTGCACCACCCGCATCGTCGCCGGCGTCGGAACGCCACAGCTTTCGGCGATCATGTCGGCGGTCGAGACGGCGCAGAAATCGGGCGTCTCGGTCATCGCCGATGGCGGCATCAAATATTCCGGCGATCTCGCCAAGGCGCTCGCCGCCGGCGCCAGTGCCGCCATGATCGGGTCGCTGCTGGCCGGCACCGACGAGAGCCCGGGCGAAGTCTATCTGCACCAGGGCCGCTCGTTCAAAGCCTATCGCGGCATGGGCTCGGTCGGCGCCATGGCGCGTGGCTCCGCCGACCGCTATTTCCAGGCCGAGGTTCGCGACACGCTGAAACTGGTGCCGGAAGGCATCGAAGGGCAGGTGCCTTACAAAGGACCTGTGTCCGGCGTGCTGCACCAGCTTGCCGGCGGCCTGAAAGCCGCTATGGGTTATGTCGGCGGGCGCGACCTTGCCGATTTCCGCGATCGCGCCACCTTTGTACGCATATCCAACGCCGGACTTCGTGAAAGCCACGCCCATGACGTCACGATCACCCGCGAAAGCCCGAATTACCCCGGCGGAGCCTAACCAGTTCGCACGAAGCCTGGCGGCAATGATGCTGCGGCTGTCGCGCCACGCTGCCGCGCTCTGTTTTGTCTGCGCGGCGGTTTTCGTCGCCATGACGGCGATGGAGTTCCTCTATTTCCGCCAGCTGAGCGGCGGCCTGCCGTCGCTCGATTTGCGCTGGACCGGTTTCACCCCGGATGAGGGCATGGCCTGGCTGACGGCACTCGGCCGCCGCAGCAGCGAGATCATTCTGGTCTGGCACTATCTGACATTCGACCTGCTGTTTCCGGCGCTGCTGTCTCTGACATTGGTCAGCCTGATCCTGGCCACGGGGCGACGGCTGAAGAGCTTCCGGGCTCTGTCTGCACAGCTTCAGTCGCTGTTCGCGCTCGTCCTGGTGTTGCCCTACACGCTTGCCGATTATGCGCAGAACATCGCGGTGGCCCGCATGCTCTCCGATTTCCTGTCGGCCAATCCGGATTCGCTGTCCTTCGCCTCGGCGCTGATCGTCACCAAATTCGCGCTTCTGGCGGTACCGGTGATCGTCATCGCGGTTTTCCACCTGATCGATCAGAAACAGCACTGATCAACCTTCTCCCACAACAAGCAAGGGGAGAAGGTGTAGCATATGCTACAAATCGAACAGCGCGATCTTGCGCTTGTCGAACTTGATGGCGAGTTCGCCGCGCACCAGTTTGAGCGCCGCATCGCCGAACACGGCGCGTCGCCAGCCTTGCAAGGCCGGCACGTCCGCGTCCTCGCCCTCGGCGGCGATGCGGTCGATGTCGTCGCTCGAGGCCAGCACCTTCGAAGCGACGCCCTCCTTTTCTGCGACGATCCGCAACAGCACTTTCAGCAATTCAGCGGCGGCATTGGAGCCTTCGGGCGGCTGAAAACTCTTCGGCAGCTTCGGCATCTCTTCCCTGGGCAAGGCAAGCGCGCTGTTGACCGCGCCAAGCAGCGCCGTTGCCGTCGCCGAGCGTTCCCAGCCTTTCGGCGTGGTGCGCAGCTTGCCGAGTGCTGCCGCATCGCGCGGCGCCTGCTGCGCCACCTCGTAGATGGCGTCGTCCTTGAGCACCCGGCCGCGCGGCACGTCGCGTTCGCGCGCCTCACGCTCGCGCCATGCCGCCACCGCTTGCACGATCGCCAGCTCCTGCGGCTTGCGCAGCCGCATCTTCAGCCGCTTCCAGGCGTCCTCCGGATGCGGATCGTAGGTTTCGCGGGCGGTCAGCACGTCCATCTCCTCGTTCAGCCAGTGGGCGCGGTTTTCCCGCACCAGCTCGGCGCTGAGGTGCTGGTAGACCTCGATCAGATGGGTGACGTCGGCAAGCGCGTAGTCGAGTTGTTTTTCGGAAAGCGGCCGGTGGCGCCAGTCGGTGAAACGTGAGGACTTGTCGAGCCGGGCGCCGGTGATTTTTTGGACGAGCTGGTCATAGGAGACGCTGTCGCCGAAGCCGCAAACCATCGCCGCCACCTGGGTGTCAAACACCGGATGCGGCACCAGATCGCCGAGATGAACGATGATTTCGATGTCCTGGCGCGCCGCATGGAAGACTTTGACGACCGCCTCGTTGGCCATCAGCCTGAAGAACGGCTTCAGGTCGATGTCGGGTGACAGCGGATCGATCAGCGCCGTCACCCCGGGCGCCGCCATCTGGATCAGGCAGAGAATCGGCCAAAAGGTCGTCTCGCGAATGAATTCGGTGTCGACGGTGACGAAATCCGACTTTTCGAACGCGGCGAGAGCGGTCTCGAGTTCTTTTTGGGTAGTGATGACGTGCATCAAATCGCTTTTGGCAAAGTGTAAGGTCTCCTTCAATTTCAGCCGCGCGTGCTTTCGTCAAGCCGCTGTCGGGGTTTCAACACCCAGCTGGTCGTCATCATTGCTTGGTAGGGCCGTCGGAATCATCGTTGCGCTTGGCCAGCCGGGCGAACACCGTCGAAGTGCGCAAGAGGCCGATGAAACGGCTGCGATGGCCGGCCGGCACGCCCGATCGCACCTGCATCCGGTACAGGATGACGACGAAGAAGATGGCATAGACGGTGGCGGTGAACACGAACAGCGCGCTTGGCCCAAAATACTGCATCGCCGTCGAGGCGGCGAACGGCCCGCCAATGGCGCCGAAGGAATAGAACAGCATCAGCGCCGCGTTGATCAGCACGAACTCGCCCTTGTCGGCGCGGTCGTTGGAATGCGCCGCCGACAGCGAATAGAGCGGCATGGCGAATGAGCCGAAGATGAAGACGATCACGAAGTTGAGGGACGGGTCGCTGCGCGCCCAAAACACCAGCGCCAGCGATGCCAGCAGCGCGCAGCACGTCGTTATCAGCAGCACGGAACGCCGGTCCCAGCGGTCGGACAGATAGCCGAGCGGATATTGGATGATGGCGCCGCCGAAGATGCCGACGCTGACGAAGGTGACGACGTCGGTGACCGACATGCCGATCTGTTCGGCATAGACCGGCGACAAGGTGCGAAATGCGCTGTTGGTGACGCCGACGGCAATGCAGCCGAAGCAACCGAGCGGCGAGATCCGCCAGACGCGGGCGAGGTCGAGCTTGACGTCTTCGGGCGGGGTCGGGTTGGAGCGATCGCCAAGCGACACCGGCACCAGCGAGAGCGTGATCATGATCGACATGACGGCGAAGATGGCGAAACCGCTGGCGCCGACGATCGGGATCAGGAACTGTGCGCCGGTGACCGAACCGATGTCGACCATCCGGTAGATGGCCAGCACCCGCGCGCGGTCCCTGTTGGCGGCCCCGGAATTGAGCCAGGCTTCCATGATGGTGAACAGGCCGGCGAAGCAGAAGCCGCCGGCGAGGCGCAATGCGCACCACATGACCGGGTCGACGACCAGCACCAGAAGCAATGTCCCGGCGGAAGCGATCGCCGCCAGCGCGGAAAAGGCGCGGACATGGCCGACGGCCTTCATGATGTGGGTGACGGCGAGGCAGCCGAGCAGGAAGCCGGCGAAATAGAACGTCCCCATCAGGCCGATGGTCGAGGCCGAAAATCCCTCCTGCGCCCCGCGCAATGCGATCAAGGTGCTCTGCAGGCCGTTGCCGCCGAGCAGGATGCCGGCGGCAATAAGGAGCGGGATCAGCGGGCGCATGGAGGACATGAAGGAAGGCCTGTCGTTGATCCTTCTTGAACCATCGCCCACGCCAATACCAGCGGCAATTGCCGGCGGTTAGCGGGCCAGCGCCGGCTATCAATGTCTCAGTTTGATTTTAGCTGGGAATCCTTCGCGCTGCCGATGGCGCACTCGGGTGGCTTGCCGCCCTACCGAAGAATTCTGTTTGTCATCAGCCATTTCACGGAGCGGGGCCACGCGTAATTCGCACCCATGCGCAGATCGGTAAAACCCTGCGAAACAGGGTTCCCGGTTTCAGCGTCGAGGATGCGAATGAACATCGTATGCTCTGTTCGGCTGACGCGCGTTACGACGCCCAGCAAGGCAAGAGACGCGCCGTGCTGTTTGGCGATTTTGCTTTCACAGCCGCCGCAATTGCGCAATCCGTGTGGCGCCACAGCCTGCTCATCCCCGGCTGGCACATCAACCACTGTAAAACGCCCGGACTGGGAGAGCATGTCCTTCGCCATTTGTGCCGACTCGGACAGATAGCGTCTATCGTGTTCATCCGGCGGAATTATTCCTGCGCCAGCGCTCTTGTCTTCCAATTCGAAAGGGAACACCTCGATGGACATCGGCTTTGTCTGTGCGTGTGCAAATGTGCAGGTGCCGACAAGCAGCATCACCAGGGCAGTCAATGTGCGAATGCGCATGGTAGTCCTCCCGTCAATATGAGGGCCATTGTACAATGAGGGCCATTGTACACGGCTTGACCACCTAATCACGATCAGGCGGAGGAAATTCTACACTTTGACTGTGGTGTGGAGTTTTCACACACCTCGGGCGAATGCCGAAGTTCGAATCAAGATGCTGCCCGCGTGCGCCGCCTGCCTTGACAAAGGCGGCCTCTCATGTGCTTTTCGCGCAAATTTTCGGGCCGGGCCATCATGCCTTGGCCGCAATCAACATCCGGACTTACCAATGACAATGCATCGTTACCGCAGCCATACCTGTGCCCAGTTGAGGAAGAGCGACGTCGGCTCTTCCGTTCGCCTGTCGGGCTGGGTGCATCGCGTGCGCGATCATGGCGGCCTGCTGTTCATCGATTTGCGCGACCACTATGGCCTGACCCAGATCGTCGCCGACCCGGATTCGCCGGCTTTCAAGATTGCCGAGACCGTGCGCGGCGAATGGGTCATCCGCGTCGACGGCGAGGTCAAGGCCCGTCTGGCGGAGACCGCGAACGCCAATTTGCCGACCGGCGAAATCGAGGTTTTCGCGCGCGAGATCGAAGTCCTGTCGGCGGCCAAGGAACTGCCACTGCCGGTGTTCGGCGAGCCGGACTATCCCGAGGACATCCGTCTCAAATACCGCTTCCTCGATTTGCGCCGCGACACGCTGCACAAGAACATCGTGGCGCGAACGAAGATCATCGCCGAGATGCGCAAGCGCATGGGCGAGGTCGGCTTCACCGAATTCTCGACGCCGATCCTGACCGCTTCGTCGCCCGAAGGGGCGCGTGATTTCCTGGTGCCGTCACGTATCCATCCCGGCACTTTTTACGCGCTGCCGCAGGCGCCGCAGATATACAAGCAATTGATCATGGTGTCGGGCTTCGACCGTTACTTCCAGATCGCGCCTTGCTTTCGCGACGAGGACCCGCGCGCCGACCGCCTGCCGGGCGAATTCTACCAGCTCGACCTGGAGATGAGCTTCGTCGAGCAGGACGACGTTCTGGCAACAATGGAACCGGTCATGCGGGGCGTGTTCGAGACCTTTGCCGTCGGCAAGCCGGTGACGCAGGAGTTTCCGCGCATCGCCTATGACGTCGCCATGCGCAAATACGGCACCGACAAGCCGGACCTGCGCAACCCGATCGAGATGCAGGCGGTCTCCGAACATTTCCGCGAGTCCGGCTTCAAGGTGTTCGCCAACATCCTTGCCAACGACCCGAAGGCCGAGGTCTGGGCCATTCCGGCCAGGACCGGTGGTTCGCGGGCTTTCTGCGACCGGATGAATTCCTGGGCGCAAGGCGAGGGCCAGCCGGGCCTCGGCTACATCTTCTGGCGCAAGGAGGGCGAAAAGCTCGAAGGCGCCGGTCCGCTCGCCAAGAACATCGGCGAGGAGCGCACCGAGGCAATCCGCCTCCAGCTCGGGCTTGCCGATGGCGACGCCGCCTTCTTCGTCGCCGGCGACCCGAAAAAGTTCGTCTCGTTCGCGGGCGCGGCGCGCACCCGCGCCGGCGAGGAGCTGAACCTGGTCGATCGCGACCGTTTCGAACTATGCTGGATCGTCGACTTTCCCTTCTTCGAATGGAACGAGGACGAGAAAAAGATCGATTTCGCCCACAACCCGTTCTCGATGCCGCAGGGCGGCATCGATGCGCTCAACGGCGAGGATTTGCTCGGCATCAAGGCGTTCCAGTATGACATGGTCTGCAATGGTTTCGAGATCGCTAGCGGAGGCATCCGCAACCATTTGCCGGAAACTATGGTCAAGGCATTCGAGACTGTCGGGCTCAATCGCGAGACGGTCGAGGAGCGCTTCGGTGGCCTCTACCGCGCCTTCCAGTACGGCGCACCGCCGCATGGCGGCATGGCGGCCGGCATCGACCGCGTCGTCATGCTGCTGGTCGGTGCCAGGAACCTGCGTGAAGTGACGATGTTCCCGATGAACCAGCAGGCCTATGATCTGTTGATGAGCGCTCCGTCACAAGCCAGCCCACAGCAGCTTCGCGAATTGTCGCTGCGCGTCGCCATGACCAAGAAAGAGGGTTAAAAACCTCCCGCAACCGACTCTAAAGGCTATCGGTTTGCGCTGCCCCTCATTGCCCGTGCCCGTCCTCCGCAGCAGCTGCGCTGCAGCTGCGGAGGGTGGACCGGGCATTTCTCCCCGTATAGTGACGGGGAGAAAGACACTGTCACAAATGATTTCGCCAACTGCCCGCGTTGCAAGATGGGCGCTAACATCGCGCCCACTTCCCTTCTCCCCGTCACTATGCGGGGAGAAGGTGCCGGCAGGCGGATGAGGGGCGGCGCCGACGCTCCCCAGGGCCGCTCCAATCAGTCCTCGTTCGCCTTGACCGTCACGCCCAGCGTCTTCGTCAAGTCCACCGGATTGGACATGGCGCCTGCCATGATCAGCGCGAACGGCACCGCTGCCGGCGGCTCGGCCAGGATCTCGATGCTCTGCGGATCGTCGAGATATTTGCCGACCGCAGCCGACACCTGCGCCGTCAATTCCGGATTGTTGAGCTGCGCCATGCCGAAAGGCACGACCGCCTTGGCCTGGTTGGCGATGTCCTTGCCGGACATGCCTTGTTGTTTGCCGACATAGTCCAGCACCTTGTTGGTCAGCGAATCATCGTCGAAGCGAATCGATGCGCTGTTGAACGAAAGCTGCTGCAAGACGCCAAGCATGGCCATGCCTTGCGCCGAATTGTCGGCGCCTTCGGGCTGCGCCGCCATCTTCTTCTGCATCTCCTGCAGCGACTTGATGACGTCGAGCGTGTAGCCGCCGAAACCGAAGGTCATGCCGAGCGTTCCGGCATTGTCGACGGAGATGTCGTATTTCGACAGCTCCATCTTGCCGTCCGCAGGCTGCCAGCTGCCCTCCATGGCAAGGTTTCCGGTGATGTTCTGGTAGCCGAGCGCGTTGATCACCTCCTTGGACTTCGGGTCCTCGACCAGCGTCAGGTCGGCATTGAACTTTTCCGTGGTGCCGGAAAACGCCATCGCCTTGCCGTCGGCCGGCGGGGTGATTTCGATGGCGAGCCCGTCCATCGAGAAGGCGGTCTTGTCGGCGACCTTGACCGTCATTTTGTCGAGCTCGGCCGATTCATACATCATCATTGAACCCAGCGGGCCTGTGGCGCCGTCGGCGGGAATGGTCATGTCGTGGATGATAAACGGGCTGAGGTCGAGCGTGACGCCGTCTTCGCTGTGCTGGAATGCCGAAGTCGAGACAGTTTCGATCTCATAACCGCCATTGGCTTCGGTCACGCCTTCGAGTTTGATGTCGCCGATCTTGAGCGCTTCCTTTTCGGCCGCCGGTTTGAGGGCCACGCCTTGCAGCACCATGCTGGAGGCATCGCCCGTCACCCCGGTCCAGGAGATGTCGACGCCCTGGGCGGCGAGAGCCGCCTTCAGCCGGTCGGCGACCGCCGCATCCTGCGCGAAGGCCGCATTCAGCGGCAGCGTCATCAGCAAGGTCGAAAAAGCGAGTTTGTTGAGTGTCGAGCGTCTGATCGTCATCGCGGTTCCCTGAGAGTGTGCTGAAGTTTTTTCAATTAGTTGCGCCGTCACCCTTCGTGACGAACTGGACGGGAAAAAGGCGTTCCACCGCACAATGGTCGAAAACCACGGCGAAAGGCAAATCCGATCCATTGCCATAGAAGCGGGATGTAACCGAGTGATGTTGCTGGCGTCCAGTTCGTATTGCGCAAGAGGCTGCGCCATTCAGGCGCCTCTTGCCGCGAATCATCCGCTCGGCTAGTCCCAGCCCATGGGAAAAAGGCTTTTGCCGCCTGGCGATGGCGGTGGCGACAACATCGAGCCGGTCGATCTGAAGAAAGCGCTGGAAGAGCGCTATCTCGCCTATGCGCTGTCGACCATCATGCACCGTGCGCTGCCGGATGTGCGCGACGGGCTGAAGCCGGTCCATCGCCGCATCATGCATGCCATGCGGTTGCTCAGGCTCAACCCCGACCAGGGCTTCGCCAAATGCGCCCGCATCGTCGGCGAGGTGATGGGCAAGTTCCATCCGCATGGCGACCAGTCGATCTACGACGCGCTGGTGCGGCTGGCGCAGGATTTTTCGATGCGCTATCCCCTGGTCGACGGCCAGGGCAATTTCGGCAATATCGACGGCGATAACGCCGCCGCCATGCGCTACACCGAAGCGCGCATGACCGATGTGGCGACTGAGCTGCTGTCCGGCATCACCGAGGATGCGGTCGACTACCGGCCGACCTACAATGAGGAGGACGAGGAGCCGGTCGTGCTGCCCGGTGCCTTCCCCAACCTGCTCGCCAACGGCTCGTCCGGCATTGCCGTCGGCATGGCGACTTCGATCCCGCCGCACAATGCCGCCGAGCTCTGCGACGCCGCCCTGCATCTGATCGAGCACCCCGATGCGCCGGTGACGACGTTGATGGATTTCGTCCAAGGTCCGGATTTCCCGACCGGCGGCATCATCGTCGACAGCCGCGCTTCGATCCTCGAAGCCTACGAGACCGGTCGCGGTGGGTTCCGCGTCAGGGCGAAATGGAGCCAGGAGGACCAGGGCAGGGGCACCTGGAGCATCGTCGTCACCGAAATCCCCTACGGCGTCCAGAAGGCGCGGTTGATCGAAAAGATCGCCGAGCTGCTGATGGCGCGTAAATTGCCGCTGCTCGAAGACATCCGCGACGAGAGTGCCGAGGATATCCGCGTCGTTTTGGTCCCGAAGAGCCGTTCGGTCGATCCCGGCATCCTGATGGAATCGCTGTTCAAGCTGACCGAGCTCGAAAGCCGCTTTCCGCTCAACATGAACGTCCTGTCGCGCGGCAAGATACCCAACGTGCTGTCGCTGAAAGGCGTGCTCAAGGAATGGCTGGAGCACCGCCGCGAGGTGCTGATCCGCCGCTCCAGGCATCGCCTCGGCGAGATCGAAAGGCGGCTGGAGATCCTCGCCGGCTATCTGATCGCCTATCTCAACATCGACGAGGTGATCAGGATCATCCGCGAGGAGGACGAGCCCAAGCAAGTGATGATGGCGCGCTGGTCGCTCACCGACAACCAGGCCGAAGCCATCCTCAACATGCGGCTGCGCGCCCTGCGCAAGCTCGAGGAATTCGAGATCCGCAAGGAATTCGACGGTCTCACCACCGAGAAGAAGCAGATCGAGGCGCTGCTCGCGTCCGACGCCAGGCAGTGGTCGACGATCAAGTGGGAAGTCTCCAGCATCCGCGAGAAATTCGGACCGGAGACCGCGCTCGGCAAGCGCCGCACCCAGTTCGCCGACGCCCCCGAACATGACCTGACCGACATAGCCCATGCCATGATCGAGCGCGAGCCGGTCACCGTGGTCGTTTCGGAAAAGGGCTGGCTCAGGGCGATGAAAGGTCACCTGACCGACCATTCGTTGCTGACCTTCAAGGAGGGCGACAGCCTCAAGCTCGCCTTCCACGCCCAGACCACCGACAAGGTGCTGGTCTTCACCACCGGCGGCAAGTTCTACACGATCGGCGCTGACCGGCTGCCGGGCGGGCGCGGCCATGGCGAACCGATCCGCATCATCGTCGACATGGACAACGACCAGGACATCGTCACCGCCTTTGTCCATGATCCCAAGCGCAAGCTGCTGCTGGTGTCGCACGACGGTAACGGCTTCATCGTGCCGGAAGAGGAAGTCGTCGCAAACACCCGCAAGGGCAAGCAGGTGATGAACGTCAAGGCGCCCGACGAGGCCCAGCGCTGCATGCCGGTCGCCGGCGACCATCTCGCCATCGTCGGCGAGAACCGCAAGATGCTGGTCTTCCCGCTCGCCGAGATCCCTGAGATGGGGCGCGGCAAGGGCATTCGCCTGCAGAAATACAAGGATGGCGGCGTCCTCGACCTCAAGACCTTCACGCTCGCAAGCGGTCTCTCCTGGCAGGATTCTGCCGACCGCACCTTCACCAAATCACGTGAAGAGCTGGTCGAATGGATCGGTGCTCGAGCCTCGGCCGGACGCATGGTGCCGAAGGGATTCCCGAGAACGGGGAAATTCGGGTAAGGCTGCTAATCTCCCCCAAGTGGGACCCTTGACGGGGAGATGTCGCCGAAGGCGACAGAGGGGGGTCGGAACGTTCAGGCGCGACGCGACCTCTTATTGCGACAGAGGAGCTGGAGCTTCACGCGCGGCGACCCCCTCTGGCCTGCCGGCCATCTCCCCCTCAAGGGGGGAGATTAGCGCCTCCATCCAAACATTTGGAATGTCGTCACGATTGCTGCACTATCATGGTGCATAAGCATCGCTACATAAGGCGCGGACACACGCGTTTGGGAGAAATGGGCATTTGAAAGAAGCCAGGGTTCGGAAACCGGAAGGGCAGCAGCGCCTCTTCGGCCTGTCGACGCCGGTCAGATCCGCCGTCATTCCGCCGCTGTCGGCGGCGCGGTGGCTTCTGGTGCTGATCGTCGCCGCCGGGGTCTATTTCTTTCATGGTTTCCTGGTTCCGGTGCTGGCCGCTCTCGTCATCGCCTTTGCCAGCTGGCCGCTCTATCGGCGGCTGCTCGCTGCCGTCGGCGGCAACCGCACGATCGCCGCGACATTGGCGATCCTGTTCATCCTCACCTTCCTGGTGGTGCCGATCGCCCTCGCCGGCGCCTACGCCAGCAACGAAGTCCGCGAATGGGTCGGCTGGGCGATCGAGACCAACCGCGAAGGCGCGGTGACGCCGCACTGGATTGCCACGCTGCCCGTGGTCGGCGACTGGCTGAACGAGCAGTGGACGCGCAATCTCGGCCATCCCGGCGGCATCGGCGAACTGATCCAGCTGATCAGCGGCGCCAACATCGGCAGCATCTACCGCGGCGTGCTGGCCGCCGGCGGCAGCGCCTTCGGCCTTCTGCTGGCGCTGCTGTTCATGATGATCGCGCTGTTCTTTGCCTATCGCGACGGCGAGCATTTCGCCGGGCAGGTCGACCGTCTCGGCGAACGCATTCTGCCGACCAGGTGGGAGCGGATTTCACGCGTCGTGCCGGCGACGATTTCCTCGACGGTGACCGGCATGACTATTATCGCCATCGGCGAGGGGGTGGTGCTGGGCGTGGCCTACTGGCTGGCCGGCGTGCCGTCGCCGGTGACGCTCGGCGCCCTGACCGGCATCATGGCGCTGATCCCCGGCGGGGCACCGCTGTCCTTCACGCTTGTTTCGATCTATCTCGCCGCCAGCGGCTCGCCGATGGCCGGTTTGGCGCTGTTCATCTGGGGGGCTGTCGAACTGTTCATCGTCGACAAGACATTGCGGCCGAAGCTGGTCGGCGGCCCGATAAAGCTGCCGTTCCTGCCGACCTTTTTCGGCCTGGTCGGCGGCGTCAAGACGATGGGCTTTCTTGGCCTGTTCATCGGTCCGGTGCTGATGGCGTTGCTGGTCGCGATCTGGCGCGAATGGCTGCGCGAGGTGGAATTGGCCGATGAGCTTGCCCCCGCAGCACCGGCGGAACTCGAAGGGGCGCCGCCGCAGATCGAAATCGTTGCCGAGAAGAAGTCTCAGGCCGGGTGACGGACGGCAAGGGTGGCGCGGCGCTTTCGCCCCTCATGCAGCTGCCATAGCGAATGGGCGACCAGCGTGACGATCAGGATCGCGCCGCCGATCAGGCTGTTGCGCGACGGCGTCTCGGCAAAGATCATCCACATCCAGACCGGCGCCAGCACGGTTTCGAGCAGATAGAACATCGCCACTTCCGGCCCCGAAATATATTTCGGCCCGTTGGCGAGGCAGAAGAACGAGATCGGCATGATGACGGCGCCGTTGAAGATGATCCACCATGGCGCGTTCACCTGGAACCCTCCGCCCGAAACCATGAACGCTGCGACGGCCAGGGGCGGGATCACGCCGATGAGCGAAGTGAACCCCATGTCCTTGCCGCTGGCGCGCGAGATGGTGATGGCCAGCGCGATGAAGAAAGCCGAGCACAGCGCCATGAGGTCACCGAACAGGTGGCCGGTGCCGACCGAATCGCCGACGATGATCGCGACGCCGACGATCATGACCAGCATCGCGATCACGGTGACCAGTCGCGGCCGCTCTTTCAGGAGCAGCCAGGACAGCAGCGCCGCGAACACGGTGTTGAAAGCCAGGATGAAGACCAGATTGGCGGTCGTGGTGTGATAGATGCTGGTGACGAAGGTGACCGAGGTCAGCCCGTAGCATAGGGCGACGACGAGCCCCGACCAGCCGGGGATGAGCTGCGGCGCGTTCCGGCTCAGCGAGCGCCAGACAGCCCAGATGATCAGCGCCGCGACCAAGGTGGTGCCGGTGCGCAGCAGGAGGATGGTCCATGCGCCGCCGTCGGCGAGCCGGATCAGTGGAATGTCGATGGTCAGCGTCAGCCCGCCAATGGCGGTGATGAGAAGGCCTTTTTGATGATCGTTGTGGGACGACATGGCAGTTCTCGCAATGAATTTGGAGGCAGGCGCAAATCGGCCCAGCGTCTGGCGTTTCAGCCAAGCAGCCGAAAACCAGAAGCATCCTCCTTGAAGCAGTTTTAAGGATGATTGGCGAAAGAGCGGATCAGCGCGAAACCGCTTCGTGGTCGTAGCGTTCCCAGCCTTTCGGGCCGAGATGCTCCTGCGGCATGAAGCGCATCTTATAGTTCATCTTGCGCGAGCCGTTGACCCAGTAGCCGAGATAGACATGGGGCAAGCCCATCGCCCTTGCGCGGGCGATGTGATCGAGGATCATGAAGGTGCCGAGCGAGCGGTCCTCGAAGTCCGGATTGAAGTAGGAATAAACCATCGACAGGCCATCGGCCATCTTGTCGGTGAGAGCGACTGCGATCAGCTCGCCCTGGCCCTTGCCGGTGATGAAGCTGTCGGGGCCGCGGCGCCGGTATTCGATGACCTTGGTGTCGACATGCGTGTCCTCGACCATCATGGCGTAGTCGAGCACCGTCATGTCGGACATGCCGCCGCGGCGATGGCGGGCATCGAGATAGCTGCGGAACAGCGAATACTGCTCGGTGGATGGTTGCGCGTCGTGCATGGCGCCGATGAGGTCTGAATTGTGCTGTATCACCCGCTTCATGTTGCGGCTGGCAGTGAATTCCTGGGCCAGGATGCGCACCGAAACGCAGGCGCGGCAGGTCTCGCAGGCCGGCCGGTAGGCGATGTTCTGCGATCGCCGGAAGCCGCCTTGCGTCAACAGGTCGTTCATTTCCGATGCCTTGTCCCCGACCAGATGCGTGAACACCTTGCGCTCGAACTGGCCCTCAAGATACGGGCATGGCGACGGCGCGGTCAGGAAGAACTGCGGCGACTGGGTTGGATGCTGCGTCATCGACCCTTGGAAACACTCCTGCGAATCATCATACCTTTGGCGCGCACGGCGAAAAATTCAACAGGATTGTGAAAGCGTGGCTATCGGACGCCTTCACTTTGCACATAAATGCTCGCGGGGACTGGTGAAAAGCTGTTTCAGCGGTCACTGCGGCTGACCACCGTGCCGAGCAGCAGGTCGTGCAGCGTGCGCTTGCGGTCGGCAAACAGCGACACCAGAAGGACCAGTGGCGTCAGGATGACGTTGCCGGCCCAGAACAGCACCGAATGCACCACCGCCGTCATCCCGTCGATGCGGGTGCCGTCGAGACGGTCGAGCCGGATCCCCATCATCTTCATGCCTGTCGTGGCCTGGTCGGCGCTGCCGAGCGTGTTCCAGATGTAGAGGATGGCGATGACCGGCGCGAGGATGGAAAACAACATCCAGCCAAGGCCTAGCGTCAAAATCCCGAGGAAGAACACCAGGATCGCGAACGGAATGGTGAGCAGTGCGACGATGCAATAATCGATGATGAAGGCGAGGACACGCCGCGTGCGCACGCCGTCATAGGCCCTGACATCATCGAGCCTGCTGATTTCGCCGTCGAGAACGCGCGCGTTCATGTCATTTCCTCGTCAATCAGGCCCGGGATAGGGTGCGGGCCGCCTGATGTTGAAATGGTGAAGTCCTGCGGCGGAATCAAGATCGAGCCTTTTTCGGCCTGCGACTGGAGGCAACGCCGAATGCAGCCGTGATCGGTTGAATTTGCAGCGCCGATGGCGTTAGTTTGCTGCAGCGCAACAAAGTGCGGCGGGCGAGGGCGACATGGACTATGACATGCTGGTGATCGGCAGCGGGCCTTCGGGGCGCCGCGCCGCGGTGCAGTCGGCCAAGCTCGGCAAATCCGTGCTGGTGGCCGACAGGGGCCGGCGCCTTGGCGGCGTGTCCGTGCATACCGGCACCATTCCGTCGAAGACCCTGCGGGAAACCGTGCTCAACCTCTCGGGCTGGCGCGAGCGCGGCTTCTACGGGCGCGGCTACCGGGTCAAGCAGGATATTTCGGTCGGCGATCTGATCGAACGCCTGCACAAGACGCTCGATCACGAGGTCGAGGTGCTGCAGCACCAGTTCATGCGCAACACGGTCAAGAGCGCGCGCGCCACAGTCAAGTTTCTCGGTCCCAACAGAGCCAGCCTGACGACGGATACCGGCGACTACAGCGAAGTCGGTTTTGCGCATGCGCTGATCGCTGTCGGCACCCGCCCGCACCGGCCGCGCGACGTGCCCTTCGACACGATCCGTGTCTTCGACAGCGACGAGATGCTGGAGCTGGAGCGCCTGCCGCGGACGCTGACGGTGATCGGCGCCGGCGTCATCGGCGTCGAATACGCGACGATCTTTTCGGCGCTCGACGTGCCGGTCACGCTGGTCGAGCCGCGCGACTCCATCCTCGATTTCGTCGACCGCGAGATCGTCGATGATTTCATCCATCAGATGCGCGACCGCGGCATGACGATCCGGCTCGGCAGTGCGATCAAGGAGATCGCCTCGAAACCCGACCATGCCGAGGTGACGCTTGCCGACGGCCGCAGCATACGCTCGGAGATGGTGCTTTATGCGGCGGGGCGCACCGGCAATGTCGGCGCGCTCGGCCTCGATGTGGTCGGCATCGAGGCCGACTCCCGGGGCCGCATCAAGGTCGACCCGCAGAGCTTCCGGACCAGCGCGCCGAACATCTATGCCGCCGGCGACGTCATCGGCTTTCCGAGCCTCGCCTCGACCTCGATGGAACAGGGCAGGGTGGCCGCCTGCCATGCCTTCGGCGTGCCGTTGCCGCCGCCGCCGGAAACCTTTCCCTATGGCATCTACGCCGTGCCGGAAATCTCGACCGTCGGCCAGTCCGAGGAGCAGGTGCGCGAGGGCGGCGGCGCCTACGAGGTCGGCGTGGCGCGCTTCCGCGAGACCTCGCGCGGCCATATCATGGGCGTCAACACCGGCTTCCTGAAGCTTCTGTTCTCGATCGAAACGCGCCGGCTGCTCGGCGCGCATATCGTCGGCGAGGGCGCGACCGAACTGATCCATATCGGCCAGGCGGTGATCAATCTCGGTGGCACCGTCGATTTCTTCGTCAACAACACCTTCAACTATCCGACGCTGGCCGAAGCCTACAAGATCGCCGGGCTGGACGCCTGGAACCGGATGGGGCGGGCATAGGGCGACGGGCTCATCAATTCGCCTGCGCGATCGCGGTTGCCGGGCCCGCCAGCCACTGCCTGACGATTTCAGCATCCCGGTCGCCGATTTCATGCCCGGAGGCGATGGTGTGGGCGTCGACCGCGGCGCCGTGCGATTCGAGCAATGCGACCAACGCCGGCGCGAAAGGCGCGTAGGTCAGATCATCTGCGCCGGCGATGATCAGCACGCGCGCTTTGGACAGATCGGCCGGGGGCACGTCGTCGAGAACCGGCATCGGGCGCAGCAACGCTGCCCGTTCGATGTGGCCCGAATGCAGCAGCATCACGCTCGAAACCAGATTGGCGCCGTTCGAATAGCCGAGGAAAATCGTCCGGGCGAGATCGAGACCATGGCGCTTCGCGGCTGCGGTGATGAAGCCGGCGAAAGCGTCCGCCTCGGTGCGGATGCTCTCCTGTTCGAAGCGCGTCGGCGTGATCCGCGCGAACCAGCGGAAACCGTCCTCCTGGGCGATACGGCCACGCACCGTCACCAACACCGCATGCGGTGCGATTTGCCGCGCCAGCGCCACCAGCGTCGTCTCGTCGACGCCGGATCCGTGCAGCAGGAAAAGGCATTCGCCGCTCGCATCCACGGGCCGATAAAGTCGGTAGAAAAACGGCAGGTCGCGCCGCAAAAAGCCGTCTTCCGGAGGTTTTTCGGCCATATTGCATCCTTTTGATTTCGTGTGGTTTTTATTCATTTGCCGGCTTCAAAACGGAATATTTTCGGACTCCTTCAAAGTTGATTGAACCGGGCGCATTTCAGTCCGTTTGTTTGCCGATATGCTCCTGCGGGAGGAATCGAAGCGGTGCGTCCGGCGGTCGCATCGATCGCGGCATGAACAACCAGCTTTGAGGCCTTTTATCGATGACCATGCCAATTTCACCGGATCGCGGCATGCGTATCCCGGATCGCGACACGCGTATTGACGTGTTCCGCGCCCTCGCTCTGCTGATCATATTTGTCGACCATGTCCCTGGCACGGTTTTCGAGACCCTGAGCTACAAAAATTTCGGCTTTTCGGATGCCGCCGAGGCCTTCGTGCTGATCTCCGGCATGTCCGTCGCGCTCGCCTACGGCTCAAAATTCCAGTCCGGAGACCGGCTCCTGGCGACATTGAAATTGTGGCGCCGCGCCGGAGTGCTCTATGTCGCCCACATCGTCACGACGATGGCGGTGCTGGCCATCTTCTGCGCGGCGGCGGTGTTCGCGAAACGGCCGGACATGCTGACGCTGATCAACATCGAGCCATTGATCAGGGACCCGCAACATGTGGTGATCGGCATCGTCACGCTTGGCCATCAGCTTGGCTACACCAACATCCTGCCGGTATATGCGGTGCTGCTGCTGATGGCGCCCACCTTCCTGCTGTTCATCAGCTACCGGCCTTTCACGGCGCTCGCCCTGTCCGGAACTCTGTGGCTGGTTGCCGGGATCTACCAGATCGCCCCGCCGAATTACCCTGAGCCCGGCTTCTGGTTCCTCAATCCACTGTCGTGGCAGTTCCTCTTCAACATCGGCCTGGCGAGCATGCTGCACATCAGGCGCGGCGGCGCCATTCCGGTCAATCGCTGGCTGGTCGGCGCGTCGGCGGTCTATGTCGCGACGGCATTGGTCTGGGTGCACAGCCCGCTATGGGGGCACGTGTCGTGGCTGAACCTGCCCGTGGTGCTGACCGGCTTCGACAAGACGTTCCTGTCGCTGCCGAGGCTGCTGCACATCCTGGCGGTGAGCTATCTGATCGTGGCGTTTCCTTCGGTCTCCAACCTGTTCCGCACCAGCCGCGACCATCCGCTCGCCATATTCGGCAAGCGATCGCTGCCGGTTTTCATCGCCGGCACGGTGATCGCCATGGCGGCGCAGGTGATGAAGCTGATCAACCCGGGTGGATTTGCCTATGACAGCCTGCTGATCGCCGCCGGCATCGCCATGCAGTTCGCGCTCGCCTATTATCTCGAATGGCTGTCGGCTATTGGCGGCAACAGCAAGCCGGTCCGCAGCGAGGCGCTGCCGGTCCATGCATCCTTCGGCGTGGGCATGGCAGCAGGCATGAATCGATAGCGTCGGGCTCAGGCTGTCTTGGGCGGTCCCGAAGATGCCCTGACGACAAGCTCGACGCCAAGCGTCTCGCGCCGCACCGTGCCGTCGAAATCGAGGATCGTTCGCGCCGCCCGGCGGCCGATCTCGGCGATTGGCTGCGCGACCGTGGTCAGCGGAGGATCGCAAAGTGCGGCGTCAGGCACGCCGTCGAATCCGACGACGGAGACGTCGCCGGGAACCGCAATGCCACGCGCGGCCAACCATTCGATCGCGACCATGGCGATCCGGTCCGACATCGCCAGGATGGCGGTCGGCGGCGCTGCCGAGGCGAAGATCGTTTCGAGGCCGGCCCTTGTGCTGGCTTCGTCGTTTTCGGTCTCGTATACCGGTATCCCGGCGGTATCGACGCCATACCGGGAAAACGCCTCGAAATAGCCGACGAGGCGATCGCGCGTGCCCGTGTAGAGGGCCGTCCGGACCTTCTCCGGCGAGACAAGGCCGGTGCTGCCGTCGGCGAAAGGCAGCGCTAGCACGGCAAAGCGGCGATGGCCGAGCTCGGCGAGATGCTGCGCCGCCAGGCGGGCGCCGGCGACATTGTCGACGCCGATCGCCGAAACAGTGTCGTCGTCGAAGCCGAGCTCAAGCGCGACAAACGGGAGTTTGCGTTCGCGCGTCAGTTCGACAAGCCGTGAGCCGCCCTCGATGCAGAACAGGATGAAGCCGTCGACCAGCGCGCTCTGGATGTTCCAGGCAAGTTTTTCCTCGTTGCCGGCCGATACCAGCGCTATTCCCGCGCGGGTGGCGTCGCATGCTTCCGAGATGCCGGCCATCATCGCGCGGGCAAAGGGATCGTCGAAGAAATAGGACAGCGGCTCGGTCGTGGCGACGCCGATCGCGTTGACCTTGCCGGCGCGCAGCAGCCGGCCCTTCGGGTCGGGGCCGGCATAGCCCATCGCCTCGGCCGCCGCCTTGACCCGTTCGCGGACTTCCTCGCGTACGATCTCCGGACGGCTGAACACGTTGGAGGCGGTACCGTGCGAGACCCCGGCGGCCTTGGCGATGTCTGCCAGCCGGATGGGTCTGGTATTGCTTTCGCTTGATGATGCCATTTTTCTGCTCCAGCTTGCTATCTAGCATCTTTGTTGGATCGATTCAAATCTTGCTTGACATCAGCGGGGTCCAGGCCTAGCTTTGAATCGATCCAATTGAGTGTCGTCATTGGATCGATTCAGGAAGGAGCGAGCCATGCACCCCGTCAATTATCTGTTCGAAGACATCTATCGCAACGACTGGAGCATAATTTCGAAGGCGGTGACCCGGACGCGTCGCGGCAGCGCCAGCCCGTGGATCCGCGATCTGCGTTTTCTCGTGGAGCGTAAGCGGAGCTGATCGGCAGCGCCTTTTTTATGCCTGTCGATTGGATCGATTCAATTCTCAAATCGAAGAGGAAACCAAGCCATGCACCCGATCAACCATCTGTTCGAAGAGATCTATCGCAACTATTGGGGCATCTCGCCGGCCATCGACAGGCCGGAGCAGCGGCGCCTGGCCAAGCCGGCGGCACGCAATCGCGACCTGCCGGTCCGGCCCGAGCGCCGGCAAAAGTGGCCATCGTCTGACTGACCGTCGTTTGGCGGAAACCGAATCCGGCCGCCTCAGGAGCGCGGCCGCTTCAGCGCCGAGGCCGCAACCGCCAGCCAGCCGGCGATGATCAAGGTGCCGCCGATCGGCGCCGACATCGAAAAAAGCCGCGAGCCGAGGAAGTCGCGGGCAAGCAGATCGCCGCAGAACAAGGCGATCCCGACGAGAAGAATAAGGCTTGCGAGACGCAGCATCCGGTTTGCGCTAACGAGGCCGACGGCCAGAAAGACCGGTGCATGCATGAGCAGGAACGACGCGACCGTGCCGACGAAAGCGCCGCCCAGATGTGCCGCCGCGGCAGAAAGCGCCACACCGGCCGCGCCGCACAGGCCGCCGACGAAAACGAGGATGCGGCCGATGCCGCCTGCTGGGTGGTCAGCTGTGCTCATGTCTTGGACTCCGTGAAGTGGCCCGCAAACCGTGTCAGGATTTGTCCGCCCGCACCAGCATGTCGCGTGCGCGGCGCGTCTGGACCAGCCAGTTATACGCCGCTCCGCTCGCCATCAGCACCGACGTGCCGAGAAATACCGCCTGCATGCCGAAATGACCGCCGATGAAGCCGCCGAGCAGCGGCCCGGCGACCTGTCCGACATATTGCGCCGAGATCGACAGACCGAGCACATTGCCGCCGACGCCGTCCGGGACATTGTGGCGGATGACGCTGGTGATGCAGGGCAGGAGGCCGCCAAGCGCCAGCCCCATCAGGAAACGCAGGCCAACGAGCTGCCAGCCCTGCGTGACGAAAGCCTGCGGGATCAGCAGCAGCGCCGAGACGGCAAGCGCCGCTATGATGACGTTCCAGTGGCCGATGCGGTCGGCGAGCCTGCCGAGACGCGAGGCCGACAGGATGGCGCCAAGTGCCGCCGCCGACATGACGACACCGGACATCAGCGTGACCCGGCTTTGGTCCTCGATGATCTGTTGCACATAGACCGCGATGATCGGCTCGATCGACATGGTGGCGAAACTCATCAGCATGCCGGTCACCAGCATTGCGACGACCGGGCGCTTGTCCGGGATTTGCGACCAGCCGCCTTTCGCCTTCTCAGTCGATGCTGATTTGTCGGTTGCCGGGCGAGGGTTCTCCTTGATGAGAAAAGTCGTTGCCAGAAACGCCAGGAAAATGACGCCGCCGGCGAGCAGGAAGGTGGCGCGGATGCCGATCAAGGGCGGCAGCGCGCCGCCGAGCAAGGGACCGACGAGGGCGCCGCCGGTGATGCCGGCCGACAGCACGCCGAGCGCCCAGCCCGACCGCTCCTTCGGCGTCTGCATGGCGACGAGAATGGTCGAGCCCGAGGAATAGCCACCGGCGAAACCGATCAACAGGCGTAGCAGCACCAATTGCCAGACGGTCTCGACCATGCCGGTCAGCGACATGCAGACGGCCATGCCGAAACTGGCGCGCACCAGCATCAGCTTGCGGCCGTAGCGGTCGCCAAGCCGTCCCCACAGCGGCGCGACCAGCGCGGCGGCGAAGAAGGTCGCGCCATAGGCGACGCCGGACCACTGCACAACAGCCGCGTGGCCCTCGGCGCCCAGCTGCTCTACGTAAAGCGGCAGGAAGGGCAGAAGCAAGGTCATGGCGACAAGCGTGCTGAACGAGCCGGCAAAGCACACGGCGAGATTGCGGCGCCAATGGATGTTGTGGGCGCCTTGGGTGGCAAGGGTGGCGTGCGGCATGTCTGTCCTGTCCGGCAGTCTCTCGACGGGCATCATTGCACAAGAACCGGCGCGGCCTGCATGCCAGGAGATTTGCCAGCGTCGCGGCTTGATTGCGGTGGCAACCACTTTCGCGCTCGCTTCGCGAGCGGCGATGGCGTAAGAGCGGCGATGGAAAACAACCGATTTGAAACACCCGTGACCGTCAAGGGCGCGGCGGGAAGCACTCAGCTCTTGCGGACCGCCCGCGAGGCTTCCGATTACCTCCTCAACAGCTGGCCCGGCAAGCGCAGTCAAAAACATCGCGAAGCGCTGCAGGCCTGCCATGATGCGCTGGCCGGCGACAAACCGGCAATGATCGCAAGGCGTGCTTTCATCGCCGCCGCCCGCGAAGTGAATGTTTTCGTCAGCGACAAGTCGCCGGCCTGAAGACGCAGCGCCTCGCGGGCCCGATGCGCTTTTACCAAAGGGCAATCGCTTCAGGTTTGCGCTGCCCCTCATTGCCCTGACGGGCATTTCACCCCGTATAGTGACGGGAAGAAAGCGGCCTGCACCAAGGGTTTCGCCAATCTCGAGCGTTGCAGAAAGCGAGCCAAGGTGCGGCCAACTCCCTTCTGCCGTCACAGCTCCCTTCTGCTGTCACTATGAAGCGATTGTCCTGCAGTTCTACTCTGCGGTTTCCGTTTCGGTCTCGGATGTGGTCTCGTCTTCCGGCTTCGAACGTTCCTTGGCTGCGACCTTGGCCGCTTGCTTTTCCGCCTTCTTGGCAGCCTTCTGCCGGTCGCGTTCCTTGCGTTCCTGGCCGTAATTCGGTGCTCGCGCCATATCTCTTCCTTTCGCAATCCAAAGGGTTATTAGCCCTGCCTAGGAGCATTGGCCTACAAACACAACACCACAAAGGGCGATCGGCTCCATAGATAGCCGGCAGGCCGGCTGAACACGGTACCGCCCGCGGCGACCTTCGACTTGATCCGGATCGTTGTCAGATGTCTTCCCGGTCAAGAACCAGATCGGCCGGACCAAACCGGTCTTTTGCCGTGAACTGCTGGTGCCAATAGGGGTAGAGAACCGGCGGGCGGCTCACAGCGTCGAGGCGTGCGCGCTCATCGCTGGTCAGCACCAGGCTGGCGGCGGCGATATTGTCCTTGAACTGCGCTTCGGTCCGTCCGCCGATCACCAGCGAACTGACCGCGGGCCGGCCGAGCAGCCAGGCTAGCGCCACCTGCGCCGCCGAAACGCCATGGTTCTCGCCGATATGGGCAAGCACGTCGACGATCCGCCACAGCCGGTCCTCGTCACGGATCGGCGGTTCGGTCCAGCCGCTGAGCTGGCGGGCGGTGGCCTGGTCGCGGTGGTATTTGCCGGACAGCAGTCCACCGGCGAGCGGGCTCCACACCAGCACGCCAAGCCCCTGGTCGACGGAGATCGGCAGCAGTTCATATTCGGCTTCGCGCGCCTCCAGCGTGTAGTGGATCTGCTGGGTGACGAAGCGCGGCTGGTGCTGGCGGTCGCTGATCCCCAGCGCCTTCATCACTTGCCAGCCGGAATAGTTGGAACAGCCGACATAGCGGATCTTGCCCTGGCTGACGAGCGTGTCGAGCGCGGCGATGGTCTCCTCGAGCGGCGTCGTGCCGTCCCATTCGTGCAGGAAATAGATGTCGATGACGTCGGTCCTGAGGCGCCTCAGGCTCTTCTCGCACTCGCGGATCAGATGATAGCGCGACAGGCCCTCATCGTTGGGGCCGTTGCCGATCCGCATGCGCGCCTTGGAGGCGATCAGCACATCGCCCTTGCGTTTGCCGCCGAGCGCTTCGCCGATGATCTCTTCCGAAAGCCCGTTCGAATAGACATTGGCGGTGTCGATGAGATTGATGCCGGCATCGATGCAGAGGTCGATCATCCGGCGCGCCTCGTCGAGATCAGTCCTGCCGACCGCTGAAAATGCGCCGGCGCCGCCAAAAGTCATGGTGCCCATGGTCAGCGTCGAAACCTTCAGTCCGGAACGGCCGAGTGTGCGGTATTGCATGTCAGATCCTCGCAATTGCGTTGAGAAGGGGTGCTCTGAAGGCTGCCCGGGGAACCTGGCATTTGTAGGACAATTCGAGCCGTTTGTCGTGCATGCCAGGGAGGCTGATCGATCACATCTCACGGAGTTGCGCGACCGGCGCGCGGGCCGGCTGCAATAAAACCGTCATTGCCGGCCTGTATGCAAGTCGGCTCAAGGTATTCGAACTTGGCCGGCAGGCCGACGCCGACACTGGCGTGCACGGAGCAGCATAAATGACCGAAGCAAAACAGAATTCTCCCGCCAAGGATTGGCTGGAAGCGGAACTGGCCGACACGCTCGACGAAGACTACGAGCTGGAGATGTCGGAGCCGGCGTCGTCGCTGGAGATCGCGAAGATCTACAAGAACGCGCATCCGCCCTCGATGGATCGCCTGCAATATTTTCGCGACCTGATCACGCTGCAATCCGAATTGATCAAGCTGCAGTCCTGGGTGGCTTACACCAGGAAGAAGCTGGTGGTGGTTTTCGAAGGCCGCGATTCGGCCGGCAAGGGCGGCGTCATCAAGCGCATCACCCAGCGGCTCAATCCGCGCATCTGCCGCGTCGTCGCACTTCCGGCGCCGACCGAGCGCGAGAAGTCGCAATGGTATTTCCAGCGCTATGTGCCGCATCTGCCGGCAGGCGGCGAGATCGTGCTGTTCGATCGCTCCTGGTACAACCGCTCCGGCGTCGAGCGTGTGATGGGCTTTGCCGAGCCGGACCAGGTCGAGGAGTTTTTTCGCGACGTGCCGGAGTTCGAGCGCATGCTGGTCCGCTCCGGCATCACGCTGGTCAAATACTGGTTCTCCATCACCGACGAGGAACAGCAGATGCGCTTCCAGATGCGCATCCATGATCCGATGAAGCAGTGGAAGCTGTCGCCGATGGACCTGCAGTCGCGCGTGCGCTGGGAACAGTACACCAAGGCCAAGGAAGAGACGTTCGCCCGCACCAACATCTCCGAAGCCCCCTGGTTCATCGTCGAGGGCAACGACAAGAAGCGGGCGCGGCTGAACTGCATCGATCATCTCCTCAAGCAGATGCCCTATGAGGAGGTGCCGCACGAGGAGATCACGCTACCTGACCGCGTCTTTAATCCCGAATATGAGCGCCAGGTGCTGCCGCGCGAGCTGTATGTTCCGGAGAAGTATTGAGTCAGCGCTCCCGGGAGAATGGGGCCTGCACCGAGGCTTTCGCCACCAGAGCAACGAAACGTCCTAATCGCGCTCGATGATGACATGCATGGCATTCGGCGTCGCGACCTGCTCGCTGCAGCGGTAGCCGAGCTTGACCATGTCGATGCCGGCAAAAAGGTTCTCGCCTGAGCCGAGCAGCATCGGCGATATCGCCAGATGCATGTCGTCGATGAGCTTTTCCCTGAGATATTGCCGGATCGTGGCGACGCCGCCGCCGAGCCGGACATCCTTGCCGTCAGCCGCTGCTTTCGCCTTTTCCAGCGCTGAGTGGATGCCGTCGGTCACGAAATGGAAGGTCGTGCCGCCCTCCATGACGATAGGTTCTCGCGGATGGTGCGTGAGCACGAAAACCGGCACATGGTAGGGCGGATTGACTCCCCACCAGCCCTTCCAGGTGTCATCGGGCCAAGGCCCGCGGATCGGCCCGAACATGTTGCGGCCCATGATCCACGCGCCGACGTTTTCGAAGCTGCGCGTTACGAACGCGTCGTCGGTATCCGTGGACCCGTCATCTTCGCCGGACATGTTGCGGAAGGTTCGGGTGCCAAACATCCATGTGTGCAGGGCTTCCCCGCCGACGCCCAGCGGCTCTTTCAGGTCCTGGTCGGGACCGGCGCCGAAGCCGTCGATAGACAGGGTGAATGCGTTGACGCGAAGCTTTGACATGAGGGCCTCCCTCTAAACCAGTTGTGAAATGCAAGCAGTTTCTTTTAGCTGGACTGATTGCATTTTGCAAGCGGTATTTCGCCGCCGAGCATAAGCGGCTCGTTTGGCCAGCATCAGGGCAAAGACGGGTAGTTGCAGCTGCAGTTACTTGCGCCGCGATGCCTCGAGGATGCGCTCGACAGCTAATACGGAGCGGAGCGCCGCTATGATCTCGGCTAGGATCGGCTCGATCCGGCGGACTGCCATCAGAATACGCGCACGGCCGATTGTTCGATCTCGGCCTTCAACATAGGATGAAGGCTGTCGCGTGTGGTGATGTCAATTTCCGTTGACATCTTCTCTTCCAGAAATTGCTTGATCCCGACCAGGTCGATCAGAGAAAAGCGCCGCGCCGGATCATAGTCGATGAACAGATCAAGATCACTGTCCGGATGCGCATCGTCCCGCGCCGCCGACCCGAACACATACAGCGAAGTCGCGCCCATGCCTTTGATGGCATCTTCGTTTCTCTGCAACCGTTCGATGACCTCGTTCCTGCTCATGGGTCCATTCTATCGGATTGCAGCAAAATCCCAAAACGACACGAGTGCCTACCCCTTCAGCATCGCCGCCACCTCGGGCGCGAAATAGGTAAGAATACCGTCGCAGCCGGCGCGCTTGAAGGCGAGCAGTGATTCCAGCATTGCCTTGTCGCCGTCGATCCAGCCATTGGCGGCGGCCGCCTTGATCATCGAATATTCGCCCGACACCTGATAGGCGAAGGTCGGCATCCGGAATTCGTCCTTCAGCCTGCGGATGATGTCGAGATAGGGCAGGCCGGGCTTGACCATCAGCATGTCGGCGCCCTCGGCGAGGTCCTGCTCGGCCTCGCGCACGGCCTCGTCGGAATTGGCGTGGTCGAGATAATAGGTCTTCTTGTCGCCCTTGAGCAGGCCGGCGGTGCCGACCGCCTCGCGATAGGGTCCGTAGAAGGCGGAGGCGAATTTCGTCGCGTAGGACATGATCGCCACATCCTGAAAACCATTGGCGTCGAGCGCATCGCGGATGGCGCCGATGCGGCCATCCATCATGTCGGAAGGGGCAATGATGTCGGCGCCGGCCGAAGCCTGGATGACGGCAGCCGCGGTGACCTGCTCCACGGTCTGGTCGTTGACGATGATGCCGTCGCGCAAGATGCCGTCATGGCCGTGAGAGGTGAAGGGATCGAGCGCCGCATCGGTGATGATGCCGATCTCGGGCACCGCGTGCTTGATGGCGCGCGTGGCGCGGTTGATGACGTTTTCCGGATCGAGGATGTGCGAGCCGGTCTGGTCGCGCAGGCCGAGCTCGACATTGGGAAAGGTGGCGATCGCCGGAATGCCGAGCTTTGCCGCGCGCTCGGCCTCCTTGACGGCAAGGTCGAGCGACAGGCGGAAGACACCAGGCATGGCGGCGATCGGTTCACGGATATTTTTCCCGTCGACGACAAAGATCGGCCAGATCAGATCATCGACGGAGAGCCGGTTCTCCTGGACGAGGCGGCGCGACCAGTCGGCCTTGCGCATGCGGCGCAAACGGCGGCTGCCGGTGATCTCGTCGACGCTGCGCGCGCCGGCAGGCTTTGCTGGGGTGAATTTGTTCATCGCCAAAACTCCGGATTGGCGGCTTTTAACACGAGCCCCCGCCGCTGACCAATGCGCACGATAGTGCCAGGCACAAGCTGGATACCGGTATACGAGTTCCGGCTGACCGTTGTTGCCGGACAGGATTGCGCCTTGGCATTGACGCGCCCATGCGCCACGCTTTAGCACTTCAGTCCCGGCGGCGCGGGGGAAGGGATTCTCAGGCGATGGATTTTGGCGGCGGCAACGAGATCCGCTTCGAACGACTGGGCCGCGCCGGCGTCGTCACGCTGACGCGGCCGCAGGCGCTCAATGCCGTCACCCATCGCATGGTCAAGGCGCTCGACAAGGCGCTGCGCGCCTGGGAGCGCGACGATGGTGTCGATGTTGTCGTCGTCAAGGCCGAGGGCAGGGCGTTTTCGGCCGGCGGCGACATCCTTCACATCTACGAGGCCGGCCGGGCGGGGAAACCGCCGGTCGATTTTTTTGCCGACGAATACCGGCTGAACGCCCGCATCGCACGGTTCGAGAAACCCTATGTTGCGCTGATCGACGGCATCGTCATGGGCGGCGGCGTCGGCATCTCGTTCCACGGCTCGCATCGGCTGTTGACCGAGAACGCCCAGTTCGCCATGCCGGAAGTCGGCATCGGCTTCTTCCCGGATGTCGGCGCCAGTCATCTGCTGCCGGACCTCGGCGGCAGCTTCGGCATGTATCTGGCCTTGACCGGAAACCGCATCCGCTATGGCGACGCTTTGTGGTCGGGCCTGGCGACGCACACGATCAAGGCCCAGGACCAGGACGGTCTTCTCGACCGGCTGGTTGCGACAGGCGACCCTGAAGCGGCGCTGCGCGGCTTTTCCGTCCCGGCCCGGCGCGAAACGGACAGTCCGACGCTGGAAGCCATCGCCCGCCATTTCGCGCAGCCGTCGCTGAGCGACGTCATCGGCAGTCTGGAGCGCGCCGCACCTGCAGACGCGTTCGCAGCCAAGACGCTGGCGACGATCCGAACCCGCTCGCCGACCAGCCTGCATGTCGCCTGGCGCGAGATCAGCGCCGGGCTAACGCTGTCGATGGACGAGTGCATGCGGATGGAGTTCCGCATCCTCAACCGCATGCTTGCCGGCCACGATTTCTACGAAGGCATCCGCGCTGCCATCATCGACAAAGGCTCGACGCCGCAATGGCGGCCGGCAGGAATCGACGACGTCAGTGCTGCCGACGTCGACGCCTATTTCGCTCCGCTCGGCGAACGGGAACTCAAGCTGTGAGCGAGGTCACGTCGAGACGCGTCGTGCTCCAACCCTCGACGGTCGAAGTCATCTTCGCCTGGTTTCAGCGCGTCATCTCTGGCTACTGTCTGTTGTTAGGGATTTTGTACTGGATCCGGCTGATCGGCTTCTATCCCGGCTCGTTGTGGCGCTTCGACCTGATGCCGGTGCATTGGCAGGTGGCGACGGTGACTCTCGCCGTGTTCTTTCCCTTCGCCGCAGCCGGTCTGTGGATGCTGGCCTCCTGGGGGCCGGTGATCTGGTTCATCTGTGCGGCGACCGAGGCCGTCATGTATGCTGGCTTTCCCGAGCTCTTCGGTCACCGGCCGCTGATCGTCGCCTCGCATGCGGCGGTGGCGCTGCTCTACATCGTCTTTCGCGTGATGATCTGGATGCAGAAGCGCCGGAGCCGGCAATAGAGCATCGGATCGATGCTCAACAAGAATAACCCACGCGTCCGGTTGGACGGGGCAAATTACCGCCCGGATTCATTGGCTAAATCTTTAGGTTAATCGTCCTTGTTCGGGTGACCCTTCGTTAAGCCTCTTTCGAAACCTATTTCCGGTAAGCTCTTGTTAGCCCTAGCGTTTAAGTCGAATTTTATGAGTATTCGATAGTGTCGCGATCAAGGTGAAAAACAAAAAATCACCAGGCGACAAACGAGAGGCAAAGACAATGATCAATTCCCGTCCGGCGGCGAAGACCGCCAACGTATCCGATGACCGCCGCGAGGCGATCCGTTCGCTGTACATGGAGTCGCTGCAACTGGTGGAACGGCTGCACCGCCGCCTGCTTGACGTGATCAAGGACGAATTCGACCGCAACGGCCGTTCCGATATCAACGCAATCCAGGCGCTGCTGCTCTTCAACATCGGCAATTCGGAACTGACCGCTGGCGAGCTGCGCTCACGCGGCTATTATCTCGGCTCGAACGTCTCCTACAATCTGAAGAAGCTGGTCGATCTCGGCTTCATCAACCACCAGCGCTCGCGTATCGACCGCCGTTCGGTGCGGGTCTCGCTGACACCGAAGGGCAGTGAGGTGGCGGAAGTCGTCGCCGGCCTCTACGAGCGCCATGTCGGCTCGATCGAGCAGGTCGGCGGCATCAACACGGAAGAATTCAAGCAAATGAACCGCGCCCTGCAGCGCCTCGACCGCTTCTGGAACGACACCATCGCCTACCGGATGTAAGCATGTCCGTCGCATGAGGGGGAACCGCGCCGCAGGCGCGGTCGGGGCGCGATGCAAAAGACCGGTGCCGAAAAGCATCGGTCTTTGCGTTTCGTGAGGCCAGCCGATCCAAATCGCGGTCAGGGTCACGTTGCCGCCATATTCCCGGTGGAAGCGAGAATGCGGGTGATGTTGCGGCGGGAGCCAAACCTTCTCCCCGCCAACCGCCTATCTGAAAGCGCGTCGCGCCGGCGCGTTCTCGCCCAGAAGCATAGCATGGTTGGCTAATTGTTAAGGGCGCCGACCTAGAATGCGGGCGGCCTAGCGTGCGGGCGGATCGCCCGGTGAAAAAATATCTGGAGCGTACATGAGAACCAGTCGCCGTTTCTTCCTTTCCGGAGCCTCCGCGTTGGCCGCGACGATGGTTGCCGGTGGCGCCAGCGCGCAGGACGTGATCGCGGATATCTTAAAATCCTCGGGCCGCGGCAACTGGAACGACCAGTTCGACGCCCGCGCCAGCGAGGGCGGAAAGGTGGCCTCGACGCTGCCGATCGTCAGCCTGCAGACCGTTGCGTACACCGAGCAGGCTATCGCGCAGTACCAGAATATTGTTGCGCAGGGCGGCTGGGAGCGGGTCCCGGACACCAAGAAATTGCAACTCGGCGTCATCGATCCCGACGTGGTGCCATTGCGCAGGCGCTTGATGGTTTCGGGCGACCTGGCGCAGAGCGCCGGCCTTTCAGAGGCCTTCGATTCCTATGTCGATGCGGCGGTCAAGCGCTTCCAGGCGCGTCATGGCCTGCCTTCCGACGGGACCCTGGGCCAATATAGCTATGCGGCGATGAATGTCTCGGCGCAGGTCCGGCTTGGCCAGTTGCAGACCAATCTGCAGCGGCTGAACGAACGCGCTGGCACGCTGGGCAACCGCTATGTATTGGTCGATATCCCTGGCGCCCAGATCGAAGCGGTCGAGAACGACCGCGTCGTGCTGCGCCACACCGCCGTTGTCGGCAAGATCGATCGCCAGACGCCGATCGTCGATTCCAAGATCAACGAGATCATCGTCAATCCTTACTGGAACGCGCCGGTCTCGATCGTGCGCAAGGACATCATTCCGCTGATGCGGAAGGACCCCAACTATCTCATGGACAGCAAGATCCGGCTGTTCGCACCGGATGGCAGCGAGGTCGATCCGCTGACCGTCGACTGGTCGACCGACGACGCGGAGAAATACCGCTTTCGCCAGGATCCGGGCGCCGGCAATGCCATGGCCTCGGTCAAGATCAATTTCCCGAGTCCGGACGGCGTCTATATGCACGACACGCCGCAGCAGAGCCTGTTCGGCAAGATGATGCGCTTCGATTCCTCGGGCTGCGTGCGCGTCCAGAACGTGCGCGACCTCGTCACCTGGATCCTGCGCGACACGCCGGGCTGGAGCCGCCAGCATTTCGAGGCGGCGATCAAGAGCGGCGAGAACATCCCGGTGCAGGTCACCAATCCGGTGCCGGTCTTTTTCCTCTACATCTCGGCCTGGTCGACGGGGCCTGGCGTCGTGCAGTTCCGCGACGACATCTACGGGCTTGACGGAGCCAACGAGCTGCAGATCACCTCTGCGCTCTAAGCTACTGATTTTTTAGCTGAAAAGGCCGCCGGTGAGGGCGGCCTTTTTGTATCCGGCTGGGGCGCGCTTTGCGCCGGGTCAGGAAAGCGCTGTTCGGTACAGGGCCATGCAAGTCGCCATCTTCATCCTGGTCGTGCTCGTCTTCGTCGCCGTTTCCGGCGCGCTGGCACGGCTGGTGCGGGTGCCGTTGCCGGTGCTGCAGATTGCCATGGGTGCCGCACTCGACTGGCCGATGCGTGGCATCCATGTCGAGATCGATCCCGAGCTTTTCCTGCTGGTGTTCATTCCGCCGCTGCTGTTCAGCGATGCCTATGGCGCGCCGAAGCGCGAATTGCTGGCACTGCGCCGGCCGATACTGGACCTTGCCATCGGGCTGGTGTTCTTCACCATCGTCGGCCTCGGTTAGGCCTTGCACTGGCTGGTGCCAAGCGTTCCGCTCGTCGTCGCATTCGCGCTTGCCGCGGTGCTGTCGCCGACCGACGCCGTGGCCGTGTCCTCGATCATCGACAAGAATGTGGTTCCGGCGCGGCTGATGCACATTCTGGAAGGCGAGTCGCTGCTCAACGATGCGTCGGGGCTGGTCATGTTCCGTTTCGCGGTAGCGGCAGTGTTGACCGGCAGCTTTTCCTTCGCCGCGGCCACTCTGACTTTCGTCTACGCCGCGGCAGTCGGCATCCTGGCCGGCGTGGCAGCACTGCTCGTTGCCGCCAAGGCGCTGCAATTGCTGAACCGCATCGGCGGCGTACCGGCCGAGGCGCAGGTGCTGGTCATGATCCTGCTGCCCTTCGTCGCCTATCTCGGCGCTGAGCATGTCGGGGCTTCGGGCATCCTGGCTGCGGTCACCGCCGGTGTGCTGACCGGCGGCTCAGGAATTTTCCGTTTCCTCGGTGTTTCGGCGCGTATCCAGACGATGTCGCTGTGGACGACGCTGTCTTTCGTCTTCAACGGCGCGCTCTTCATCCTGCTCGGCCTGCAGTTTCCCGACATCATCGGCAATGTGCCGCCCGAACTCAGTGGCCGCTATCCGGTCATCCAGCCGATCCTGACGGTGTTGGCGCTGACGCTGTGCCTGATCGCTCTGCGCTTCCTGTGGATATGGATTGGCGATATCGCGGCCCACGTCGTGGCGCGATTGCGCAAGCGCAAGGCCGAGTCGTTCGGGCTGCGTGTCCGGCTCGCCGGCTCGGTGGCCGGCGTGCGCGGCGCGATAACACTGGCGGGCATCCTGTCGCTGCCGCTGGCGATGCCGGACGGCTCGCACTTTCCGGCCCGCGACGCGGTGATCTTCCTGGCCGCCGGCGTCATCATCTGCTCTCTGGCTATCGCCAGCCTTGCGCTGCCTCGGATCGCGCGCGGGCTGGTCGAGCCGGGCGAGGATCCAGGTGCTGCCGAGGAGCGCCTGGCGCGTGTCGGTGCGGCCAAGGCCGCCATCGCCCGCATCGAGAGTATCGCCGGAGCCGAAGACGGGGATGAAGGCGAGGTGCCCGGCGCCCGGCTTGCTGCGGCCGACAGCATTGTCGCCGGCTACAGGCGCCGCATCGCCGCCTCCGACGAGGCTGACGAAGCGCGCGCTGAAGCCCGCGAAGCCGGACGGCTGGAGCTCGAAATGAGGCTCGCCGGCATCAAGGCCGAGCGCGCCGCGGTGCTCGCCATGTTTCGCAGCCGAGAGATCAATGATCATACGAAGCAGGCGCTGTTGACCGAGATCACGCTTACAGAAGCCTTGCTGAACGGCCGACAGGCAAGGAAATAGACGAGCTCTTCGCCTCGCTGCCGCAATCCGACCAGCAAATTTCGCGCTGCAAACGTGGCGGGGCGAAAGCAACTGTGTTAATGGCGCGGCAGAGCCCCCGAACGACAAGGATCTCAAGCATGGCAACAGCAGCGGCAGTGTCGAACAAATTCGAATCCTTCTTCGAAACCACGCTTGCCGATGCCGATCCGGAGATTTTCGGCGCGATCCGCAACGAACTCGGCCGCCAGCGCCACGAGATCGAGCTGATCGCTTCGGAAAACATCGTCTCCCGCGCCGTGCTGGAAGCGCAGGGGTCGATCATGACCAACAAATACGCCGAGGGCTATCCCGGCAAGCGCTACTATGGCGGCTGCCAGTTCGTCGACGTGGCCGAGGAACTGGCCATCGAGCGCGCCAAAAAACTGTTCGGCTGCAACTTCGCCAATGTCCAGCCGAATTCCGGCAGCCAGATGAACCAGGCGGTCTTTTTGGCGCTGCTGCAGCCCGGCGACACCTTCATGGGGCTCGACCTCAATTCCGGTGGCCACCTGACGCACGGTTCGCCGGTCAACATGAGCGGCAAATGGTTCAAGGTCGTTTCCTACGGGGTGCGCAGGGACGATCACCTGCTCGACATGGACGCGATCGAGAAGACCGCCCACGAGACCAGGCCGAAGCTGATCCTGGCCGGCGGCACTGCCTATTCGCGCGTCTGGGACTGGAAGCGTTTTCGCGAGATCGCCGACTCGATCGGGGCCTATCTGATGGTCGACATGGCCCACATCGCCGGCCTGGTCGCCGGCGGCGTGCATCCGTCGCCGCTGCCATATGCCCATGTGGTCACCACCACCACGCACAAATCGCTGCGCGGCCCGCGCGGCGGCATGATCTTGTGCAATGACGAGGACATCGCCAAGAAGATGAACTCGGCGGTGTTTCCAGGCCTGCAGGGCGGTCCGCTGATGCATGTCATCGCCGCCAAGGCGGTGGCCTTCGGCGAAGCGCTGAAGCCAAGCTTCAAGATCTATGCCGAGAGCGTTGCCGCCAATGCCAAGGCGCTGGCCTCCAGCCTGCAGGAAACCGGTCTCGACATCGTCTCCGGCGGCACCGACAACCATCTGATGCTGGTCGACCTGCGGCCCAAGAACGCCACCGGCAAGCGTGCCGAGGCAGCGCTTGGCCGCGCCAACATCACCTGCAACAAGAACGGCATCCCTTTCGATCCCGAAAAGCCGTTCGTCACCTCGGGCGTGCGCCTCGGCACGCCGGCCGGCACCACGCGCGGTTTCGGCCAGGCCGAGTTCCGCGAGATCGGCAAGCTGATCGCCGAGGTGCTGGACGGGCTCAAGGCCGCGAATTCCGATGAGGGCAATGCAGCCGTCGAAGCAGCGGTGAAGGCGAAGGTGGCCGCGTTGACGGATCGTTTTCCGCTCTATCCCTATCTCGGTTGATCTCACGCAAAGTGTCGTCCCTTATCGGCCGGACGAAAAGCACTTTTTCAGCGGGGACAGAGTCCGGACAGGAGCCTTGACGATGATGCAGATTTTCCGTGTCGCTGGCTTTGGCGCGCTTGGCGTGTTGGTCGCATTGACCACCTTGCCGTCCGCCGCCCTGGCACAGTCTGCGCCCACCCCAGCCGCACCGAAGACCGAAACCTTCGGCCAGTGGTCCACCACTGTCGACGAGATCGATGCCGGTGAGGATCTGCGCAAAACCTGCGTCGCCTCGACCGCCTTTCTCGACGCGAGCGGTACCAGCGGCACGCTCACGCTTGCCATCTCCAATGGTGATGCACTGCCGCCCAATGGCTATCCGACCCTTGTCATCGCCATGAAGAACAAGGACTTGCCGACTGGCGAGAACATTCCGGCGGTGTTCGGCGATGGCAACGGCAAGGTCAAGGCGACCGTCGATGCCATGGCCGGTGCCGGTGGAAAATGGATGTTGAACAACAAGCCCGAGACCAGCCTGGCGCTGCTGCGTGCCATGCGCCGCGCCAGCGCGCTCGATGTCATATTCGCCGACACGCCGGTCGCGACCGTATCGATGGACGGCTTCACCAAGGTCTATCGCAGCCTCGGCGTGTCATGTGGGTTCCCGACTGCTGACGTCGCGCCGTAATCGGCCGGTATTGCCGTTGATGCTGGCAATTTTCCTCGCGCCTCGCTATCTCTGAGGCGCGAGAGATCACCCCGATAGTTTGCCATCGCGGCAAAAACCTCTAAGCCTTTCGCTCCACGAGAATCGCGAACACAAGGCTGTCCATGCGCTGTCCCTATTGCCAGTCCGAAGATACGCAGGTGAAGGATTCGCGCCCCGCCGAAGATGGTGCGGCGATCCGCAGGCGGCGCGTCTGCCCCGATTGCGGCGGCCGCTTCACCACCTTCGAACGCGTGCAGTTGCGCGACCTCGTGGTGGTGAAGAAATCCGGACGCAAGGTGCCGTTCGACCGCGACAAGCTGCTGCGCTCGGTCGAGATCGCCGTGCGCAAGCGCAATGTCGATCCCGAGCGCATCGACCGCGCGGTGACCGGCATCGTGCGCCAGCTCGAAAGCTCCGGCGAGACCGAGGTCGCCTCGGGCGAGGTCGGCCGCCTGGTGATGGAGGCGCTGAAGTCGCTCGACGATGTCGCCTATGTGCGCTTCGCCTCGGTCTATCGCAATTTTCGCGAGGCCAAGGATTTTCACGACGTGCTGGGTGAGCTCAAAGGCGACGAGCTCAAGGAAGAGGACGCCGGCTGAGCATGGCAAGGCGCAGCCAAGCCGAGCTAGAGGTTCTTGATCGCCGCTTCATGGCGGCGACACTGAGGCTGTCGCGGAAAAACGCCGGGCGGACCTCGACCAACCCTTCCGTCGGCACGCTGATCGTGCGCGACGACGGCGCCGGGCCGATGATCGTCGGCACCGGCGTCACCGCTGTCGGCGGCCGGCCGCATGCCGAGACCGAGGCGCTGGCCGAGGCCGGCGAGCTCGCACGCGGCGCCACCGCCTATGTCACATTGGAGCCCTGCGCCCACCATGGCCGCACCCCGCCTTGCGCCAGTGCACTGGTCAATGCCGGCGTCGCGCGCGTGGTTGGCGCTGCGAGCGACCCCGATCCACGCGTGTCCGGCAACGGCTATGCGATCCTGCGTGCCGCCGGTGTCGAAGTGGTCGAAAAGGTGCTGGTGGCAGAAGCCGCCGAGCAGATGGCCGGCTATCTCATTCGATCTTTGAAAAAACGTCCGGAAGTAATCCTGAAACTTGCGCTTTCCAGCGACGGTAAGATCGGCATGGAAGGCGCGGGGCAGGTCTCGATCACCGGCGACATCGCCCGGCGCGAAGTCTATCTGATGCGCGCCGAAGCCGACGGCGTATTGATCGGCATCGGCACCGCGCTTGAGGACGATCCGGCGCTGACGGTGCGGTTGCCGGGGCTGGAGAACCGCTCGCCGGCGCGCATCGTGCTCGACCGCCAGATCAGGCTGCCAGAGACGTCGAAACTGGTCGCCGGCGTCGACCGGGTTCCGCTCTATGTCGCCGCCTGTGCCGAAGCCGACCCGCACCGGCGGGCCGCGCTCGAACGAGCCGGCGCGCGCTTCATCGGCACCGAGACGTATGAAGGCGATATTGCGCTGCCGGAACTGCTCGAGGATCTGGCAGCGCTCGGCATGGCCAGCGTGCTGGTCGAGGGCGGCGCCAAGGTGGCAAGGACCTTCCTCGCCGAGGGGCTGGTCGACCGCATCGTGCTGTTCCAGGGCCAGCAGCCGATCGGCAAGCGCGGCATTGCATCGCCCATCGACGCCAACCATATCCCGGCAGGATTTCGCAAATTGCGCGACATGCGTTTCGGCGAAGACAGCTATGCCGAGTGGATAGGACCATGATCCCAAAGAGTGGGAACCGGTTTTTGGAAAAGATCATGGCCAAACAAGAAGCCATGATCCAAAAAAGTGGGAACCGGTTTTTGGACAAGACCATGGTCAACTGAAAGACAGGATCTGATGTTTACCGGGATTGTCACCGATGTCGGCACCGTCGCTGCCGTCAAGCCGCTGAGAGAGGGCGTCGGCTTGCGCATCGACACCGCCTATGACCCGCAGACCATCACCATCGGCGCTTCTATTTCGTGCGGCGGCGTCTGCCTGACGGTGACGGCACTGCCGGAAAGCGGCTCCAACGCGCGCTGGTTCGAGGTCGAGGCCTGGGAAGAGGCACTCAGGCTGACGACGGCGATGGGCTGGAAACCCGGCACCAGGATCAATCTGGAGCGGCCGCTGAAGATCGGCGACGAACTCGGCGGCCACATCGTTTCAGGCCATGTCGACGGCATGGCCGAGATCGTTGCGCGCAAGGAGGAGGGCGATGCCGTGCGCTTCACGCTGGAAGCGCCGCGCGATCTGGCCAGATTCATCGCACCCAAGGGCTCCGTCGCGCTCGACGGCACCTCGCTCACCGTCAACAAGGTCGAAGGCACCCGCTTCGACGTGCTCTTGATCCATCACTCGCTGACCGTGACCACCTGGGGCGAACGCGATGTCGGTGACCGCGTCAATCTGGAGATCGACACCATGGCCCGCTACGCGGCGCGCCTGGCGGAGGCCGCGAAAGAGGGGCTTTGATGAACAAGGGCAGAAGGACCTCCAAACAGGAAGAGCAACTGACGCGCGAAGCTTTGGCCGATGTTGACGCCGGTGATGTGATTGATCACCACGTCGTGCAGGCTTGGGCTTTGAGCCTTGTTCCCAGTGATCCGCGTCAGACGCCGCGCCGGAAAACAAAATAGTTTCGGCAGACCTCGCGCATCTCCACCAATCTTCTGCTTGCGATCAAACCGGCTTCGGCCTAAGTCACCGGCGATCCCGGAGACATCTATGGCTGGCACATCCCAACACGGCAAAGCGTTCATTCGCCCGAAGAAGAAGGTCCACCTTCTTGTCATCGAGGCACGCTTCCATGACGACCTTGCCGATGCGCTGCTCGAAGGCGCGACAAGCGCGCTCGAGGAAGCGGGCGCGACATACGACGTCGTCACCGTTCCGGGCTCGCTCGAAATTCCCGCAGTGATTTCCTTCGCCCTCGACGGCGCCGCCGAAGGCGGGCCGAGCTATGACGGCTTTGTCGCCCTCGGCACCGTCGTGCGCGGTGACACCTATCATTTCGACATCGTCGCCAATGAATCGAGCCGTGCCCTGATGGACCTGTCCGTCCAGGAAGCGGTCTGCATCGGCAACGGCATCCTGACCACCGAAAACGACGAGCAGGCCTGGACGCGGGCCAGGCGTTCGGAAGGCGACAAGGGCGGCTTTGCCGCGCGTGCGGCGCTGACCATGATTGCCCTCAAGCAACAGTTGGGAGAGCGATCGTGAGCGAGCCCGCATCGCCCGGCCAGCCCGCGGTGCGCCACGCCAACAAGCGCGGTGCAGCCCGTCTGGCCGCCGTGCAGGCGCTCTACCAGATGGATGTGGCCGGCAGCGGCGTCTTCGAGATCACCGCCGAATATGAGGCGTTCAGGCTCGGCAAGGAAGTCGACGGCGCGCTCTATCGCGAGGCCGACGCGCAATGGTTTCGCGCCATCCTCGCCGGCGTCGTCGAGAACCAGAAGACCATCGATCCGATCATCCGCCAGGCGCTGACCGAGGACTGGCCGTTGTCCAGGCTTGATTCGACGCTGCGCGCCATATTGCGCGCCGGCGTCTACGAGCTGATGAAGCGCGAGGACGTGCCGGTGGCTGTCATCGTCTCGGAATATGTCGATATCGCCAAGGCGTTTTACGAAGAAGACGAGCCGAAGCTGGTCAACGCGGTGCTCGATCGCGTGTCGCGCCGGGTGCGCGGCGAAGGGCGTGGCAAGGACGCTTCATGACGGCCATCCATATCGCCGAGGCCGGCAGGGAAGCGCGCCGCACGGCGCTCATCCTTGCCGCTTCGCAGGCGATCATCGGCTCGGCCGCACCCATCGCCATTTCCGTGGGTGGGTTGGCAGGGCACTATCTGCTCGGAACCGACAAGTCGCTGGCGACGGCGCCGATCACCGGCTTCAACGTCGGCGTGGCGCTCGGCGCCCTGCCGGCCGCCGCCATCATCCGCCGGCTCGGCCAGCGCGATGGCTTCATGACCGGCACGATCGTCACTGCGCTCGGCGGTCTGGTCGCCACGCTGGCGCTGTTCCAGGCCAGCTTCTGGCTGTTCGCCTTCGGCCTGCTGGTGATCGGCATCGGCGGTGCCTTCGTCCAGCAATTCCGCTTCGCCGCCGCCGACAACGCGCCGCCTGAATTCAAGGCGCGCGCCATCTCCTTTGTGCTGGCCGGCGGCATCGTCACCGCCATCCTTGGGCCGCAAATCGTCATTTTCACCCGCGAATTGTTTGCGCCGGTGATGTTTGCCGGGTCGTTTGCCTCCATCCTGGTGCTGGCGGCGGTCGGCGCTGCCATCCTGTCGTTGCTGCGCATCCCGGCCAAGGCGACGGGCAAAGCGGAAATCGCCGACAACGACGCGCGGCCGCTCGCCGAGATCGTCACCAGGCCGCGTTTCGTTGCGGCGCTGTTTTGCGCCGTCGGCAGCTATGCGCTGATGAGCTTCGTCATGACCGGCGCGCCGCTCGCCATGGTCGGCTGCGGCCTGTCGACGGACGACGCCACGCTCGGCATTTCCTGGCATGTCATGGCGATGTTCGCGCCGAGCTTCTTCACCGGCTCGCTGATCTATCGCTTCGGCGCCGAACGGATTGTCGCAACCGGCCTTGTGCTGCTGATCGGTTGCGCGGTGGTGGCGCTGTCGGGCCTGGCACTGTGGCAGTTCTGGACGGCGCTGATCCTGCTCGGCCTTGGCTGGAATTTCGGCTTCATCGGCGCCACCGCCATGGTCGCCGACAGCTACCGGCCATCCGAAAAGGCCAAGGTCCAGGGTTTTCACGACTTCGTCCTGTTCGGCTCCGTCGCCTTCGCCTCGCTGATGTCGGGCGCGGTCTACAACGCCTGGGGGTGGGAGATGCTGAACTGGATCATCTTCCCGGTGACGGTGCTGTGCTTCGTGGCGCTAGGCGTGCTGAAGATGACCGCGCGGCCGACCAGCGGATGACCCCGAACCGAAGGTTCGGAAGGATCATGTGCAAAATCAAAGTGCTACAGCGTCGTTTGCGCGTCCAAGTGGACGCGCGGCGCTCTAATGAAGTGTGCAGCGGTTTTGCGATAACGCCATGCGTAAAAACAACAACCTAAAGGGCGTCGCATGAGGCCGGCCAAACGCGACGCGCTTTAGTGACATGACGCTGTCGGGATCAGACAGCAGCCGATGCAGCCGCGCCGGAACAAAAATATTGCGCCCTTCCCACTTCTTATGAAACCGTGTGCCCCGACGGGGCATTGAAGCCATGCTCATATGCGGCAGCCGTAATCCGGTTCTCAGCAAGGGATTTGTGAAATGTTTTCCGTCAAGGTTCTGGCCGGCGCGGCACTGGCGCTCGGCATCGCCGCAGCCTCGGCGAGCGCTCAGGTGGTCGTGTCGTCGAAGATCGACACCGAAGGCGGCGTGCTCGGCAACATCATCCAGCTGGTGCTGAACGCCAACAACATCCAGACCACCGATCGCATCCAGCTCGGCGGCACCCCTGTGGTGCGCAAGGCGATCACCGCCGGCGAGATCGACATCTATCCGGAATACACCGGCAACGCCGCCTTCTTCTTCGAAAAGGCCGACGATCTCGTGTGGAAGGATGCCGCCAAGGGCTATGAAACGGCCAAGAAGCTCGACTACGACGCCAACAAGATCGTCTGGCTGTCGCCGTCGCCGGCCAACAACACCTGGGCGATTGCGCTGCGCAAGGATGTCGCCGAGACCAACAAGCTGGCGACGCTGTCCGACTTCGGCAAATATGTCTCTGGCGGCGGCCAGGTGGTGCTGGCGGCCTCGGCCGAATTCGTCAATTCGGCTGCCGCGCTGCCGGCTTTCCAGACCACCTATGGCTTCACGCTTAAGCCGGACCAGCTGATCACGCTCTCCGGCGGCGATACGGCGGCGACCATCGCAGCTGCGGCGAACCAGACCAACGGCGCCAACGCTGCCATGGTCTACGGCACCGATGGCGGCATCGCGCCGTCCGGCCTGGTCGTGCTCGAAGACGACAAGGGCGTGCAGCCGGTCTACCAGCCGGCGCCGATCATCCGCGAGGCGGTGCTGAAGCAGCATCCCGAAATCGAGACGCTGCTGAAGCCGGTCTTCGCCAAGCTAGACCTCGTCACCCTGCAGGAACTGAACGGCCGCGTTCAGGTCGGCGGCGAGCCGGTCAAGGGCGTCGCCGAAGACTTTTTGAGGAAGAACGGGTTTTTGAAGTAGGCAGCCCGTTTTGAAAATGACGCCGGTGCGAGGCGCCCCTCTCTGGCCTGCCGGCCATGTCTGCTTCAAAGGCTTCGAGCGGTCGGCGGAAGTGCCGATCTCCCCCTTTGCGGGGGAGATGTCCGGTAGGACAGAGGGGGGTGCTGTCCCGCCGGCCTGTCAACCGATCGTAGCCACGCCCTTTGTCAGGGTTCCTTTCAAGCAGGTCCGAAAGCCGGCGATCCTTCCCACCCCCCTCTGCCCTGCCGGGCATCTCCCCCGCAAGGGGGGAGATCGGATGTCACTTTTGCTTTCGCCAATCTCGAAGGCTGCTGGACGGGCGCTTTTCACGAAGTTGCCAATCCGCCCGCTCCGGGGGCTCCGATGACTCTCCGCTTCGACAAGCTCGGCGTGGTCATCGCCGCGATCGTTGCCTATGCCGCCTTCGCGGCGCCCTTTGCCACCTTGCGCGCCAATCGCATCGTGCCAGGCGAGGCGCGCTCGATTCTTGAGGCGCTGCCGCCGACGCTGGGGCCGCTGCTGCTTGCGGTCGTCGTCGTTGCGGCGGTCGTCGCCTTGCTGAAAACGCCGCTGATCCTGCGCCTGGCCGCCAGCGTGGTCGCGCTTGCGGCACTGGCGCTGCTGATCGGCGTCGCCGGCAGCTTCCTGACGCCTGAGGGCAACAGCTTTGCCCGCATCTCGCCGGCTTCCGGTTTCTGGCTGCTCATCTTCGCCTTTACGCTTTTGCTCGCCGATGTGCTGACGAGGCTGAACCTGTCGCCATCGGCTCGGATCGCCGTGCTCGTCGTCGCGGCAGCGGCGATCGGCATGCTGCTGGTCTCGGGCAGTTGGAACAGTCTTTCGATCCTCAAGGAATATGCCAACCGTGCCGACAGTTTTTGGGCGGAAGGCTCCAAGCATGTGACGCTGGCGCTGGGCTCGCTGGCGGCAGCGGTACTCGTCGGCCTGCCGCTCGGCATCTTCTGCCACCGCGTCGAAAAATTGCGGGCCGGCGTGCTCAACGTGCTGAACATCATCCAGACCATTCCCTCGATCGCGCTGTTCGGCCTGTTGATCGCGCCGCTCGGCTGGGTCGCCACGCATGTGCCCGGCGCGGCCGCCCTCGGCATTCGCGGCATCGGCACCGCGCCCGCCTTCGTCGCCCTGTTCCTCTATTCGCTGCTTCCGGTGGTGGCCAACACCGTGGTCGGTCTTGCCGGCGTGTCGCGCGCCGCCAACGATGCCGCACGCGGCATGGGCATGACCGAGCGCCAGCGCCTGTTCGGCGTCGAATTTCCACTGGCGTTCCCGGTGATCCTCACCGGCATCCGCATCGTGCTGGTCCAGAACATCGGCCTTGCCACCATTGCCGCGCTGATCGGCGGCGGCGGTTTTGGCGTGTTTGTGTTCCAGGGCGTTGGCCAGACGGCGATGGACCTGGTGCTGCTCGGCGCCGTGCCGACGGTGGCGCTGGCCTTTGCTGCCGCCATCATCCTCGACGCGGTGATCGAAATGACCTCCACCAGGAGACGCGAGGCACAACCGGCATGATCGAGATCGAAGGCATTACCAAGCGCTATGACGCAACGACCGTCGTCGACGACGTGTCGATGGTGATCGAGCCGCGCACCATCGCCGTCATCGTCGGCACCTCCGGCTCCGGCAAGACGACGCTGCTGCGTATGATCAACCGGCTGGTCGAGCCGACCTCCGGCGTGATCAGGCTCGACGGCGCCGACAACCGCTCGCTGCCCGGTTACGAGCTGCGCCGCAGCATCGGCTACGCCATCCAGGGCCATGGGCTGTTTCCGCATCGCACGGTGGCGCAGAACATCGCCACCGTGCCGGTGCTGCTCGGCTGGGACGCGGCCCGCATCAAGCGCCGTGTCGACGAGTTGATGACGCTCTACCAGCTCGATCCCCAGGCGTTCGGGCCACGCTATCCGCACGAGCTCTCCGGCGGCCAGCAGCAGCGTGTCGGCGTCGCCAGGGCGCTTGCCGCCGAGCCGAACGTGCTGTTGATGGACGAGCCGTTCGGCGCGCTCGACCCGATCATCCGCAACAAGGCGCAGGAGGATCTTCTGGCGATCCAGAAGCGCTTCGGCACCACCATCATCCTCGTCACCCATGACATGGAAGAGGCGGTGCATATGGGCGACAAGATCGCGGTGATGGATGCCGGCAAGCTGGTGCAATATGCCAGGCCCGCCGAGATCCTGGCGAAGCCGGCCAGCGCCTTCGTCGAGACCCTGGTCGGCGCCAGCGAAAAACCGTTCAGGCTGCTGTCGCTCGGCCGGGTGCGCGACGCGGTGGAGACGGGCGCCGCCGAAGGCGAGGCGATCCCCGGCGACGCCAGCCAGCGCGATGCCCTGGCCGAACTGTTGTGGTCGGGCCGCCCGGCTCTGCCGGTGACAGGGGCCGACGGCAAGCCGCTCGGCCGCGTCACCGTGGACGGGCTGGTGAAACGCGCGGCAAGGCCGGCATGAAAGAGGCCGGTGTAAAAGCCTGGCTTCCGTCACTGCTCAGGCTTGCCCTGGTGGTGCTGCTCATTGCGTTCGTGACCAATCCGGGTTGGTTCGAGCCGCTGCTGAAGCCGCTGACCGAGAGCAACGCGCCGGCAATCTACAACCAGGGCAGCCTGTTGACGCTGACGCTGCTGCATCTGAGGACCGTGCTGATCGCGACGGTGGCGGCAACCATCGTTGCCGTGGCGCTGGCTATCCTGGTCACTCGGCCGGCCGGCGTCGAATTCCTGCCGCTGTCGCGCAGCCTGGTCAATATCGGCCAGACCTTTCCGCCGGTGGCGGTGCTGGCTCTGGCCGTGCCGGCCGTCGGCTTTGGCGAGAAGCCGACACTGATCGCGCTGTTTCTTTACGGCCTGCTGCCGATCTTCGAGAACGCGCTGACCGGGCTGACGACGCTGCCGGCCAATGTGGTCGAGGCTGCGCGCGGCGCCGGCATGACCGGTTGGCAAAGGCTGGTCAAGGTCGAGCTGCCGCTCAGCGCGCCGATCATTCTCGGCGGTATCCGGCTTTCGGTGGTCATCAGCCTCGCCACCGCGACGATCGGCTCGACCGTGGCGGCCAGGACGCTGGGCGAGGTGATCATCGCCGGTCTGTTGTCCAACAATCTCGCCTTCGTCCTGCAGGGCGGCCTGATCGTCGCCGTCCTTGCCGTGCTGATCTATGACGGGCTGTCGGCGATCGAGCGCTACACCGCACGCCGCATGGGGCGGGAGACGGCGTAGATAACAACTCAGATATCGCGTTCGCTCATCTCGGCGGAAATGGATTTCAAACAGCGATTTCCATGACCCGGCCGGGTTCTGAAGTGAAAGATAGCGGCTCTACCGAGAGACAGCCTTCACGCAAGTTCTCGACAAGCTCGTCCAAGGTTTCACCCTGGGTCGCGCAGCCGGGAATTGCCGGCACTTCGGCCCAGTAGCCACCTTCTTCGGCTTCGTGAATGATCGCCTTGAACTTCATCGGTCATCTCCAACTCCATCCCGAAGATAGGCTGCCCCCGATATTTGCAAAGCTGCATGAGCGCTGTCCATCTGCAAGTTCTGCCTGGCTGTTCAGGCTCACGCCAAGGTGGCAGTCCAACATCTGAAACGGCCAGCAGAACGCTTTCATGCTCTACATGACCATGCTGGCGGTGCTGATCTTCGTGGTCGAGCCGGACGGCGACCTGCGCAAAGGCAGACGACCGCCAGCCGATTTCAATCGAACTAATCGGGTGGGCGGCACTGCCGAGCGTGTTTCCGCCCATTGCTTTGGCGAAAGCTGGGGCTTTTGGGCGAAAGCCGGGCAAAAACCGAACAATATCTTGACGTTCGCACCCCTGTTTCGCATAAGCCGATGCGAGGGGAGCGGATTCCGCGCGCGGAATCCGCTCCCCGTCTCAACGGCCCAGGGAGGGGTTCTTTTGGGTCATCAATCGAGGAAAATCCGGCAATGACCATAATTTTAGCTGTCATCGCCTGCGGTCTGCTTTCAGTCCTTTACGCCATCTGGGCGACAAAATCGGTCCTCGCGGCCGATCAGGGCAATGCACGCATGCAGGAAATCTCCGCGGCCATCCGCGAAGGCGCGCAGGCCTATCTGGCGCGCCAGTACACCACCATCGCCATCGTCGGCGTCGTGGTCCTGCTGCTCGCCTGGTGGCTGCTTTCGATCACCGCCGCCATCGGCTTCCTGATCGGCGCCGTTCTGTCGGGCGCCGCCGGCTTCATCGGCATGCACGTCTCGGTGCGCGCCAATGTGCGCACCGCGCAGGCGGCTTCCAACAGCCTCGCAGCCGGCCTCGAGATCGCCTTCAAGTCGGGCGCCATCACCGGCATGCTGGTCGCTGGCCTGGCCTTGCTCGGTGTCTCGATCTATTACCTGATCCTCACCCAATTCGTGGGCCTTCAGCCCAACGACCGCGTCGTCATCGACTCGCTGGTTTCGCTCGGCTTCGGCGCCTCGCTGATCTCGATCTTTGCCCGTCTCGGCGGCGGCATCTTCACCAAGGGCGCCGACGTCGGCGGCGATCTCGTCGGCAAGGTCGAAGCCGGCATTCCCGAAGACGATCCGCGCAACCCGGCCACCATCGCCGATAATGTCGGCGACAATGTCGGCGACTGCGCCGGCATGGCTGCCGACCTGTTCGAGACCTATGCGGTGACCGTGGTCGCCACCATGGTCCTCGCCGCCATCTTCTTCGGCGGCACCGCCGTTCTCAGCGCCACGATGCTCTATCCGCTGGCCATCTGCGGCGCCTGCATCCTGACCTCCATCGTCGGCACCTTCTTCGTCAAGCTCGGCTCTAACGGCTCGATCATGGGCGCGCTCTATAAGGGCCTGATCGTCACCGGCCTGCTGTCGATCGTCGGCCTCGGCATCGCCACCTCGACAACGCTGGGCTGGGGCGAGATCGGCACGGTCGCCGGTATGGCCATCACCGGCACGAACCTGTTCATCTGCGGCCTGATCGGCCTTCTGGTGACCGGTCTCATCGTGGTGATCACCGAATACTACACCGGCACCGACAAGCGCCCGGTGAACTCCATCGCCCAGGCTTCGGTTACCGGTCACGGCACCAACGTCATCCAGGGCCTTGCGGTCTCGCTGGAATCGACGGCACTTCCGGCGATCGTCATCGTCGGCGGCATCATATCGACCTACCAACTCGCCGGCCTTTACGGCACGGCGATCGCAGTCACCACGATGCTCGGCCTTGCCGGCATGATCGTTGCGCTCGACGCCTTCGGCCCGGTCACCGACAATGCTGGCGGCATTGCCGAAATGGCCGGCTTGCCCAAGGAAGTGCGCCAGTCGACCGACGCGCTCGATGCCGTCGGCAACACGACCAAGGCGGTGACCAAGGGTTACGCCATCGGTTCGGCCGGTCTCGGCGCGCTGGTGCTGTTTGCGGCCTACTCCAACGACCTGAAGTTCTTTGCCGCCAATGGCGACAAATACCCTTACTTCCAGGGCATGGGCGAAGTCTCTTTCGACCTCTCCAACCCTTACGTCGTCGCCGGTCTGATCTTCGGCGGTCTGATTCCGTATCTGTTCGGCGGCATCGCCATGACGGCTGTCGGCCGTGCGGCGGGCGCCATCGTCGAGGAGGTGCGCAAGCAGTTCCGCGAGGATCCGGGCATCATGGCCGGCACCTCGAAGCCGAACTATGCGCGTGCGGTCGATCTTCTGACCAAGGCGGCGATCCGGGAAATGATCATTCCGTCGCTGCTGCCGGTGCTGGCACCGCTGGTCGTCTATTTCGGCGTGCTGCTGATCTCGGGCTCGAAGGCGTCCGCCTTTGCAGCACTTGGCGCCTCGCTGCTCGGCGTCATCGTCAACGGCCTGTTCGTCGCCATCTCGATGACCTCTGGCGGCGGCGCCTGGGACAATGCGAAAAAATCGTTCGAGGACGGCTTTACCGACAAGGACGGCGTCAAGCATCTCAAGGGCTCCGAGGCGCACAAGGCCTCGGTGACCGGCGACACGGTCGGCGATCCCTACAAGGACACCGCCGGTCCGGCAGTCAACCCGGCGATCAAGATCACCAACATCGTCGCCTTGCTGCTGCTGGCGGTGCTCGCGCACGGCTGAGGCCGCTTGGCCTTCCGGGGCCGAAATCCACAACCCGCGGGAGCGATCCCGCGGGTTGTTCAATTTTGGACATTCAGCGTTGGCAATGACGACCGTGACGGGTCCAAGTTCGCGTTGAGATTGGCCTGCGGCCTGCGACAATGGCTGCTGTCTCAAAAACGCGGCCGCTGTCTCAAAACAAAAACCCGCGGGATCGCTCCCGCGGGTTTTCGGTCGCCTGAGATGTTGCTGCTTCCCCAGATGCAAAACAAAAGAAGGGAAGCAAAAGAAAAGGAGGATCAGGTGCCGGGCGAGGCGGCGCCTCCGCCACCGGGGAGGCCGGGCGCCAGCTTGCTGGCGCCGCCGATGATCTGGCTGAGGAAGTTCTGGTCCTTGCCGCCGGTCGGCGTGGTCCGCGAGATGAAGTCGAACACCTTGCCGTCCTTCAGGCCGTAATTGGCGATCTGGGTAACGCGCCCGTCCTCGCCGAAATAGACGGCCAGCACCTTCTGGTCGACCAGCCTCGGCTTGTCGAAGGCGACGTACCGCTTGCGCGTCTGTGAGATGTAGTAGAAGGCCTCGTTGTCGAAAGTCGCCTTGGTCGACGGGGTGCCGAGCGCCAGAAGCACCTGTTCGCGGCTCGAGCCGACCGGCACCAGGTCGATCGCCTGCTGGTCGATGACGTAGCCCTGCGTCAGCGTCTCGCTGGGATTGAGATCACCGATCATCTTCGACGAGTTGCAGGCGCAAAGCGCCGAAGCAACCACCAGCAGCGAGATCGCGCCGGCGGATCTCGGAAAAGCGGACCTGGGCAGAAAAGTCGACTTGATTTTCAGCGCGCGCAACTACAACTCCATTAGCTGGCCGCAACTTGCGCTGGGCCGCAAAACCGGTAAACCAGCTTGCTCGCCGATGCAACAAGGCCAATTCAACAAACGGTCCCCGGGAGACCACCCTCAATGTTCCAGCGCCTTTTTGGTCGCGAACGTCACGCCAACCGCGCTATCACCGAGGCGCTTTACGCACAAATCGTGGCAGCGGCGCGGCAAACCGTGTTTTATTCAGACTGGAATGTCCCGGACACGCCGCTTGGCCGCTTCGAGATGCTGTCGCTGCACATGTTCCTGTTCCAGCACCGGCTGCGCGGCGAGGGCGGTGTTGCCGGGGAGGTCGCGCAGGTGCTGATCGACGAATTCTTCATGGATGTCGAGCATTCGCTGCGGGAACTCGGCATCGGCGACGTCGGCGTGCCGAAGCGCATGAAGAAACTGGCGAAGATGTTCTATGGCCGCACCGCCGCCTATGACGATGCGCTGGAACGAAACGACCATGACGCCCTAGTCGCGGCCCTTGCCCGCAATGTCAGGCCCGATGCCGGCACCTGGCCGCAGGCGATGCATCTGGCCGGCTACGTCGCCGATGCCTCCAGACGACTCGCCGAACAGCCGACCGAATCGATTGTTTCCGGCACTGTGGCATTCCCCGTGGCCAAGCCTATTTAAGAAAAATAAGACTATCTAAGGAAAAGATGAAACACCCCGATTCCCAAAGCCCTGATCGCCAGAGCCCCGTGTCCTTCGTGGCCAATGTCGCCCGGCTGCCGCAAAAGGGACTGCCGGTGCTGATCGAGGCCGACGCCGCGCAGCGCGCCGCGCTGGCAGGCGAGCACGAGTTGCTGTCGGTCGAGAACTACCGCGCCGAACTGCTGGTGGCGCCATGGAAGCGCAACGGCGTCAAGGTCAGCGGCCGCGTCGAGGCCGCTATCACCCAGGCCTGCATCGTCACCCTGGACCCGATCGAGGCGCATATCGACGAGGCGGTCGACGCACTGTTCCTGCCGGAGCAGTCGAAGCTCGGGCGGCAGGGTTTCGAGGGCGGCGGCGAGATAATGCTCGATGCCGAAGGGCCGGACAGCCCCGAAACTTTTTCCGGCAATTCGATCGATGTCGGGGCGCTCGCCGAACAGTTCTTTGGACTGGCGATCGATCCCTATCCGCGCAAGCAAGGCGTTTCGATGGAGGCTGCCGACGATGCCGGGACTGCGGAAAGCGAATTCCAGCAAAAGCTGCGTTCCCTGCTGGGGAAATCCTGAAAACCCGACCCAATCGGAGAAAGCCGGTTGTGCGGCAGCCCAAAAACGCTATTTTCGCCGAACCTTCGCGAGCCCCAAACCCGTTGCCAGCGCCAGGCGCTCGCTCAAGCAAACTGTGAGATGAACACCGCGTGATCAGGATTTCCATCGATGCCATGGGCGGCGATCACGGACCAAGCGTGGTCATCCCGGCGCTCATGACGGTCGCGACCCGGCGTCCCGACATCCGCTTCGTCATCTATGGTCGCGAGGAGGCAGTGCGCCCCGAACTCGCAAAGCTGCCCAAACTGGCGGAAGTGAGCGAGTTCATCCACTGCGAGGTAGCAGTCCGGATGGACGACAAGCCGAGCCAGGCGCTGCGCCATGGCCGCTGGAAGTCGTCGATGTGGAAAGCGGTCGAGGCGGTCAAGGCAGGCACTGCCGACGCCTGCATCTCGGCCGGCAACACCGGCGCGCTGATGGCGATGTCGAGATTCTGCCTCCGCACCATGGCGACCATCGACCGTCCGGCGATCGCGGCGCTCTGGCCGACATTGCGCGGCGAAAGCGTGGTGCTGGACGTCGGCGCCACCATCGGCGCGGATGCGCATCAACTGGTTGATTTTGCCATTCTGGGCACTGGCATGGCGCGCTCGGTTTTCGGCATCGAACGGCCGAGCGTCGGTCTGCTCAATGTCGGCGTCGAGGAGATCAAGGGCCAGGAAGAGGTCAAGGAGGCGGGCCGCATGTTGCGCGAGGCCAACATGGCCTCGATGAACTACCATGGTTTCGTCGAGGGCGACGACATCGGCAAGGGCACGGTCGACGTGGTCGTCACCGAAGGATTTGCCGGCAACATCGCGCTGAAGACGGCGGAAGGCACGGTACGACAGATCGCCGGTTACCTGCGCGCCGCGATGGACCGCACGCTGATGGCCAGGATCGGCTATGTATTCGCCAAAGGCGCCTTCGATCGCCTGCGCGAAAAGATGGATGTCGGCCGCTCCAACGGCGGGGTTTTCCTGGGTCTGAACGGCGTCGTGGTGAAAAGCCACGGCGGCGCCGATTCGGACGGCTTCGCGGCGGCGATCGAGCTTGGTTACGACATGGTGCGCAACAATCTGCTCGATCGCATCGAAGCCGATCTAGATCTATTCCATGCGCGCAATCCGCATACCCAGACATCCAGGAAATCCGACGTCGTTGCCGACGCAGAGGAATAGGAAAGAGCCTTGATCAGATCAGTCGTGCGCGGCACAGGCGCCGCGCTGCCCCGCCGCATCATGAAGAATGCCGATTTCGAAGGCATGGTCGAGACGTCAGACGAATGGATCGCCCAGCGCACCGGCATCCGCCAGCGCCATATCGCGGCCGACGACGAGACGACGGCTTCGCTCGGCGAGGCGGCGGCGCGCGCAGCACTCGACAATGCCGGCCTGACGCCGGCCGACATCGACCTGATCGTGCTGGCGACCTCGACGCCCAACAACACCTTTCCGGCGACCGCCGTCGACATCCAGAACCGGCTCGGCATGCATCACGGCTTCGCCTTCGACATGCAGGCGGTGTGCTCGGGCTTCGTCTACGCGGTGACGACGGCCGACCTCTATATCCGCGGCGGCCTGGCCAAACGCGTGCTGGTGATCGGCTCCGAAACCTTTTCGCGCATCCTCGACTGGAGCGATCGCTCGACCTGCGTGCTGTTTGGCGACGGCGCCGGCGCGATGGTGCTGGAAGCAGGCGAGGGGGCAGGCGGCATTGCCGACCACGGCGTGCTGGCGGCCAGCCTGCGCTCCGACGGGGCTCACAAGGACAAGCTGTTCGTCGACGGTGGAGCGTCGACCACCGGAACGGTGGGCCATCTCAGGATGGAAGGCCGCGAAGTGTTCAAGCACGCGGTCGGCATGATCACCGACGTCATCGAGGCGACGTTCTCAGCTGCCGGGATCACCGTTGAGGATCTCGACTGGTTCGTGCCGCATCAGGCCAATAAGCGGATTATCGACGCTTCCGCCAAGAAGCTCGGGATAGCAGAAGAAAAGGTGGTGGTTACCGTCGATTTGCACGGTAACACCTCGGCTGCTTCGGTGCCGCTGGCTCTCTCGGTGGCGGTCGCCGACGGCCGCATCAAGAAGGGTGATCTGGTGCTGATCGAGGCGATGGGCGGCGGCTTCACCTGGGGCGCGGTCCTGGTTCGCTGGTAAGTGCCGAACGGACAGGTTCGGTCCTTGACCTTGCCGGATCAATTACTTAGGCTCTATCTTTGCTTATATAGAGTTATGTTTTTTGAGCTGATGGGGACGGTTCGCATGGGGGGAAAGACACTTACGCGCGCCGATCTTGCTGAAGCCGTTTATCGCAAGGTTGGCTTGTCGCGTACTGAATCGGCCGAGCTCGTCGAAGCGGTTCTGGACGAGATCTGCGAGGCGATCGTTCGCGGCGAGACGGTGAAATTGTCGTCGTTCGCAACCTTCCATGTCCGCTCCAAGAACGAGCGCATCGGGCGCAATCCCAAAACCGGCGAGGAAGTGCCGATCCTGCCGCGCCGCGTGATGACCTTCAAATCGTCGAATGTGCTGAAGAACCGCATTCTGCGCGCGCACCAGATCGGCAAGGCCAAGGGCAGCAAATAGCGCCCGCGCTTCAAGGCCTGGTTGAAAACGGTCGCCTGCTTTGACGCCGGGCTTGAATATTGTTTCATAAACCGCTGAAATAAGGCTCGATTCGGCAGAACAAGCCGGATCGGAATGACTCTTTGTTGAGCATGATCCTGGCCGAAAACCGATTCCGACTTTTCGGGACCATGCTCCAGCGTGAGGATTTCGCACATGGACAAGAGCCCCGACGCTTTCCGCACCATCAGTGAGGTCGCAGAAGATCTCGACCTGCCGCAGCATGTGCTTCGTTTTTGGGAAACGCGTTTCAACCAGATCAAGCCGATGAAGCGCGGCGGCGGCCGCCGCTACTACCGGCCGCAGGATGTCGAACTGATCAAGGGCATCCGCCACATGCTCTACGATCAGGGATACACGATCAAGGGTGTGCAGAAGCTGTTGCGCGAGAACGGCAATCATTTTTTGGTCGCCATCGGCAATGGCGACATGGCGGCCGTCGAGGCGATCTCGCAGCGCCGGCAGGCCGATGCGGTGCCGCTGACGCCGGCGGCCCAGCCGCGCGGCGCCGATGACGAGATGCTGGTCGGCGAGCCCAAGGTGAAACCCAGCCGGCGCTTTTTCGGCCTGGGCAAGTCCGACGACGAAGGCCCGGTGCAGCCGGGCACGTCGAAACTCTCGCGTGACAATCGCGCTTTGCTGCAGGAGGCGCTGTTCGACCTTCTGGAATGCAAGCGCCTGCTCGATCAGGTGCGCTAGCCCATGACCCCGAAAAATGCGCAAATTAAAAAATGCTGCAGACTCCTTGCGCCTCCGATAGGACGCGCGGCGCTGTAGTGCATGTTGGGATAAGGACTGCATAGAACTTCAAACGGGTCGCATGAATCCTTTCCGATGCGACGCTTCGGGCCCCCACTCGGTCGCGGCAAAAACCGGAACCGGTTTTGCGATCATGCGTTCCTTCGCAAAAGAAGGAAGCCTGTCATGGTATCATTTTCGACCCTCTCCGACATCGATCTTGAAAAACAGGTCGCGGCTCTCTCCAGGGAACTGGCGGCGTTGAGGAAAGCCGTTTCCAGGCGCGGCAGCGCCTATTACGAGGACGGGCGTGACACCGCGTCGGACTATTACTTGGACCTCGCCGAGCGCTTGAGTGACGCGCTACCTGCGATCAGAAGGCATGGCAGGGTGATAGAGAAGACAGCCCGCGATCATCCCGCGACAGCGGCCGCAGTCGGTCTGGTTGTGGTCGGGCTCGTCGCCAGCCTGTTCCTCAGCCGTCAGCAGAAAACGTCGCGAACGAGATCGAGATCGGCACGTTGAGACAAGAAAATGGCGGCGCCGACGGCCGCCATTTTCGTTGACTAAAAGTCGATCAGCGCGCGAACTTGAGCTTGTTCTTCGGGCTGACCTGTGCGGTCTGGCTGCATTTGCCGTAGACGGTGCCGTTGGAGTCGGTGGCGTCCGTATAAGTACCCTTGCAGTCGAGCTGCAGCACCAGGCAGTGACCCGCGCCCTTGCAAACCGCGCCGCCGCCGCTCGGATGCGTGCCGTTGGCGAAGGCCGAGCTCGGCAGTGAAATCGAGCCGAAGGACGAGACGACGATGGCAGCGGCGAGCGACAGGCGCTTGACATTCGAGATGTTGGTCATTTGAGCATTTCCTTCTCTTGATCGAGGATCGCCGTCAGGGCGTCCTTCCGGTTGGGACCGCCTTGGTGGCTCCCATGCCGTGTTGGTGCGGCCCGGAGAGAAAAGGTTCACGCGTCGGTTCAAGAAAATTCGCACCCCCCTGACGCGTTCTGCATGCTCAGGCTCCCGCCGCTGAGATTCGATCCGCTCAAAACGGCTGACGGGCCAGCGACAGCGGCTTGAAAGGGGAGCGGCTCAGAACCGTCGAACAATTCGGCGATCGCCAGTCAAAGACCCCGATCGGGATGACGGTCCCGCGCCGGTGCCGCCGAGGCCTGTGCCGGGCTGCTGCCGATCGGAATCACGATGCCGTGACGGCGTTTTTGGCGCTTGGCAAATCACCATCGAGAGGGCATTCTCTGCGCCGTCTCAGGCAACTTCTTGATTTGATCAAACTCTTTAAATCCACGGAGTTGCCAAATGCCCCAAATAGCAACAAGCGAAGCATTTTCCGAACTGTCGGCGACCGAAGCTGCGCCCGACCACAGCGCCCTCAAGGCCATCCGAGAAACCAGGGGATACAGCATGGAAGAGCTGTCCCTGACGTGCGGCCTGTCGGTCGACGAAATCGCGGACATCGAGAACGGCAGGAATGCCGATTTGTCGAAGCTTAGGCGAATAGCCTCAGCGCTCCGGCTTCCGGAAAACGCGCTGATCGATACAGCCGCGCTGACACAATCCGTGGAAAATCGACGGCCCGTCTCATAACAGCGACGCCAGAGGATCAAGCCAGACAAACGAGTGTGATTCTGGATTTGAAGTTCCTGAATGCTGACGACGTCCAACGGAGCAGGAACTTCAAATCCACGATGCCGGGTATCGGCACGACGGCCGCCGAATTCGGTTGACCCGAACCGGGTTATCACGATACATCGCGACCGGTCCGGAGTGTAGCGCAGCCCGGTAGCGCACTTGACTGGGGGTCAAGGGGTCGTCGGTTCGAATCCGGCCACTCCGACCATTAAATCCTTGAGATCCCTAGTTTTTATTGAAGGCGCTTCTGGCGCCTTTTCCATTTTCGGAACGAAAGGCGCTCAAATCGCCCGTTTTCGGAACCCGGAGTCCCGAAAAGTGCCGAAGTGAAAGCCCGAATGTTCTGCATTCCTGCGCCTCGGCTACTCCGAACCTAGCCTGCGTAATTCCTCTAAGAAACCCGAAATGCATATCCTTTCTATTGTGCTCGCCACCACCCTGGACGCGCGTTTTCCGTGCGTCGCCAGGTTCGATGCAGAGATTCCGCCTCGAGCGTCATCCACGAAGCCCCCTATGACCACTTCCCACGCCGTCACCATCGGCGACGGCACCGTTCAAGTTCGCCGCATAAGTTGGAACGGATTCTGGAAGATCAGGCCAGACTTGAAGCCGCGAATGACGATGAGCAAGCGCCCTATGGCTACTCGCCGAACTCTGCATCGTCGCTTGCCGTCGGGCGATGCTCGTCATCGACAGGCGGCGATAGCAACGCTTCGGCTTCGGCGCGGCCGTATTCTCTACCAATTTGGAATGCGGCGTAGAGGGCGCCTGCAACGAGCAACGGTCTGAGCATAGTTGTCTCTCTTAGGCGGTAGAAATCATGCGGCCGGCAGATAGTTACACATGGGTGGAACCTCAACGTGCGACACTCGTTGCCACTGACCGTGGAGCAAGGAGGCGCAGAGGTGGCCCGAAAGAAATCGACCGATACGAGCCGGGTCAAGAAAGGTGCAGAGCTTGAGGTTGAGCACTTGACGGAGGTCACAGACGTGACGCCGAAACAGGCGCGAGCCCTGCTTCGCAAGCACGGAGCCGACTGGCAAAAGCTAAGGGAAGAAGCCGAGATCCAGAAGGAAGACGATTAGGGGCCTTCCGATCCTTGGCTGGCGCGTTTGATTTTTCTACCGTCCCGCACTTTGCGGAAACGGATTGCCCGGCCTGGCCAGTTCACCACCACCCCGGCGTATGGCTTCATGGGGAAATCCAATGTCTTTCAACCACTCGATCGACTTGCGCTCGAGGCCGGTATCGCCGTTAACCGACAATCGTAGAAAGCCCGAGGGCGTCATATCGGCGCCGTAGACCGTCTTTGGCTTTTTCGCTGCAACATCCCCCATGGCTCGGAAGATGCCGGTTTCGAGCCGCGAGCGCAAGACGGGCTTCCGTCCGGACAAGGCGAGGCCCTGTTCCATCAAAGTCTAACGACTGAGAAAACGCACCGTAAAGCACGTGCGGTAACAGATGATTCAACCGATGCTGGTACTTTGAAGGAGTGTGGTAGCGGCTCCGACAGTGGCGCGGGAAGGCGAATTGCCGGAGCCGCCAGCGCAGCCCGTTTGGGGGTTTGACCGCGCCGTCCTATTCTGGGACAGCGCGGTCAAAGATTAGTTAAAATTTTCCGGAACTAATTAAGAACATGCTAATTGAATCGCGGTTTTGCGAGTCAATGCATGCGTTTGAAGTTTGTCCCGCCACTACTGCCGACCTTGGTTGAGAAGCCTCCCGAGGTGGCGTGTGGCTTCATGAGGTCAAATTCGACGGCTACCGGTCGCAAATGATCGTTGACGAAAGCGGCACGCGCATTTTCACCCGCCGTGGCTTGGGCTGGACGGCGAAAATACCGCGACCCTGGCCGCCGCATCGAAGTCACTCGCTGTGGACAGTGCCATCATCGACGGTGAGATCATCGTGCCCAATGATGCCGGCCTGTCGGATTTCGCGGCTTTGCGCAAGGCCATCACGCGGCGCCAGCACGATCTCTACCTTGTTGCCTTCAATCTGCTGCACCTCAATGGCCACGACCTGCGCGACATGGCGCTCCAAGTGCGCCGCGACATCCTGACCGGCATCATCCCGCCTGATATCCGCATCCAGTTCAGCCAGGCGCTCGGGGGCGACGCCAATGCGATCTATTACCTGATCGACCTGGCCGGCCTTGAGGGAATGGTGTCCAAGCGTCGAGACACTCAGTATCGCAGCGGCCCGTCGACCAACTGGCTGAAGACGAAATGCTACACTGTCGGGGAATTCGAACTGCTCGGCGACCTTCGAAAGTGAAGGGCTCGAAACGCGGGAACCTTTCATCCGCGAACCGCTTTGTGTGCATGTCCCAAGCCGTGCAACCACCCATATTGCCAAAGGGTAGCCCAGATCGGGACGTCAACTGTGAAGTCGCCTTGGAAGCCGCATTTGCAGCCTTGGTGACTGCGTCGGAAGCGAAGGGGTGGACGCCGCGCGAAACGGCTGCAGCCCTACTGAAAATCGCAACGGAGCATGCCAAGCGGTTCAGGCTTGTGCCGGCTGAGCCGCCAAGGTGGCGAACGCGAAGAGGTATGTTGATCGCGGGTGCCGCGCTCGTGTTTTTGCTGTATGCGGCCATCGTTTGGTGGATGCTTAGATGACGATCAACGTTTCGCCCTGGATACGGCCGTGGCGGCGGTCGTAGTGATGGCGTTGCCGCCTATACGTTGGATTGCGCGACGCTCGCCTAAGTTCATCCGGCCAGCGCCATGCCGACGGGCTATGCCTATGCCCATCGCCAGCCCTGCAGCGAGTTCCCGCCATGTTCGACGGCAATGGCTAAGACCACCACTCGCTACGCCCACGAGCTGGACGAAGAGGTGGCCGCAGCGATGGAGTTGCTACAAAACGCTGCCGCGAAGTCCCGAAAAAAGTCACGAATTAGGAAGGCGAAAACGGCGTAACGCGATGACTTTAAACAAAAGTCCGCGTTGCGCCCAATTTCCTCGGGGTCAAGGGGTCAACGGCTCGACTCCGGCCACGCCGGCCATTTTAAAACACCTGGGCTTGCACCCAGAAATCCATCATGCCGCCGGCGCTGACGCCGCCGCCGGCCGCAACTGCCGCTGGTGGCGGGATTCCAATGCGATCGCGCCCCAGATCAGCCCGAGCAGCAGATAGACGTGGCGCCAGTGATCAATGTCGATGAAGGTGCCCAGCGCGATATTGCCGATGAAGGCGACATAGGCGCACAGCAGGTAGGGCTGCCACGGCCTGTCGCGCAGGAGAATGCGGAAGCCGGCTGCTATCGTCCAGCAGGTCAGCGTCAGGAACGAGACGAAGCCGAGCCAGCCATAGTCCATCAGCATTTTTAGCCAGATGTCGTGTGTGTCCTCGCCGAAAATCGTGCCGAAGACGAGCGGGCCGATGCCGAGCGGATGCTCAAGCGCCATCTGGAAACCGAAGATATAGCGGGCGAAACGGCCGAGGCGGGCAGTATCGTAGCTCTGTTCCAGCTGGGCGCGGCTGGAGAACATTTCTGAAACACCCGGCAGTTGCAGGACGACGAGCATCGCGATGACCAGCAGCGAGATGGCGGCGATGGTCATGACGACGACACGCAGCCGGAATTTTCCGCTGGCGCTCTGCAGGAACAGGGCGCCGGTGAGCAGGATCGCCGAAACGCCGAACATGCCCCAGGCGCCGCGCGAGAACGAGAAGAAAATGCCGGCCGTGATGATCAGCAGTGGCATCGCCAGCAACGGCATGCGCGAGACGGGGCCTGTCAGCAGGAGATGGAGCAGGTACATGCCGGGCAGCACCAGGAACGGCCCGAACACGTTCGGATCCTGGAAGGCGCCGGTGGCGCGGTCGTATCTGGTGAAGATCTCCGCCCCCGGAAAGGCATGGAAATAGCCGGCTATCCCAAGCAGCGAGGTCAGCACCGCCGACATCGCATAGGCCCGGAAGATCACCCGGTAGAGATTGGGCTGGACCGATGTCACCGAGGCGAAGAACACTGCGGTAAACGCAAGGAACAGCGACACGGCGAGATAGAGCGGGGTGCCGGCAATATCCGACATCTGGGTCATCGCGATCATGCCGCCGATGTTCATGACCACCAGCAGCACCAGCAGCGGCGCCGCCGCGCGCGATATGCGCAGGCCGAACAAGGCCCACACTGCCATCAGCCCAACCATGTAGAGGTCGTATGGCGCCGGCTCGGCGATGACGAAGCCGGACAGGAAGACGCCGAGAAAAACCGCGCCCGACGCAATCAGCGCGATCAGCTTGGCGTTGACCGCAGCCGGCGGCAGTTCATGCGCGACTGCGCTCAATAGGCATTTTCCGTATTGACCAGCCGGATCGGTGTCAGGAACAGGATCCTCAGATCGAACAGCAGCGACCAGTTCTCGATATAGTACAGGTCGTACTCCGTCCGCATGCGGATCTTCTCGTTGGTATCCATCTCGCCGCGCCAGCCATTGATCTGCGCCCAGCCGGTGACGCCGGGCTTGACCTTGTGGCGTGCGAAATAGCCGTCGACCACCTCATTGTAGAGAAGGTTGTGCGACTGGGCGGCAATGGCGTGCGGGCGCGGGCCGACCAGCGACAGCGAACCGAAAAGTGAATTGAAGAACTGCGGCAACTCGTCGATCGAGGTCTTGCGGATAAAGCGGCCGACGCGGGTGACGCGCGGGTCGTTCCTGGTCACCGTCTGCCTGGCGGTCGGGTCCGCCTTGTCAGTGTACATCGAACGGAACTTGTAGACCTCGATGATCTCGTTGTTAAAACCATGCCGCTTCTGGTGGAACAGCACTGGTCCCTTGCTGTCGAGCTTGATGGCGATCGCTGTCGCCAGCATGACCGGCGAGAACACCATGATGCCGATGATCGAGAAGACGATGTCGAAGGCGCGCTTGGCGACCGAATCCCAGTTGTTGATCGGCCTGTCGAAGATGTCGAGCATCGGCACCGAGCCGATGTAGGAATAGGCGCGTGGCCGGAATCGCAGCGCGTTCGAATGCGCCGAGAGCCGGATGTCGACAGGCAGCACCCACAGCTTCTTCAAAAGTTGCAGGACGCGCGATTCGGCGGTCAGCGGCAGTGATACGATCAGCATGTCGATACGGGCGATGCGGGCGAACTCGATGAGCTCGGAAACGGTGCCGAGTTTTGGATAGCCGGCGACGATGGGTGGTGAGCGCTTGTCGCCGCGGTCGTCGAAGATGCCGCAGATGCGGATGTCGTTGTAGGGCTGCTTTTCGACGGAGCGGATCAGGACCTCCGCCGCCGTGCCGCCGCCGACGATGACGGCGCGGCGCTCCATGCGCCCGTCGCGCGCCCAGCGCCGGATCAGCTTCGACATCAGCAGTCTCAGGCAGAAGATCAGCATGAAGCCGACGACGAACCAGGTGCCGAAAACCAGGCGCGAAAAATCTTGCGACATCTTCACGGCGAATGCCGTCAGCGCCATCAAGGCGAAGGTGCCGGCCCAGACCACCAGCAGACGGCCGAAATTGGCAAGCGGCCGCATAAACGAGACGATCTGGTAGCAGTCGGCGACGTCGAGCAGCACCACGGCGAGGGACGAGGCGGCGGCGATCGCCAGCGGATATTGCCAGGCGAGATGGTTGAAGAAGCCGACATAGTAAAAATAGATGCACAGGCCCGACAGAAACAGCAGTGCGAATTCGACCATGCGCAAGACGCCGCTGACCATGATCGGCGACATGGTGTCGCGCCGGTATTGCGACGCGACCTGACGGGCGACGTCGTTCATGTCGCCGGGGCTATCGCCACCGGCCGGGCCGTTGAAATTGCGCACCGCGTCTTTCGAAAAGCCGCGTGCGGGATCCGTGTCGCTCATGGTGCATCCGCAAAGCTTCACGCAAGTGAATAGCGAATGAGAGCTAAGAAACCCTTGAAACAACAAATAGGTTTTGGAGAAGCTTTGAAGTTAACGCCCTTTTGGGGTTACCGCCCATTTCGGGTTAGCGCCTGAGCGCCGCGAAATAGGCCGTCTCGATCGCGGCGGCCATCACGTCGGCGCCGAATCGCGCCTTGAGGTCGGCGGTATCGGGCATCAGCCCGCCATAGGCATTGGGGTCGGCCAGCGCCGCGCTCATCTTGTCGGCAAGTTCGCGCGGATCGGGCCGGATCAGGGCAGGGGAACCGGCGCCAAAAATTTCCGGGATGCCGCCGACGCCGGTGGCGATCATCGATTTGCCGGCGGCGAGCGTCTCCAGCACGATGTAGGGCATGGCTTCCGCGCGCGAGGGCACGACAACCAGTTCGGCCAGCGCGAAGGCTTTGCGCGCCGGCATCGGCGGCAGGAAGCGCATATGGCCTTCGAGCCCGAGCCGCTTCACTTGCGCATTGTAGCGCGGCAGGTCGTCGCCGTCGCCGACCATCACCGCTTTCACCGGGCGGCCGAGCCGCGCTCCGGCAAGAACCAGCGCATCGATGAAGATGTCCGGTCCCTTGAGGTCGCGCATCATGCCGATATAGAGGGCATCGGCCGCATTCGGCTCGGTTCGCACCGGCTCGAACTCGGCGGCGCTCAGGCCGTTGTAGACAAGGTTGTTCGGGATCGGCGGTTCGCCGACCTTCCTGCGATATGTCTGCCTTTCATAGTCGGAGACAAACAGAAGATAGTCGGTGAAGCGCGCCATGAACCGCTCGAGCGCGAAGAACAGCTTCCCCGTGGCGGTGGTCTCGTCATAGTGAAGAGAGCCGCCGTGAGGCGAATAAAAGCGGGCTACGCGAAACCTTGATACCCGCAACAATGAGCCGAACAGGCGGGCATAGGCGCCACCCTTGGCGCCGTGCCCGTGGAGCACGTCCGGCCGCAATTCCTTGATGATCCCAAATGTGCGCCAGGCCGAGGCGAGGTCGCCCGGTCCGACATGCCGTTGCATCGGCGTGCGATGGATGCCGAGCGCCATTGTGCCTTTCATCTGTTCGAACAAATGTTCCTCGAAGTCGCCGCCCGTCCTCGAATCGCAGACGATGCCGACGGCATGCCCGGCGGCGACCTGCGCCTCGGTCAGGTCGCGCACGTGACGAAAAATCCCTCCGACAGGTGAGCGAAAGCAGTGGACGATCCTGAGTGTGTCCGCCACGTGGTCTAGAACAGGCGTTCGCGAACATAGACCGTGTCGCCGGGCAGAAGCGGGTCGGAGGTGGCAACGCGACCGGTCATGACCTTGCCGTTGATTTCGCGGGTGATGTCGACGCTTTCCTGGTTGGCGCGCGGGCTGAAACCGCCGGCGATGGCAATCGCCTTTTGCACGGTCAGGCCGGGAACATAGGAGTACTGGCCCGCAGCACCGACCTCTCCCATGATGAAGATCGGCCGGTAGCGGTCGATCTCGACCGAAACGTCCGGATCACGGAGATAACCCTGGCGTAATTTGTCGGCGATCTCGCCTTCGAGTTGCTGTGCGGTGTGGCCGCGCGCCGGTACGGCGCCGACGAGCGGGATGGACAGATAGCCGGATTGGTCGACGCTGTAGACGTTGGTCAATTCTTCCTGCTCGAACACGGTGACGCGGACCCGGTCGCCGGCGCCGAGGCGATAGGGATGATCGAGCATTTTATGAAAGGCGGCCGGCGCCGGCCGGTAGCTGGAGCAACCGGCAAGCAATGACACGGCGAGCAGCGCACGGAACAGGGGAGCAGTGCTTTTCATGACCGGACATGCACCTTCGACTGGCCGCCGCTGCACCGCGGCAAACTCTGGAGATCGAGGCCCGTTATCATTCGGTTAGGGTTAATGGCCGGTAAAGGCGGGCGGCCCAAGCGACGGCAACCGACCAGAGACGGCCCGGTTCCGGTGCTTTAGCTGCCGCGTGCGCGTAAAACCTGACAGGTGCTTACCGCAATATTAACGGCTGAGTTACCATATTTGTTTACGGTGTATGCTGACCAATGCATGTCGCCCAAAAGTGCGCAGCGGTTTTGGGACAACGACATGCATGAAAACAAGAGCTTGAAGCGCGTCGCATGAATCCGTTCAATGCGACGCGCTTCAAGCACCGGAGCAGGATGCATGTCCGTTCAATCCGCGGCCGCAGATGTCGACGTCGATCTCAGGCAGCTCTTCGCCAGCCTTGCGAGGAATTGGCTGCGCATTCTTGCCGTCGCGCTAGTCGTAACCGGCCTGGCGTTCGCGCTCACCTGGCTCGCCACGCCGCATTACCGGGCCGAAACCCGGCTTTTGATCGAGACGCGCGAATCGGTCTACACGCGCCCTGACGGCACCAATGACAACGACAAGCCGATTCTCGACGAGGAAGGCGTGACCAGCCAGGTCGAGGTCATTTCCTCGACCGACATCCTCAAGCAGGTGGCATCGAAGCTGAACCTGTCGCGGCTTCCCGAGTTCGACGAGACGGCGGATATGCCGGCGTTGAGCCGTCTGCTTGTCGTCGCCGGCCTGAAGAGCGACCCCAACGAGATTCCGCCGGAAGAACGCGTGCTGACGAAGATGCGCGAGAGGCTCAACGTCTATCGCGTTGAAAAATCTCGCGTTATCGTCATCGAATTCTCCTCGGAGGATCCCCGGCTCGCCGCCGAAATTCCGAACGCCATCGCCGACGCCTACATCTCCGTCCAGGGCAATGCCAATATCGAATCGAATTCCGCCGCAACCGACTGGCTGGCGCCGGAGATCGCCGACCTGTCGAAGCGGGTGAAGGATGCCGAGGCCAAGGTGGCAAGCTACCGCGCCAAGTCCGATCTATTGATGGGCGGCAACAATTCGGTTTTGGCCACCCAGCAGCTTTCCGAACTGTCCAGCGAATTGTCGCGGGTGCGGGCCAATCGCGCCTCGGCGGCAGCGACTGCAGACAGCGTGCGCAGGGCGCTGCAGAATGGCGGCTCGCTGGATGCGGTACCGGAGGTGCTGTCGTCCGGACTCATCCAGCGCCTGCGCGAGCGGCAGGTCGAGCTCAAGACCAACATCGCCGACCTTTCCACCTCCTTGCTCGACAATCATCCGCGCATAAGGGCGCTGAGGTCGCAGCTTGCCGATCTCGACCGCCAGATCCGCAACGAGGCGGAAAAGATCATGACAGGGCTGATGACGCAGGCGCAGACCGCCGAGGCCCGTGAAAACCAGCTTGTCGCCGACGTCAACACGCTGAAGGCCGCATCGGCGCGCGCCGGCGACCAGCAGGTCGAACTGGACGCGCTGCAGCGCGAAGCGACCGCCCAGCGCCAGCTGCTCGAATCCTACCTGACCCGCTACCGCGAGGCCTCCTCGCGCAAGGACAGCAACTATCTGCCGGTCGACGCCCGTGTCTTTTCCCACGCGGTGGCGCCGTCGGGACCCTATTTCCCAAAAATCCTGCCGATCGCCGGTGCGGCCTTCGTCGGCTCGCTGCTGGTCATGGCGATCGTGACGCTTTTGCAAGAGCTGTTTTCGGGTCGCGCCATGCGGCCGGCGGCCGGCGCCCGCTTCGAGCGGATCGAACAGGTCGCGATGCCGGTTGCCCACGAACCGTCCAATCACGGGCCGCCCAATCAGGAACCGGCCGATATCGAAGACCCTAGGGATCGGACGGCGCAAGTCCAGGCAGAGCCGCAAGCGGCTGCCGCGGCGCCTGCAACTGGCCCGGCAACTGGCGACGACGTCGGGCCGGCGCGCCGCAGCCTTGGCGAGGTCGAAATCGACAAGGCGGTGGAGAAACTGATCACAACCGGTGCGGCGCGCGCCATATTCGTGTCGCCGGAAGGCGACGAGGCGGCCGCCTCGGCGGTGCTGGTGGCGCGTGAGGTTTCCGACGCCGGCCTGCGCGTGCTCCTGCTCGATCTCACCGCTTCGGGCGCCGCCTCGCGGCCGACGCTGGACAGCAGGCTTTTCCCGGGCATCACCGATCTGCTTGCCTCCGAAGCGCAGTTCAGCGACGTGATCCATGCCGATCTCTATTCGGACTGCCACGTCATTCCCGTCGGCAACGCCGATCCGGTTCGCGCCATGCGCGCCGCCGACCGGCTGCCGATCATCATGCAGTCGCTGACCACCGCCTACGATCTGGTCGTGGTCGAATGCGGACCCACCGACGCGCAAGGCATCAGCCGCCTTGTCGGCGAGGGCACTGAGGTCTTCCTTTCGATGCTGGAGCCGAACGACGAGGTGGCGCAGGCCGCGGTCGAGCTGATCGAGAGCGGCTATCCCGAGCTGACGCTGGTGACGCCGGTCGGCCATCAGACGCCAGGGACGCCGCTACCCGGACGGCGCTCCGCCGCCTGAGACGGTTCGTTGCTTCCATGTCGATTCAGGGTGTCATGCATTATACGTATAATGCATGACTTCTGGATCAGATGGCAGGAAAATGATCAAAGTCAACGCGGCCGAGTTTCAGCGCAATATTGGACGTTATCAGGACATGGCGCTCAGCCAGCCCGTGGTGGTCACCCGCAACGGTCGGGAGCGCACCGTGATGATCTCGACTGAGGAATATCATCGTCTCAAGCGCCGCGACCGACGGGTGTTGAGCCTCGATGACTTCGATGATGCCGATATCGCGGCCTTTGAGGCGACCAGCGCCCCGGAATCGTCGAAAGCTTTCGATCACGAGCTAGACCAGTAGCTGCGTGGCGCTTTCCGTCCCGGGTCTGGCCATTCGCTATAGCTAACCGTCGTCCATTGCTGGCACAGCCTGTCCGGCCGTCTTGCGGCGCAGCATCTTGGTCAGCCTCCAGATCGTCGGGCTGTTCTTGACGAAGGCTTTCAGGCGCGCGCCTTGCCGCAGGACAAACACCAGCGCGCGGCCCTTCAGCGTCAGCGGAATCAGGACCTCGAAATGCTGGGTCTCGATATCGCACCACAGCCGCTTGTAGGGTTCGTCGCCGACCGAGAAATCATAGACATCGAACCCCCTCTCGCAGGCTTCCTCGATGTTGTCGAAGAACAGGAAGTCGCCGGGGCTGGCATGGGCAAGGTCGTCGTCGGCGATCGCTCCGAACTCGCAGACCAGGCGTTTTCCCGAGCGGCTCGATCCGGTGACGGCGCGAAGCTTGCCGGCGACTTCGAGCCCATGCAGCACGAAGGACGGCTCGCAAAGCGCTTCGACGAACAACGCGCGGAAGAAAGCACGAACCTCGGCCTCACCGAAGACGTTGGCGATGCCCATCTTGCGGAAGCGGAACTCCTTCATCTCGAAAAACGCATCGAGCAGCCTGTTCACCTCGTCCGCCGTCCGCGCCTCGATGCGGCGGTGGCTGCCGACGGCCTCTAACTTGCGCGCCTGCGAGCGGTGCCTCTTGCGCCTGCGCTTGCCGCTGGCGCGGGAGAGCAGCGCATCGAACCCTCCCGCCAGGTCGACGGCCAGCGACAGGTTGGGGCTGGGAAAATGGGGGAGGGATAGAAGCGGATTGGCAATGCCGTCGAGGTCGGGCAGCAGCCGTTCCAGCGCGACGAGGTCGATGTCCGGCCGCGCCTTCGCGATCGCCGCCAGCATCGAGCGGATAGAAGCAGCATCCGCCTTGGTCAGCCAGGACGGGTCGGCGGCGGCGAAATTGCCGTTGGCATGGCGGCCGCCCATGAAACGGGCGACGCGTAACGGACCGCGGCTGGTGACTTCCAGCGCCAACGAAAAAACCGGCCGGCCGTCAGCGCTCAGCATCACCAAGACGGTGTCCGCTTCGGCATATCTGGCCCAGTTCAGGATCCAGGCCGGGCTCTGCGCCGGCGCGAACAGCGCCGAACCGCAGAACTCGGCATAGGCCGCAAGTGCCGCACCGTCGGCGACCGACAGGCCGGCATGATCCGCAGGCACCGCGCGCGGCGCCGCCTCCATTGCCTCGAGCCGATTGCCGTCAAATGACGCGGTGGCGTCAACCATACCTCAATCCTTTAGGGCGTATTCACCGCGATTGGGGGCGCGCATAGGCGCATTCCGTGCTTGGATGAGCCTAGGCGCAAAAGGTGAATGAATGATCGACGGGGGCGAGGCGATCCGGAAGCTGGCGCTCAACGTCGTGCGCTATACCGGTCTTGCCCCGCTGGCCAAGCCGTTCGTCGGCGGCATCGGCGCCATCCTGATGCTGCATCGGGTCACCGCCACGCCGGAAAAGCCTGATAGTGTCAACCGGCATCTCAACATCGCGCCCGAGTTCCTCGACGCTGTCATCGCCGACATGAAGGCGCACTTCTATGCGTTCGTCACCCTGGACGAGGCGATCGAGCGCATCAAGGCTGGCGGCAAGGGTGGCCAGTTCGCGGCGATCACCGCCGACGACGCCTACCGCGACAACATGACGGAGGCGCTGCCGGTGCTGGAAAAGCACGGCGCGCCGGTCACCATCTATGTCGCGCCGGGGCTGATAAACGGCGCCGCCGATCTATGGTGGGAGGTGGTCGAGGACATCGTCAGCGCGCGGAACCGGCTGGTTTTGACGACACCGAACGGTCCGGTGACGATCGATTGCGCGACCCCGGGCAAGAAAATCCAGGCCTTTGCGCGCCTGCACGACCATCTGACGCTGGAGGTCCGCGAGGAGGACCAGCGCGCGGTGCTGCGCGAATTGGCGCAGTCGAACGGTATCGAGTTGGGCGCGCGCCAGAGCATGTTGATGAACTGGGACGAGATCCGCGCCATGGCAGGGCATCCGCTGGTGACGATCGGCGCGCACACCGTCAATCATCGCAACCTGAAGCGGCTTTCCGAAGCCGATGCGCGGCACGAGGTCGATGACGTCAGGCGCATATTGCAGGCCGAGCTTGGCGAGGCGCCGCGCCATTTCGCCTATCCCTATGGCTATGCCAGCGCCGTTGGCGATCGCGAAGTCGGCTTTGCCCGCGACGCCGGCTATGCCTCGGCGGTGACGACACGCCACGGCGTGCTGCGCGCCGAACATGCCGGTTTCCTGCAGGCGCTGCCGCGCATTTCGGTCAACGGCCGCTATCAGAGCGTTGCCCATATCCGCACGATGCTGTCGGGCGTGACGACGCCGCTGGCCAATGCCGGCAAGATGCTTGTCACCATCTAGTGGTTTGACACTCCGGTGGACGGCAAGAACCGACTCCTTGCGGTTGCCCCTGATGGGAGGTCAAGGACACGTCGTGACCCGAAGCTGCCTTCCAACAATGCGGATTTTTTCAGAATCTCCCGTTCGGGTGGCCTAGGCCTCAGGCAGGATTTGAAGTGTCGCGGCCAAACGGGCGCCATTCAGACATTCCGGTACCATCATTGTTCACGGGGCCTGGTATCCTACAGCGTCTGCGCACTCTGCCACAGCCAGATTGCGAGCGAGCCTGAACGCCCGCGGACCTGTGCTTCCACAGGTCCTCTTAGACCACCAGATTTGAACAACTCGCAGTCGCGGCCGGCGACTTGCAGCATTTTGTCGCTCACTGCGACTTCGGCATTTTGGTCGGCCGCGATCTCCATCAAGCGACTGGCGACGTTAACCGTATCACCCGTAGTCGCGATGTGCTGACGGCCTTTGCCACCGAGTCTCGACGCAACGATTGTTCCGTAATGCGCTCCGATCTTGAAGCCGAGCCTAGATGCAGTTGATGCGGGCAACGAGACGAGCCAGTTGTTGGTACGGCTGGAGAGCGCTGCGCAGCAGCGGGCAGCATTGAAGGCATCATCTGTCGCTGCTTCCGGTAGACCGAACACGATCATGGCTCCGTCACCCATGAAATTCGTGACAACGCCACCGCAGCTTGTCACCTCTTCGTCCACCAATGCATGGAACGTGTTCAAAAGTTCGCGTGTGGCGTTCGGCCCCAATGTTTCGCTCAGTCCGGTGAAACCGGACAGGTCAATGAATATGATGGCGGCGTCCCCCCGGACAGGTTCCAGGAGAAAGTCGCCATGCTTCGCGAGCCACTCCGCAAAGCCCGGGGCCTGAACTCGTTGAAGCAATTCGCTCTGCGTGGCGAAATACTGGGCCTGGTTCCTGCCCAACCAAAGCTGCGCGGCCCCGAACAAAATAGCTGGCGGAACGGCGGCAGCCATCGGCAACGCCGCGCTCAGCCAGATATGGTGTGAGAATGCGGTCATATTGACCACGAACCAGATCACGACCACGCCGACGATCGCCGCAAGGCCGATGGCGTTGCGACGCCATGCCAACAGCCCCACAAGAACCACTGGCAGCACCACTGCAAAGCCGGCATCTGCAAGGCGAACGTACTGATCTCGCACTATGCCGTCGCCGGTCATCAGATGGGCAATGGCCGTCGACATGACCTCGACGCCTGGGAGCACGGGATCAAACGGTGTCGGGAAAACATCGCCGGTGCCGGTTGCAGTTGCACCGATCACAACAATTCGATCCCGAATAATGCCGCCATCGACTTGGCCCCCCAGCACCGTCGTGGCGCTGATCGTGCGGATCGTGCCGCGGGGGCCATAGAATGTCAGAGGGAGTATGTGACCAATGTCCGTCCGAATCCGCTGTCCGCCCAGAGATAGATAGTCGGGCGCAATTCCCGGATCCTCTCCCACCGCCATGGCGGCAACGCGCAGGGAGAAAGACGCTTCCGTCCGATCTCCGGCCCGAAACAGCAACGGGACGAACCGAGGCGTTCCCGTCCAGTCGGTAACCACGTTCACAACGCCGACAGCGGCGATATCCGAGAACGCTTTCAGGGGCCACAGAAACCGCTTGGCATTCGGCACTCGGGCGAGAGGGCCATCGCCCTCGACTGCAATCGATTGTTTACCTCCCGAGTAGACCGCTGCAGCAGCGATTACGCTTGAAGTCCCACGCAGCGAGCGCGCGAGCGCCTCATCATCACCTTTTTTCCCGGGATCGACCAGCAGCAGGTCGACCGCAATGGCTTTCGGCCCAAAGCGAGCTATCGTATCGACAATCCGGGCAAGCGTGGCGCGGCTGAGGGGGTAGCGGCCGTCGTTTCGGACCGCTTCGTCGTCTATTGCGACAATGGTAATCAGCTCCGGCGGCTTTGCCGTTCCCCGAACAAGCGTTCGAAGATCCGTCATCGTTGCTTCGACGCGATCGAGGGACCACATGTTGCCGCGCCAGTGCGCAAAGCCAAGGCCGGCCCCCCAAAGACCCGCCAGAACGAGCGCGATCAGCGTCTGAAGCGCTCGCCCGCTCATTTAGCTTACTGACCGAAACGGGCCATCAAAGCCGAAACACGTGCGGCGGGCCAGCGCTTGACCGTCAGTGTTCCTGTTCCGGCTTCCACATCGACGCCTTCGCCCGGCCCGAGGACTACGCCAGCATTGGACGCCGGCCTTTGCACGGCGACGCGACCTTTGACGACGAAAACAGACGTCTTGCCACGGGCAACGTCGACTGCCCATTTTGTACCTCGCACGGCGGCGATCGCCTGCGGGGTGACGACAGCGAAGCCACCCCGGACCCTGCCGGCTGGAGCATCGAGCAACAGCGCCTTGCGCCGTAATCTGACCGCATCGGCACTACCATTTCGATCACGGTCCACCAGTGCAAAACGAGCGCCATCTTCCGCAATGATGGTAAGGCCTTCCCGGCATCTCAGAATTTGTCGGGACGTACCTGCTACCAGTCGGAACGTACAGCCGGCGTTATTCGACTGCGCTGAAGCGGTATCCACCCAGAAGACACAGGCAAGCATGCATGCAATCAGGCTCCGGAGATATCGGCCACTTGCGCTCATGAACGTCTCCTTGCTTTTGCGAAAATCTGCGGCAAGAAAATCTTTGCATTGTCATTTGCGGTCAGCTTGGCAGTATATTCATGCGTACGAACCGGCACTTGCAGCCGCGTTGCCCCTGAGGTAGCACGGTGCCGACCAGCGATCTTAACACGATAGCTTGCTCCAACACCAAATAAGGCGACATCAAGCCGTTTGGAGCGGCCGCGATGCGAATGTCGCGAACGTCACGCGGCGACGCTGCTGTTCGGCTCATCCGCCAGAACGAGCAGGTCGCGCCATAAGGCGACCTTCATGGCGCTCCCTCAAAGCTGCGCTTCGCGCAACGGCTTGAGTCGGACCTGTAGCTGACCTTTGGCGAGCGGTTTGGAGACGTTGTGACTGCCAGCCGCCTACGCCTCGTCCGCGATCCATTCGAGCGAGGCGCCATGCGGGTCGGTCCAAGCGACAGGGGAGCCGTTCACAGATAGGAGGAAGCGGCCTGGCGGCCGGCTTTTTCCGGCGCCTGTGGCGATGGACGGAAATACGCGAGGGAACTCGTTCGATACCCAATACGGAGAGAGACGCATCACCTGTTCTGCGAAAGCCTCTCGGTCTGCCGGGTCGGAGACATAGTCGAGGACGGCCGTGTGAAAGACAACGAGGGTAGCGTCCTTTGGCGCTTCGCTGCAGAGCCGCACGAGGTCGCTCCCGCGCAGGTCGCCCTTCACCACCCGAGGCTTGACTGTGGCAGCGATCTTTAGGGCGGCCCGCAGATTGGCAAGCCGCGCCGTCTGCTCCGGCCAGACCAGCGTCTCAAGCCATGCGACTTGCGAGGCGTCCGAAGCATCGATCGGGTTCAGGTCCAATCCCGCTCGCCAGACGACATGCGGCGGGGCCGTCGGCAATGGCGTTGTCTCGCTGGCGGAGCATCGGAAGACAGGCGGTTCCGAGGCCATGACGGGTGCGCGGAGCACCGTGCGCCCGTAGTCGTAGCCATAGAGGTCGGGCATAAGGCAGAGCCCTGCGGAAGTCCCGACCTCCAGGAGGGCCAATGGCTGCGGCAGGCGCGCCAGGACGGGCAGCAGTGTGGCGCACCTTCCCGGCTCGTTGGTTTGCGTCGAGCGCTCGAGCATGAGCGAGCGGACAAGCTCGGGGTGCGCCAGAACCGCCTGGCGAAACTCGGTCCACCCTGTCGGTGTGCCGAACAGGTGACGCACCACGGCAAGCAGAAGATTCGGTTGCCGCTTCACCTCCGGGAGGGTCGACAGGAAGCCGAGTGTCTCACGGTCCCCTGCGACAGCACGAGCCAACTCCTCATAGAGCGGTGAGCGACTGCGAGCTTCCGTATCAGCGAAGCGAATATACCGGGTTGAGATCTCTGCCAAGCCTTCCTCGCCCATATCCGCTGATCCCCGATCCCGACGTTCGTCGCAGTACACGATCCACGGATCACATTGGAGCCAGGCGCGGCATTTTTACACAAGTTCGACCCATTCCGTCGTCAAGATGGCGGGTCTTACGCCTTTGCGGTAGCCCAATGCCTCGTCACTTCCGGCTGCCCCTCGAAAGAGGCCTCGAAGGTTCGCGCGGCCAGTATGGCCTGCATGTGCAATGTCGCGCTTCCGGTATTACGAAAGCCATGCCAGCTGCCAGCCGGCACGATGACTGATTGTCCCGTCGATACTGTTTCTCGTACATCATCCAACCACAGCTCGGCTTGGCCTTCCAGCACGGTCAAGACTTCCTCGACGGGATGGGTGTGAGGTACGTGTGCCACTTCCGCCTGCGACCCACTGTTCGAATATGCAGAGCGTGGCTGCCTCGGTGACCGCAGAAACGCGCATTCTGGTCAACACGCCGGGACGCCACTCTTCTGTCGGCTGAAGGTTATGATCGATAATCTGCATGATCCCTCTGTTGGCAGAGTAGCACGCCGCGTCAGCATGAAGCCGGCAACCGTGGTTCATCAAGTTAGTAGAGCCGGTCGCGATTACCCGTGTCGATGATCGTTTGCATCTCCTCAACCGTCTCCGCGAGTTTGCCGCCGTCGCCCAAGCGTCAGGCCGATGCCGGCCAGCAATCCCGCCTGTCGTAACTGTCGCGCCGCAACTTGGCTCACAAGCACCAGATTTGGGCCGAAGCCAGGATTGCCAATAACATGAACCGCCGCAATGGCGACGAGCGTTGCGGTGTAGGACATGTCCTTCGAAACCTTTGGCCACGTCGGAAGTTCCGCACTACCCGGAAGCTATTTAGGTCCGCATTCCACACCGATCGCGAGCTGGAGCCGACGCTGAGCCGTTGCGGAACTCGTCGCGGAACCATAATCTTGGGCACTGATGTGAGCCCGTGATACTGCGCGAGGTCCCGCAATGGCTTACGAGGCCGCCAAAAGACCGTTGTTCCGAAAACTCGACAACTATCTACTGCATGTGAGCGATCTTGACGAAGCCATATCCTTTTATCGGGATCGGCTCGGCCATGCCCTCATCTGGCGGGACGCGGAAGCTGCCGGCTTCGCGTTGCCTGAAGCAGATGCAGAACTAGTAGTTCATCTTCGTATTGGTCCCGAGATCGATATTCTGGTTGATGATGTGGACGCGGCATTTCGAGAATTTTTGGCAGCGGGCGGAACGGCAGTGGAACCGCCGTTCGACATCGCGATCGGACGATGCGCCCGTGTATGTGACCCTTTCGGCAACGTGCTTGTAATATTGGATCAATCGAAGGGAACGTTCACGACGGACGCGGAGCAGAATGTTATCGGCGTAGAGCCCGCGGGTAATCCAACCTGAACGTCGACATTCCACCGATATGTTGAAAAAGTCCGCGACCGAGGCCGTGAGCCCGCTCGGATAGAATTCTGTTCCACAAATTGGCCAACTGTGAATCCTGATTCCTGAGAAGCGCGCGGCAAGAAACGCCGTTCTACTTCAGGTGCGTGCTCCACGGGCGACAGACTTTTTCAACACAATCCACCCAATCCTGACCTTCCGCGTCCCACTGATGCCTCTGCCGTTCGGAAAGGACGCGCCGTTCCCTTATCGACCAGGGCGTATTGCATGGCGGCTATTTCCCGAGGACTTCCAGCGTGTCAGCGACGAAGCTCCAGCCGTCCTGCGTGACCACGAATTCCTGCGCGCTCTCGTCGACGGTCAGGTAGCCCTTCTTGACGAGCGCACCCGCGACCCAGACGTCCGGCCGGAAATAGGTCCCGTGCATCTCGATGCCGCGCAGTGGGATGCGTCCGCCGGAGAAGACGACGTAGGCCATGAACAGCGCCCGCGTGCGCGGCGTGTCCCTCTTCGAGTCATTGTTGTCTTGACCCCAGTTGCCGTAGTCGGCGAGGTCCTCGTAGGGGAATTGGTTGAAACTCTTGGCCGAAGAGGGCTTGCCGTCGATGGCGACCGCCAGCGCGTCGATGATCCTCTTCGCAGTGTCCTTCTCGATGTCCAGCATGTCTTGCCACCCGTGTCGCTGTCGCCGCCGCCGGCGAGTCTCGATGTAGCACAACATGGAGGCAGATCCCGAATGCTGACCTTCTGCGCAAGGTGTTTGTCCGTCACGCCCGACTCGCCCGAACGCTCAGCCACCGATCATCGGGCTTTCCGATGCACCGACGTACCTCGCTGACGATCCATCCGGCGTCTGTGAGTGCGGACCGCAGGGCAGACTCGCGCCAATACGTCTCGACGTAGCGCCGAGGCGCTGCAGCGCTGCCGTGTGTGGACACATCCTCGCCATCGCCCTCTCTAACCGAGGCGTGCAGTCGGCCACCGGGCCGGGTCGCCTCGGCAAGCCGTCCAAGCACCGTGCCGAAATCCTCGCGCGCGACGTGAATCAGGCAGGCACAGGCCCAGATCCCGTCGTACGGCGTGCCGGAACGCTGCGGGTCGGCCAGGTCTTCGGTCAGCGGGTCCAACAGGTCGGCCTCGAAGCCCCTCTCGCGAAGCAGTTCGACGAAACCCTTCGAAATGTCGGTGCGCCGGACGCTAATCCCCCGCTTCTCAAGCTCAAGTGCATCTCGCCCGCCACCGCTTCCGATCTCCAGCACCCTGCCCGAGCCACCCAGCTCGGTCACGAACGCATCGATCTCGGTCGCGACCCATTCGGGCATCGCCGCGGCCTCGGCAGCGTACTCCGCCGCGACCGCATCATAGGATCATAGGACCGCACGGTGTCCCGGTCGGTACTCATCCTGGCGCTCCTCCTTCAAGACAAGAGGCCCGATGAGCGAGAGGCCCATCAGCCCGTTGCGCCCCTTACACTTTCGGCAGTTGGTGACATCGCGGGCGATTTGCTACCCAGCTTTAGCAGGAATAGCAGCTTTGCGCCTAATGACAGTCATTCCCACAGCCCCGTCCATTCACCAAAAGCGACATTTCTATTGCAGAGGGCGCGGGCAGCCTATGTGATGGGTTTCGGTCGCCGGCCCCGGCGCCAAGCCAACACGTGGATGGCCGGCATCCGAACCCAGCTGCCATCGGGTTGCTACTGGCAGAACGCACACTTTCCTCCCCCGTTGCGGGCGGTTTCGAGATCGGTCGTGGCTGGAATGCTTTGTGCCGACGATTCGACGGGTCGTATCGCCCGGAAGAGACCGGAGTGCGTCTAAAGCTAGCCTGGCCGACCGAACCACCGCACGATTTCATAGGCAGGCATTGGGCGGCGAAAACCCTTCAGCGTCAGATCGCCAACAAGAACGGATTCGACCAGCGACTCGACAGCGCCGAGGACCCGTTGGCTAACGAGAATCTGGCGGGACTTGGCGGCCTCGCACAATCGGGCGGCATGGTTCGACACGGTGCCAATGACGGCATAGTCCGAGCGCCGATCAAAACCGATGCGCCCGATGGTTGCGTGGCCCCTGGCAATGCCGATCCCAAAGCCAAGCAAATAGTCCCGCTTGCGCCATCGCTCTGAGTGCCCGTCAATCGCGTCGCGCATCGCAGCAGCCATTGAGACAGCTCTCTCGCTGTGGTCGGCGCATGGCAGTGGATCGTTGAAAACCACGACGATACCGTCGCCCACGAACCTCTCGAGAGTCCCCTCGTGGCGGACAATTTGTTCACCAAGACAGGAATGATACTCGGCAAGAACTGTCATGACTTCTTCGGGTTCGGCGGTCTCCGCGAAGGCTGTAAAGCCGCGCAAATCGCAAAAGACAACGGTCACCTCGCGACGGTGGCTCTGCAAGAGCGCATCTCCATTGCCCGCCGCAACGATGAGGTCGGCGACCTGTTCGGGCAGGAACCGCCTGAGCCGCGCCATTCGCTCGAGCTCCGTCACCTGCTCAGCCACGGTTTGCTCGAGCGACCGATTCCAGTCGGAAAGTTGCGCGGCTTGGTCCTCAAGGCGTTTGGCTTGGCTCGCGACAGTGTCGTGAAGCGCCTTCTGGCGCAGCATCGAGCGCACCCGCGCTAACAGCGCCCTGTGCTCGAAGGGCTTAGTCAGGTAGTCGTCGCCACCGGCGTCCAGCCCCTCGACCACGTCGCTCGTGTCGGCTTTCGCGGTGACCAGAATAACGGGGATCGATCGCAGCGATTGATCGTGCTTGAGCATGCGTACCACACCGATGCCGTCGAGCTTCGGCATCATGATGTCGAGCAGGATCAGGTCCGGCGTGAGTTCGCGGGCTTTCGCAAGCCCTTCTTCACCATCGGCGGCGGTTGCAACTTCGTAGCCATTCGCCTCGAGGCGCATGCGCAAGATCTCGAGGTTTTCCGGAGTATCGTCGACCGCGAGAATGCGAGGCGGATCGTGCACGGCGCTGCCTCCCTCAAGAAAGGAACCCGCGAATCTCGGAAAGCAGCTGGCGCGGACTGAATGGCTTGGCAATGTAACCATCGCACCCGGCAGCAAGGGCTTTCGCCTCGTCGCCCGACAACGCATAGGAGGTGACGGCGATAATCGGAATGTGCCGGAGCGCCGGGTCGGCCTTGATGCGGCGAGCCGCTTCGTACCCGTCAATCACAGGGAGCTGAATGTCCATAAGGATCAGATCTGGCTTGTGCGCTCCGGCTGCAGCGATGCCGGCGGCGCCGTCCGCCGCCTCGATCAGTTCGTATTCGGTGGTGGCAATGAGATCGCGGATGATCTGGCGGTTGTCCTCGGTGTCTTCCACCATCAGGATTCGTTTGCTCATGCGGCCCTCACGTCCTCATTCACCCGGATTGGTACCTTCAGACGGAATGTCGACCCTGACCCGATCACGGACTCGACGTCTATGGTTCCGCCATGCATTTCGACGATGCGCTTCGAGATCGCCAGGCCAAGACCCGTACCGCCCTTCTGCCTGGTACTGCTGTTGTCGACCTGCTGGAATTCTTCGAAGATGAGAGCCTGGTCCTTGGACGCGATGCCGGGACCGGTGTCTCGGACGGTCATCTCGAAGTGCCCGTCGACCGCATCGGCAAGAATGTCGACCGCACCCGTTTCGGTGAACTTGACGGCATTGCCTACAAGATTGAGCAGGACCTGCGTCAAACGGCGTTCGTCCCCGCGGCCGAATGGAAGGTTCTCGGCAACAGTCGTTGAAAGCTCAAGACCCTTCGCTCGTGCCAGCGGCTCTACAGCCGTAACGGTCGATCGAACAATCTGCGCGACGGAGTAGTCCTCGATCGCCAGCGTGAGCTGGCCGGCTTCGATCTTGGAAAGGTCGAGTACGTCGTTGATGAGCCCGAGGAGGTGACGGCCGTTTGCCTGCACGCGCGCGACGGTCGTCTTTGCCTTGTCCGGGAGTTCGCCGTAGATGCCGTCGACCAGCAGTTCTGTGAAGCCCAAGACCGAATTGAGCGGTGTCCTGAGCTCGTGGCTCATATTCGCGAGGAACTGGGACTTGTGGCGGCTAGCTGCCTCCAGCTCCCGGCCTTTCTCCTCGATCTCGCGGAACAGCTTGGCATTCTGGATTGCGAGCACCGATTGGGCTGCGAAGGTCTCCAGCAGGTGGACAACTTGCTCATCGAAGGCACCTGGCTTGTGGCGCCTGACGACCAGTGCACCGACGATCTTGTTGGGCCTCAGCAGCGGAACGATCAGGATACCACGATATCCGGCGTCGACGATCGTCTTTCTTACAAGGAAGGATGAGGTCTCCTCGCTGAGGTCGGGAAACTGCACCGGCATGCAGTGCCCGGGCGCGTCGCCGATCCCCATGTCGGCCAGCCCGATCGTCTGGTATGAGACTGCGGCGATAAGCTCATCGCTCATACCGAAGTTTGCGCGCGGACGGAATTGCTGCCGCGTGCTGCTGAACACGTAGATGGTGCCAGCATCCGTCTCCGACAACTGGACCGCTTTGGCGACGATCGTTTTCAGCACGGTGTCGAGATCCAGCGTCGAATTGACCGCCTTGCTCACCTCACCAAGCGCCTCGAGCTCACCAACAGACGCGGCAAGCTCGCGCGTCCGTGACTGCACCGCCTCGAAGAGCCGCGCATTCTCGATGGCGATCACCGCCTGGTCGGCGAATGTCTCGACGAGCGCGATCTCCTTGGGATTGAAAGGTTGCGGCTCAACCCTCGTCATGACGAATACGCCAACGAGATCACCTTCCCGCAACAACGGGGCAGCGAGGACGGTGCGGAATCCGCCTGCCTCAGCGATCAAGGCAACGCGGTAGTCCGGATCAGCGGTCACGTCTTCGATTTGCACGATCCGCCGTTCTTCGATTACGCGCCCTACGGCGGAGCCTCGGCCTGCGGCAAGCGCTGGAAGTGGATTGGCGTCGACATAAGCACGGAAACCCGGCGGATAGCCATGCGTCGACACATAGCGGAATACGCCATCCAGCAACTGCACGATACCACCCTTGTCGGCACGGCAGAGCCTGACAGCCGATTCCACCAACGTATCGAGCACGACCTGCAGATCGAAAGTAGAGCGGCTGATGACCTTCAGAACGTCTGCGGTGGCTGTCTGCTGCTGAAGGGCTTCGTCGAGCTGCTGGGTGCGCGTCTCGATCTCCTGATACAGGCGCCCCAGCTGGTCGGAGGTCTGGTTGACGTTAGCGGCAAGTACTCCAAGTTCGTCGCGATTGGCGACGGCAACCTGTTGGGCGAAGTCGCCGGCCGCTATCTGGCTGAGACGCGTCTCGATCTTCTTGACCGGTTCGATCAACGACCAGGAGATGATGTAGCCGAGCCCCAACGCCAGCAGGATACTGCCCAACGCAAACGAGACCACGATCAGTCTGGACGTGCCGTACGCACCCTCGGTCGTTTCGATGGCCGCCACCATGTCGGCTTCGGCCATGTTGACCAGCTGGTTTGTCAGCCGCTCGAGGCTATCAGCCGACGGTATGATTTCATCAAGCTGAACCTTGCGCGCCTCCTCAGTGCGGCCGGCGCGGACGAGCTCTGCCACGTGCGTCACCCCCGCCGTCAGCCGTTCGTACTCTTGCCTGACCTGGCCAAGCACTTCCACCTCGGCTTTGGCGACGAATTCCATGCGGTCGAGGTCGTAGCCGAACTGATTGAGCTGGCGCTGCGCCGTATCCAGCATCCGGTCGTCCTGAAGCAACAGGGCGGTGGAGATGCCGTAGAGCTGGGTGGTCGTATCGTGCTGTACCTGGCGGTAGGCCGCGATCCTGCGCTGCAGCTTGATCAGCTCGTTGGTCTGATCGTTCACCCCACTCAGCACCTGCAACCCGACGGCCCCGAGCACGATCAGCAGGCCGACGATCGACAGGAACGCGATCAAGAGCTTGGTCTGGACGCGCGCCGGCAGCCGGGCAACCCAGCCAACGAGCCGGTTCGTTATGCTATTTGGATTCGTCCAAGAGGCTGAGAAGGTCATCCCGGAACTCCTCCAGGTCGAACCGGACACCAAGATACTGTACTCGCAAGATGCCACCGGGGTCCACGAGCGACGTCAACAAGGTATGGTCGACATCTCCGTTCGCCGCCTTCTTCGCGATGACCCCGTATTTCCGTCCCACCTCACGGACGACCGCCGGATCACCGGTGAGAAACGACCAGCCCTTCAGGTCGGCGCCAAAACTCTGCGCATATTCCTTCAAGACATCGGGCGTATCGCGCTCCGGGTCGACGGTGATCGAAACGAAGGCGATTTTGGGTCCGAATGCAGTACCCAACTTTTCCTGCACGCTGGCCATATGGGCGGTCAGCATGGGGCAGACGTCGGTACAGTACGTATAGATGAATGAGACGGCGAGCACCTTGCCGCGAAAGTCGTGCAGCGACACCCGCACATTGTCCTGCGATACCAAGGTAAAGTCCGGCGCCTGTCCGATCGTCGGCAGGCGCTCGTCGTCCGGTGCGTCGTGCGCGTGTGCCGGCCCGGCCATCAACACCAGTGCCAATGCGCATGCCGGCCAGCAACTCATGTCTTCAACTCGCGTTTGAGTTCGTTGAGGAAGCGCCAGTCCGTGCCGTTGGCGATGATCGTCTGCGGCGTTGACCTGATCATGCCTGCCTCTTGAAGCCGCAGCGAATAGAAACGAACGGTGTCCTCTGAATCGTACTCGCGCCACTTCCGGTATGGCACCTCGGTAAGCGCCCCCAAGGCATAGTCGTAGTTGGCGGTGAAGTTCCGTTCGACCAGCCGCTTCGCCGCAACGTCGGGCTGCCCCGCGCACAAGTCCGCCGCCTTGAGGATGGCGCGCAGAACGCGCTTGGAGGCAACCGGATGCTCACGCACGAAATCCGCGTTGCCGGCAAGCAGGCAGCAGAAGTATGCGGCCCACGGTTGATCCAGCGTGCTGTTTATCAGCACGCGGCCGATGCCCCTGGCTCGAAGCTCTTGCGGCTCCGGCGGGAAGCCGAGGAAGGCGTCGACTTCGCCGCTTGCGTACAGCTCCTTCGCCCGCACTTGGGGGTCGCTTACCCAGTTGATATCGCGCAGCGGGTCGATCCCGACGTAAGCTGCCATGCTGGCAAGGAACAAATACGGGCTCGACCCCAGCGCCTGTACGCCGATTCTCTTGCCCCTCAGGTCACGGAGGCTATCGATCCCCGGCCGGACGAAAAGCTCGAAGCAGCCGGGGTGGACGCCACTCAACAGGGTCAGTGCCTTGCCCTGGTCGATCGCCACGATCGACGACGTGATAAAGTTCAAGCTGAAGTCGACATTCCCGCTAGCCGTGTTTACCGTAGTCGCGGTCCCCGGCTCGGACTCTACATATTCGATCTCGTCGAAGCCTTCCGCGTGAAGCAGTTCCTCGGCTACGTATTGCGGCGCGATGCAAACGCCAGGGATCTTGGCCAAGCGAATGCGCGTGGTCTCCGGCGGTGGCTCGGCAAGAACTCGAGTTGGAGCGCCGACGAGGCTTGTGGCGCCGGCAGCCGTCAGGCCGGCCAGGAAACGGCGTCGGTTCTGAATGATCCGCATGTCACGCTTCCTCCCCAGGACAAAGCAGGTTCAGATTTTCATCTCGCGCTTGATCTCGTTGAAATAGCGCCAATCCGTGCCGTTCGCGATGATGTCGTTTGGGTTCGACTTGACAATCCCGGCCTCATGCAGCCGCAGCGAGAAGAACCTCATCGTGTCCTCGGGATCGAAGTCGCGCCAATTGGAGTATGGGAGCTCGCGGAGCGACTGCACGGCGTAGTCGTATTGTTCGGTGCGTCCGCCATCCACCAGGAGGCGTGCCACTCGTTCCGGTTCGGCCGCGCAGATGTCCGCCGATTTGATGATGGCCCGGATGACGCGCTTGGTGGCAGCTGGATTTTTCTCGGCGTAGGCGGCGTTGACCGCGAGCATGCAGCAGTAATATTGCGACCACGGCCGGTCCTTGGAACTGTCGAGGATGACGTGACCGACTTTGCGGGCGCGGAGGTCTTGAGCCTCAGGCGGAAAAGCCAGGAAGGCGTCGACCTTGCCCTCGGCGAAGAGCTCCGCCGGCCTTGCTTCGCCGACGATCCATTCGATGTCGCGTTGCGGATCGAGGCCGACATAGGTCGCCATGGCACTGACGAAGATATGCGGATCCGACGACAGATTGCCGCCGACGCCGACTTTGCGGCCCTTCAGATCCGCGATGCTCTTGATGTCCTCGCGTCCGAACAACTCGTAGCAGCCGACATGTACTCCGGAGATCACCTTGATCGGGGCGCCAGTGTCGACCGGAATGATTAGGGCCGTGGCAAAGTCAATGCCGAAGTCGATCTCGCCGCGCGCCAGCATCTCGGTCTGGGCGATACCGGCGTCGGCGGCCACGAAGCCGAAATCCGAGAACCCCTCTGCGCGGATCAGATCCTCGGCGACGTACTGCGGAGCGATGCAGATACCCGGCGCCGCCGCAAAGCGGGCGACCGTGGTTTCAGGTGCCGCTTCGGCGGCGGCCGCGTTGCGGCCCCTTGCAAGACCCGCACCTGCGAGCGCGGACAGGCCTGTGAGGAAACGGCGACGGTTCTGGGCAATCTGCACGAGTCTCTCCTTCCCTTGAAAAAGGCGCCACGTGTCGGCGATAGGTCTACGTCTTCAGCTCACGCTTGAGCTCGTCGAGAAAGCGCCAGTAAGTGCCTTCGGTGATGATCGTTTGCGGGCCCGGCTTGACGATGCCCGTCTCCTGCATGCGAAGCGCGTAGAAGCGGATCGTATCCTCCGCATCGTATTCCCGCCATTTGTCAAAGCGCGCATCGGTCATCGCCTGCAGCGCGTAGTTGTAGCTGCTAGCGAAGCGCTTTTCGACCACGGCTCTGGCCACTTGCTCTGGATCAGACACACAGAGGTCGACGGCCTTCAGCATGGCGCGCAGCACGCGCTTCGTCGCCACTGGATACCTTTGAACAAAATCCGAAGTTCCGGAGAGCATGCAGCAGAAGTATTGCGACCACGGGCGGTCGAGGCTCGTGTTTAGAATCACATGGCCCAGCTTCTTGACACGCATTTCCTGCGGTTGGGGCGGTCCAGCGAGAAATGCATCAATCTTGCCGGCGGCAAACATTTCCACTGGGTTGAAGTTCGGGGTGGCAATCCAGTCGATGTCGTTGTTGGGATCTAGCCCGACGCTTGCCGTCATGATCGCCAGGAGCATGTGCGGAATCCCCAGAATTGCATCGACGCCGACGCGCTTGCTCTTAAGGTCCTTAACGCTGCGGATGCTGTCATTCGCGAACAGTTCGAGGCAGCCTGCATGCATGCCAGCCAGTACCGTGATAGGCACGCCGTTGGCGATCGAGCGGATATGTGCGGGCGGGAAGTTCCAATCGAAATCCAGTTCGTTATTGGCTATCCAGTCCGCGGAATCAGGGCCCGTGCCCGATGTGACGAACTGTACGTCCATGATGCCTTCGGCGCGCAGCAGCTCCTCCGAAACGTACATGGCCGCCTGGCAATCTGAGACATTGGGGAAAGCGGGCAAACGGACGCTGGTGACTTCGGGCGGCGCCTCGGCCTGCGCTCGTGTCGTCGTGCCGATAAGGCCCGCGGCGCCTATGGCCGCCGCGCCGGCCAGAAAATGACGGCGGTTCCGGATGATCTGCATTAGCCTCTCCTTCCCTGATGGGCACGGCGTGTCGGCGATTGCCTACGTCTTCAACTCCCGCTTTAGTTGATTGAGGAAGCGCCAGTCCGTCCCGGTGGAGATTATCTCTTGCGGACTCGACTTGATCATGCCCGTTTCGTACATGCGCAGCGCGTAGAAGCGCATCGAGGCCTCGGCGTCGAAATCCCGCCATCTGTCGTACCGGATGTCGCCAAGCGTTTGCAGCGCGAGTTCGTAGCTGGGGACGAAACCTCGATCGACCAGCTGCCCTGCAGTCCATGACGGATCCGAGACACAGAGGTCGGCGCCCTTGAGTATGGACCGCAGGACGCGCTTTGTCGCCGCCGGATATCTGTCTACATAATCCGCAGTCGCGGAAATCATGCAGCAGAAGTGCTGCGACCACGGCGGGTCGGTGGTCGAGTTGAGGATCGTGTGGCCTACTTTCCTGGAGCGAAGTTCCTGCGTGCGGGGCGGTTGGCCGAGCACTGCATCGTACTTTCCTTCGACGAAGCCTTCCGCAAAATTGTGCTCTTCGATGACCCATTCGATGTCGTTGACGGGATCAAGCCCAACATAGGCGGCCATTAGAGAAACCAACACGTATTGCGGCGAATCAAGCGTAAAGACCCCAACCCGCTTTCCCCGCAGATCCGAGATGCCCCTGACGCTGTCGTTGGCGATCAGTTCGAGGCACCCGGAGTGCAGTCCGCTTAGTACCCTGATCGGCACTCCTGCATCGATCGATGCCAGATGAATCGGCACGTAGTTCACACTGAAATCCGTCTCGCCGTTTGCGATCCACGCCGAATGATCAACCTTCTTGTCACCTTGCACATAGCGGACATCGGAGAACCCCTCGGCGCGCAGCATCTCTCCGGCGAGGTACAGGCCCGCCCAGCAATAGGCGCCGCCGATGTACCGCGGCAGGCGGACCGAGGTGGTCTCCGGCAGCGGCTCAGCCCAGGCTTGTGTCGAGGTGCCGATAAGGCCCGCGGCGCCGGCTGACGCAGCGCCGGCCAGGAAACGGCGGCGGTTCTGGATGAACTGCATGTCCACGTCTCCCCTTGAGACAAATGGGATCAGGTTTTCAGCTCACGCTTCAACTCGTCGAGGAAGCGCCAGTCCGTTCCGTCGGCAGCGCCTGTCATTGCAGCGCCGGCGAGGAATCGGCGGCGGGTTTGCATGATCTGAATCGGAACGCTCCTCTCTTCCGAATTGCAAAAAGGCAATTCTGGCCGGAACCGAGCAAAAGAGGTTTCGGCAGAGGCAGGTAGTCTCGTGGGCGCGACGAGTAGTTGTGTATCTAGCGCGCCCAGTCCGATGCGGGAGTCTTGCGCTCTCAGTCGTCGCTCATCTATTAGCAATCGACGATATGCCACGATACGCCCAATTTGCGTTGGTTGCGAGCGCAAAACTTACTCCGCCAAACGTCCTGCCCCCGCCTCGCGGCCAAGAGACCGTTTGCGCGGTGAATGCGCCGGCAAGCAACGAGCAGCGCCAATAACAAGACGCGTGCCGGCCACATACTCATGTCTTCAACTCGCGCTTGAGCTCATTGAGGAAGCGCCAATCCGTAGCCTTGGCGATGATCTCCTGGGGACTCGCGGCGATAGCGCCGGCCTCGCGCAGGCGCAGTGCATAGAATCGCACCGTGTCTTCCGCGTCATAGTCCCGCCACCGCTTGTAGGGGACCTCGCCAAGGGCTTGGAACGCATAGTCATAATTAGCGGTGAATTTTCCCTCGACGAGACGGCGCGCGACCATGGCAGGGTCGGCCACGCACAGATCGGCTGCCTTGAGAATGGCACGCATCACCCGCTTCGACGCGACGGGATTGGCGGCGACGAAGCCGGGATTGCCGGCCAGCAGGCAGCAGAAATACTGCGACCACGGCCGATCGAGCGCACTGTTGAGGAGGACGCGGCCAGCCCCCTTGGCGCGCAGCTCCTGCGGCTCCGGCGGGAAGCCGAGGAAGGCATCGACATCGCCACGCAGGAATAATTCCTTCGGCTTCACGTCGGGATCGCTCACCCAAACGATGTCGCGCACCGGGTCCAGCCCGACATGGGCCGCTATGCTGACAATGAATAGATGCGGACTGGATCCGAGTGCCTGGACACCGACTTTCCTGCCCCTGAGTTGGAGGATGCTGTCGATGCCTGGCTGGACGAACAGCTCGAAACAGCCCGGATGAACGCCGCCCATCAATGTCAGCCTGTGCCCCTGATCGACGGCGACAATCGTGGGCGCGATGAAATTCAGGCCAAAATCGATCTTGCCACTCGCCGTGTCTGTCGCCATCACAGTGCCGGGCTGGGTCTCGACATAATCCACATGCGTGAAACCCTCGGCATACAGCAGATCCTCCGCGACAAATAGCGGTGCGAGGCAGATGCCGAAGGTCTTGCTCAGACGAATCCGGCTGGTCTCGGGCGGCGGCTCGGCGCTGGCCGGGGTCGCGGCGCCGACGAGGCCGACAGCACCAGCTGCCGAGAGGCCGGCCAGAAAGCGGCGGCGGCTTTGGATGATCTGCATCAGAACGCTCTCCGAACCGCGAAAATGAGCCTGGACCGGAATCGAGCAAAGAAATCCGGCAGAGGTGACATCTTGTCGGCGCGCCCGAAGGCTTGTGAGCTAGAGCGCGCTAGCCAGCGATAAACATTCATACGCCTTATTTCGGCGACTGTCAGTGGCGGCTTCGAGCTGCTTCTGGACGGCCGAGCTTACCCATCCCGGACGACCGGATCGGATCACGTCACGACAATATTCCCGCCGAGCTGAGGGTCCGCGATTTAAGAGCCCGGACCCAAGGCTGTCGGTCCGCAATCGGCCCCAAACGCGACGTCTGAGCAGTGGTTCGGCAATGACTACTCTTGGCGCCGCGTTCCGATCGGCGACACGGAAGGAAGAAAACCACGCTGAGCCGCCTCGGCGTCAGCCTTCACCATCCGGCGGCGGCGAGCAAACCTCAGTTCTTCGGCCGCGGCGGCTCCAGGATCAGCCATTTGATGATGCCCATGGCCGGCAGCACCCAGAGCATGCCGCTGAGCAGGAAGAACAGGAAATGCGCCCATGGTCCCGATTCCGCCAGTTGGGCAACCGCCACGATCGATGCGACCAGCGCATAGACGATGACCAGCGCCACCAGCAGGATTGTTCCGATCAGCTTTTTCAGGCGAATGGGCATTTCGCGATCCGGTTGATCCCTATCGCTTAGGCCCAACGGAAGAGGCACGCAACAGCCAAGAAGCGGCGCGACGGCGTGCCGCGCTGTCCGGTCTTGCCAGTTGGATTGCGATGGTTCACCAATCCGCGACTGCAACCTGCCGGGACAAGTCTATGGCTGCCATATCAGCTGCCGCGCCATTCATGGCCCGCGACCGCGACCTGCGTAACCGGGCGCTGGTGCGCGGCTGGCTCTACGTCGTGCTCCTGGTGCTATTTGTGCTGGTGCTGGTCGGCGGCGCCACCAGGCTCACCGAGTCCGGCATGTCGATCACCGAATGGAAGCCGATCCACGGCATCATCCCGCCGCTCAACGACGCCGAATGGCAGGAGGAATTCCAGCGCTACCAGCAGATCCCGCAATATGCCGAGCTCAACAAGGGCATGAGCATCGAAGCGTTCAAGTCGATCTTCTGGTGGGAATGGTTGCACCGGATCCTGGCGCGCGGTGTCGGCGTGGTTTTTGCCGTGCCGCTGGTGTTTTTCTGGGCGACGCGCCGCATCGAGCGCGGTCTTGGGCCGAAACTGTTGGGCATTCTTCTTCTCGGCGGCCTGCAAGGCGCGATCGGCTGGTGGATGGTGGCGTCCGGGCTGGTCGACCGGGTCTCCGTCAGCCAGTACCGGCTGGCGACGCATCTGACGCTTGCGGCGCTGATCTTCACCGCGACCATGGTGGTCGCGCGTGGATTGGCCCCGCATTCCGAGCCCGCCGCCGACCGTTCGACCCAGCGTCTGGCCGGCTTTCTGGTGTTGCTGGCGCTGATCCAGATCTATCTCGGCGGGCTGGTCGCCGGGCTCGATGCCGGCCTGAGCTACAACACCTGGCCGCTGATGGACGGCAAGCTCATTCCCGGCGATCTGTTGATCCTCGAGCCGGCATGGCGCAATTTCTTCGAGAGCCCGAAGACGGTCCAGTTCATCCACCGGCTCGGCGCCTACGCGATGTCAGTCGCAGCACTTTGGCACATGATCGCCACCCACCGCCGCCAGCCCGGCACCACCCATGCGCGCCGCGCGACGCTGCTGTTTCTGCTGGTGCTGGTGCAGGCCCTGATCGGCATCGGCACGCTGCTGATGCAGGTGCCGCTGCACACGGCGCTGACGCATCAGGCATTCGCGCTTGTCCTGCTGGGGTTTGCCGCAGCGCATTGGCGCGGCACCCAGGGCGCTTATCCCATGCCCAACCAGATCGCCATCAGAGGCTGAGCCGCACCGTCCTGATCGCCGAGGCAATGGACAATTCGCGGTTCTCATCGACCGCATTGCCGTCTTCATGATGCCATGACGCCGACAGGCAGCCATATGCAATGGCGTGATCCAGGATGGCTGGTGGCGTTTGGCCGAGCGTCCTGGCGAAGATTTCTGCCATGTCGGCAATCCGCCGGGGATCACGGCAAAGGTCGTCGCGGTCGAGCGGATTGTAGAACATGTTCGCCGCGTCGAAGCCGGGATCGCCGAGAACGCCCTTCGGGTCGATCGCCAGCCAGCCGCGCGCTCCGTGCAGGATGTTGTCGTGATGCAGGTCGCCATGCAGCGGCAGCACGCCGACAGGATCGGCCAACAGCCGTTCCGCGGTCGCAGCCGCTTCGACATAGAGGGTCTTTTCGACGGCGTCGCGATCGATCCTCGCCTTGTTGAACAGACTGGAAAACCGTACCCGCGGCGGCTGAAGATCTGGTGGGGCAGGGTGGTCGGATGGCGAGAACAGTCGTGCCATCACTTCGGCCGCGATAGCCGTAGCGGCATTGTCGCCCTGCTCGGCGAGGACCTGCGACAGCAAGGTTTCACCGGCATATTCGAGCAGCATGCAGTGGCCGTCGCGGCCGAGCAGCCGTACCGCGCCTTCGCCGCGCCGCCAGGCGAGGAAATGCTCGCCACGCAACTCGTCTTCGACGTCGTCGAAAGCTTTGAGGGCCTTGACGATCGCCGGCGAGCCGTCTGCGCGAAAAACCTTCCAGATGAGGCTGCTGAACGTCTCGGCGATCAGTTCTAGCGCGCCGACCTTCCAGCGGCTCGGAAATGCCGGAGCGTCCATTCAGTGCCTGAGGCCGAGCATCAGATCCATGTTCTGCACGGCAGCACCCGAGGCGCCCTTGCCGAGATTGTCGTAGACGGCGAGCAGCAGCGCCTGGGCCCTGTCGTCGTTGGCCAAGACATGGAGCATCATCCGGTTGGTGCCGTTGTAGATTTCCGGATCGATCTCTGGCACGCGCTCCAGATGCGCATAGGGCGCAACCTCGACCACGCCGCCATCGATGGCGGCGAAATGATCGGCGATCGCCGCATGAAGCTCGGCGCCGGTCGGCACATAGTCGAGGCCGCCGAGCTGCAGCGGCACCACGGTGATCATGCCTTGCGCGAAATTGCCGATCGCCGGCTGCATGATCGGATCATGCGACAGCTTCGCATAGGTCCTGAGCTCCGGCACATGCTTGTGCTGCAGGGTCAGCGCATAGGGCAGGAATTCCGAGGCATCCTCGCCCTTGGCGACATAGTCCTCGATCATCGGTCGGCCGCCGCCCGAATAGCCGGTGATGCCGTTGACGGTGACAGGAAAATCCGGCGGCAACAGCCCGGCCGCCACCAGCGGCCTGAGCGTCGCGATCGGGCCTTGCGGCCAGCAGCCTGGATTGGTGACGCGCTTCGCCGAAGCGATTTTTCGGGCCTGATCCTTGTCCATTTCGGCAAAACCATATTCCCAGCCTTCTGCCACGCGATGCGCGGTCGAGGCGTCGATAACCCTCGTCGTGTCGTTGCTGATCAGCGAGACGCTTTCTTTCGCGGCTGCGTCCGGCAGGCACAGGATCGCGACATCGGCGGCGTTGAGGAACTCGGCCCTGGCCGCCGGTTCCTTGCGGCGCTCGGTCGGAATCGAGATGATCTCCAGGTCGCCGCGCTCGGCAAGCAGCGCCCTGATCTGGAGACCGGTGGTGCCGTGCTCGCCGTCGATGAAGATTTTCGGTTTCATTTGCCTGCCTGAGTTCCTGTTATGTTAGATGCCGCTTGCCTGATTCAATCCGGCGACGGCGTGATTGCCGTTGTTCAGCTCTTCGAGCCGTGCCTTTCGTTCCGCCAGCAGCCCGAGATAGTGCATGGCCACCGTCGACCCGGCAATTGCCGTTATATCGGCGTGATCATAGGCCGGCGCAACCTCCACGACATCGGCGCCGACGATGTCGAGCTGATTGATCTGGCGCAGCACCGACAGGATCTTTGCCGAGGACGGCCCGCCGGCGACCGGTGTGCCGGTACCGGGCGCGAATGCCGGGTCGAGGCAATCGATGTCAAAGGTGACGTAGGCCTTCTTGCCGCCGGTGCGGTCGACGATGGCATAGGCGATATCGGACGCGCGCATGTCCTCGATTTCGTGGCCGTACAGGATCTTGATCCCGAAGCTAGCTGGCGCATGGGTGCGGATGCCGATCTGGATCGAGCGGTCGGGATCGATAATCCCCTCCTTGACCGCACGGCCGACGAAGGAGCCGTGATCGATGCGCTTGCCGTCGTCCGGCCAGGTGTCCTGATGGGCGTCGAACTGCACCATGGCGAGCGGACCGTGGATGGCGGCATGCGCCTTGAGCAGCGGCCAGGTGACGAAATGGTCGCCGCCGAGCGACAGCAGGAAGGCGCCGGATTTCAGGATCTTTGCCGCCTCGCGCTCGATCGTCCCCGGCGTCTTCTGGTGGTTGCCGCTGTCGAGCAGGCAATCGCCATAGTCGACCACGGCGAGATGTTCGAACAGATCGCGCGAAAACGGATATTGCGGGTCGTTGTCGAGGATGGTCGATGCGCGGCGAATCGCCTGCGGTCCGAAACGCGCGCCCGGCCGGTTGGTGACGGCGGCGTCGAAGGGGATGCCCCACACCACCGCGTCCGCGCCCTTCACGTCCTTCGTGTATTTGCGTCGCATGAACGACAGCGCGCCGGCATAGGTCGGCTCGAAGGACGCACCCGTCCTGGCCCGGGCGGTGAAGGCGTGGTCGATGTTGGTGTTCGGCATGAAGCGATCTCCTGTGCGTCGAGGCGCAACCTTATTGGATATAATTCCAACAAATGCGACCCCTTCCGAGGGCCATGGCCGTTCGAGCCCGGTCACAACTTCTTGCTTGCCAGGTGAGCCCGCATGGCCAACCCGGAAATTGGGGTACATATGCATGAATACAACCGAAAGTAGCCAGCCGTCCTTTCGCGGAGGGTTGTCAGCGGGGGAACGCAGCAGACTTCAGCACGCCAAGCCGGCCACCGCCCGCAGGACGGCGGCATCGATCTCGGCAAGTTGATCGCCGTCGGTTCGCGATTGAAGAACGGCCGCTTCAGCCGGCATTGACCTGACTTTCCGGCATTTGCGAAGCCGGCTTCGTTCACTGAGCTGTCACGCGCGTCGCTTATCCGGGTTTGCATCCGGTAGGAGCGATTCTCATGCGAACGACCTGGCTGAACCTTCTGCTTGCCGCCGCTTCGGTGCTGTTCACTGGCTCGGCATTGGCTGGCGAAACACGCGCCAGACAGATTCTCCACCGTTTCGAACACGCCAACCAGTGGCGCGACCATGTCATGGTGGCGGCACACCGCGCCGGCAGCCTGCAGGCCCGCAAGACGCTGTTTGCGGAGAACTCGATCGCCGCCCTCGAGGCATCGATCGCGCTTGGCGCCGAAATCGTCGAGGTCGACGTCAGGCGCTCGAAGGACGGCCAGTTCGTCGTCATGCATGACAGCTGGCTCGACCGCACGACGAACTGCAAGGGCGAGGTGGTCAAGCGCACGCTGGCCGAACTAAAAACCTGCAGGCTGGTGATAGAGGGCACCGGTGCCGTCACCGACGAGCCGGTTTCGACGCTGCGCGAGATGCTGATTGCGACCAGGGACAGGATCCTCGTCAACATCGACAACAAGCTCGACGTCGACAGCCTGGCCGGCATGATCGCGGTGGCGCGTGACCTTGGCATGGCCGAACAGGTGATCGTCAAGGAGAACCTGTGGAACCCGGCCAGGATCACCACTGTCAAGGCAGCCATGGGCGCGATCGGCAGCGGTTTCCAGTTCATGCCGATCATGGCCGACGACGCGGTTCGCGACGCCGGTTTCGCCGAGAAAGTCAGCGGCGCCTTTGCGCCGCGCGCGGTCGAGATGATCAACTGGCGGGACGGCGCGGAGACGCTGACCGAAACCGGCGGGCCGCTGTTCAGCGCGCGCATGCGCGCGGCGGCGATAAGGGGCGACTGGCACATCTGGGCCAATACCTACGCCATCGTCAACAAGCCGGGCGGCTTCCTTGCCGGCGGTCGCGGCGATGAACTGGCGGTGTTCGCCAGCCTGCCGCGCGAGACCTACGGCTTCTGGGCCGAGCGCGGCGCCACCATCATCCAGACCGACGAGCCGAAAGCGGCGATCGACTGGCTGGCGGCGAACGGCTACCGCGTGCCTTATTCTGATGCGGCGCGGCCGGCGGAGCCGGCGAACACGGCGAGCATCAATTGGACGTGGTGGCTGAAGCTGCCGATCTCCCCCTTGCGGGGGAGATGCCCGGCAGGGCAGAGGGGGGCGCTGTCCTGGGCGCTGTCCCGCCAGCCTTCGCCAATCCTCAGGCAGCCATCGCCACGCCGTCCAGTTCCCTGACGGCGTCCTCCGGCAGATCGAGTTCGGCTGCGGCAAGATTCTCCCGCAAATGCGCGACGGACGACGTGCCGGGGATGAGCAGAATATTGGGGGCGCGACGGAGCAGCCAGGCGAGCGCGACCTGCATGGGCGTGGCGCCCAGGCGCTGAGCGACGCCCGATAGGGTAGACGACTGTAGCGGGTTGAAGCCGCCGAGCGGAAAGAACGGCACATAGGCGATGCCGTCATGGGCAAGTTCGTCGATCAGCGCGTCGTCGCTCCTGTGCGCCAGATTGTACTGGTTCTGCACGCAGACGATCTCGGCGATGCGCCGTGCTTCTTTTATCTGCGCCGAGGTGGCATTACTCAACCCGATGTGACCAGACCCTTTTGCTGCAGCCCGGCCAGCACAGCGAATTGTTCTTCTATCGACCCTTCAGCGGGCCCATGCACATCGAATGTGATCCTGAGGTTGACCACGTCCAGCACGTCGAGCCCGAGATTGCGCAGATTGTCGTCCACCGCCTGGGTCAGCTCCTCGGGAGAGAAGGCGGGGAGCCATGAACCATCGGCGCCGCGGCGGGCGCCGATCTTGGTGACGATGGTGAGGTCGTCGGAATAGGGCGCGAGCGCTTCGCGGATGAGCCGGTTGGTGACGTGTGGGCCGTAGAAGTCACTGGTGTCGATATGGTCGACGCCACGCGCGACGGCTTCGCGCAGCACGGCCAGGGCTGAGTCATGATCCTTAGGCGGGCCGAAAACGCCGGGTCCGGCGAGTTGCATGGCGCCATAGCCGAGCCGCTTCACGGAGCGGTCGCCGAGAGTGAATGTACCTGACCTGTCGATGCTGGGCATGATCTGTCTCCTTCGGATGGTGAAGCAGAAATAGCTGCTGTGCGCTGTCCTGATAATCCGGTACAATCCGCACGGGTTGTGCGGGATTTCGAACAGTGAATGTCCAACTCGGTGATCTGAATGCCTTCCTGGCGGTGGCACGCGCCGGCGGTTTTCGCGAGGGCGCTCGTGCAAGCGGCGGCAGCGCGTCGGGTCTGAGCGAGGCGGTGCGCCGGCTGGAGACTCAACTCGGCGTCCGGCTGCTCAATCGCACGACACGCAGCGTCGCGCTGACCGACGCGGGTGTCGGCTTGCTGGCGCGGCTCGGCCCGGCCCTGAACGAGGTCGAGGCAGCACTTGACGTGGTGAACGGTTTTCGTGACCGGCCAGCAGGTACGCTGCGCCTCAACGTGCCAGTCAGCGCGGCGCGGCTGGTGCTGCCCAGCATTGTTCCGCGTTTCCTCGCTGCCTATCCCGGCATCCGGCTGGAGGTGATCGCCGAGGAGAGCTTTGTCGACGTCCTGGCGGCCGGCTGCGACGCCGGCATCCGTTACGACGAGCGGCTGGAGCAGGACATGATCGCGGTGCCGATCGGACCGCGCCTGCAGCGCTTTGCCACCGCCGCCAGCCCTGCCTACCTTGATCGCCATGGCCGGCCGCAACACCCGCGCGACCTGCTCGGCCAAGCCTGCCTGCGCGGCCGCTTCGCCAGCGGGGCGATGCCGCCATGGGAATTCGAGCGTGCCGGCGAGGTGGTGCGGGTCGATCCGACGGGGCCGCTTCTCGTGAGCTTGGGCGGTGCGGCTGATCTCGCCGTCGATGCCGCCATCGCCGGTACCGGCATCGTCAGCCTGTTCGAGGACTGGCTTCGCCCTCACTTTGAGAGTGGTGTGCTCGAACCCGTCCTCGAACCTTGGTGGCAGAGCTTCCCCGGGCCGTTCCTCTATTATCCCGGCCGGCGTCTTGTGCCGGCGCCGTTACGGGCGTTTGTCGATTTTATCAGGGACAGCCGAACCTGAGGTCTGCGCCAGGCATGAACTGCGCCCGGCGCCGTCACCCCATCGAGGGGAGGTAGGGGCGTCGCGCTTTACATTCGGACCATCGTTCCGTCACCCAGCCGGCTTTTGCAGACCGTTCGGCGAGCGGGAAACTGCCGCGACCTTCTACCTCCCCTTGATGGGGAGGTCGCGCCGCAGGCGCGGGTGGGTGATGGCTCGGCACACAAAGAAAAGGCCGCCCGGAGGCGGCCTTTTCGACTGTCTGAAGCTGCGCAGCGCTTAGCGCTTCGAGAACTGGAACGAGCGGCGGGCCTTCGCCTTGCCGTACTTCTTGCGCTCGACGACGCGGCTGTCGCGGGTCAGGAAGCCGCCCTTCTTGAGCACGCCGCGCAGCGCCGGCTCGTAATAGGTCAGCGCCTTGGAGATGCCGTGGCGCACCGCACCGGCCTGGCCGGAAAGGCCGCCGCCGATGACGGTGGCGACGATGTCGTACTGGCCGGCGCGGTTGGCGGCGATGATCGGCTGGTTGAGGATCATCTGCAGGACCGGGCGCGCGAAATATTCGGCGAACACCTTGTCGTTGACGACGATCTTGCCGGAGCCGGGCTTCACCCAGACACGAGCGATGGCGTTTTTGCGCTTGCCGGTGGCATAGGCGCGGCCCGACTTGTCGAGCTTCTGGACATGGACGGGTGCAGCCGGCTGCGTATTGGTGTTGCCGGTGGCAGTTCCGAGTTCTGCGAGCGAGGAAAGCTCAGCCATTTTACGAAACCTTCTTGTTCTTGGCGTTCAGCTTGGCCACGTCGAGCGTGACGGGCTGCTGGCCGACATGCGGATGTTCCGTGCCTGCATAGACGCGGAGATTCTTCATCTGGCGACGGCCGAGCGGACCACGCGGGATCATGCGTTCGACGGCCTTCTCGACGACACGCTCGGGGAAACGGCCCTCGAGCAGCTGGCGCGCGGTGCGCTCCTTGATGCCGCCAGGGTGGCCGGTGTGCCAGTAATAGACCTTGTCGGTGAATTTCTTGCCGGTAAACACCACCTTGTCGGCATTGATGACGATGACGTTGTCGCCGTCGTCGACATGCGGGGTGAAGGTGGGCTTGTGTTTGCCGCGAAGATGATTGGCGATGACAGTGGCGAGACGGCCGACGACGAGACCCTCGGCGTCGATCAGCACCCACTTCTTCACCACATCCGCAGGCTTCTGCGAAAAGGTTGCCATGGATTGTTGCTTTCGGTTCGGACCTTCCCCGTCGTCAAACGACAAGGAAAGGCGTTTCTTGTTGCTTGGATCGACGCCAAGCGCTCGCCCGCCGCCAATAACAAAACGGCGGCCTTTGCGGGCCGCTGTTCCGTGAAGGCTTATAGGCGAGGGGGGGCGTCACGTCAAGGCGAACTAAAAGACGAGTAGCGCAGAAAGACATGCAAAAACAAAGGCTTGAATGGAAGGTATTATTTTACCACATCGATGTTGTCATTACCTGCGGCCAGCCTTAGTGCTTTGCCTCGATTTCCTTGCGGGCCGCGCTGGAGAGGAACGCAGATCGGGTTATGCCGCGTTCGCGCGCTGCCATGTCGATCGCCCGCAAAACGCCGCGCTCGAACGTCACATTTGCCCTGACGACTGCGCTGTCATTATCGATGAGCGGCACCGAGACCAGATAGGCTCCTTTAGCGAGCGCGTTGCGTATGTCCGCAAGCGCGACAATCGCTTCGTGGTTGGACGGCTCTGGAACGGGCATATCCTCTGACCACAATTGCAGGGCTTCAACGGCATTGGGCACGATGTCTTCCGCCGCGTCCGCAGCCGAAAAGCAGCCGGGAATGTCCGGAAAGCGGATGCCGAACGCGCTATCGGGATCTTTGTCGACCAACGCGAAATAGTTCTTCATTTGCAATCTCCAGGACGCTTCAGCTCGTCCTTATCCAGCCTGCCTGCTTGGCGATCGCGCGAGCGGTACCGGTTGGCAGATCCTTCTCGGGATGCGGAACGATCAACACAATCTCGCCCCTTCGGAATTTGTGATGCGAGCCGCGTACGGAAATCAGTTCGAAACCATCGTCTTTGAGACGCTTCACGATCTTGCGGCTGTCACGTTCCAGCAAAGGTCACCTATGCGCACATATATACACATCAACCGGAAATGCAATTGTCAAGATGGCGACCGCTTCGGCGGGATCGAATAGGTTCCCGTCGCGTGCGCCACCGTATGTCCGTCCGGTCCGGCGACGATATCGATTTCGAACACCATCAGGCTCTTGCCCAGTTTCAGGATGCGGCAATGACCGTCGATCGGTCCGGCCTCGGCCTTGCGGACGAAATTAATGGTGAGGTTGGTGGTCACCGAAAGCGCATCCGGCCCGGCATGTGAAAGCACGCAGACATAGCCGCCTATGTCGGCCAGAGTGAACAGCGACGGGCCCGACACGGTTCCGCCGGGGCGCAAATGCCGCTCGTCGGCATTCAGGCGCACCGTGCAGCCGCCCGCAAACACGTCGGTCGCCTCGTAGAAGGTGAACTGGTCGTTGAGCTGCGGGTAGACGGTCTCCATCAGCGTATTGACTTGCGCCGCAGTCAGCACCGGCTTGAGATTGTTTTGGGCAGGCATTGGCGGTTTCCTGTATGTGCCGTGGCCTGAGAAAACACGCCTTAAGCCTGTTCTTCAATCGGCGGCGTGCTAGTTCTTTTGTTCCATGGCCCGCGAATCCGATGCCGCTGGCCAATGAAGAGGTTTGGAAAATGGCTGAAATCGTCGCCATCAAGCCGGCTGTTGCCGAAGGTCCTGTTGTCACGAGGCTGGACAAGGGCGTGCTCCGCCTCACGCTCGACAATCCGCCGGCCAATGCCCTGTCGCTGGCGGTCATGGCGGCGCTGACGGCGGAACTCGACCGCGCCAAATCAGACAGATCCGTCCGTGTCATCGTCCTGGCGGCAGCCGGCAAAGTGTTCTGCGCCGGACACGACCTCAAGGAAATGACCGCGCGCCGCGGCGATGCCGATCGCGGCAAGGCGTTCTTCGAGGAGACGTTTTCCGCTTGCGCGGCACTGATGCAGGCGATCGTGCGCCATCCCAGGCCGGTGATCGCCGAGGTCGATGGCCTGGCGACGGCGGCCGGGGCGCAACTGGTCGCGAGCTGCGATCTGGCGATCGCCTCGCACGAGGCGACCTTCTGCACCCCCGGCGTCAATATCGGCCTGTTCTGCTCGACGCCGATGGTGGCGCTGTCGCGCAACGTTTCGCGCAAGCATGCGATGGAGATGCTTTTGACCGGCGAGACCATCGATGCGGCGACGGCAAAGGAATTCGGCCTCGTCAACCGCGTCGTGCCGCGTGAATATCTCAATCAGATTGTCGCCAAATACGCGCAAACCATTGCCGCCAAATCGTCTTTGGTCGTCAAGACCGGCAAGGAAGCCTTTTACGCGCAGGCCGAAATGGGGTTGGCCGACGCCTATGCCTATACCGGCCGCGTCATGGTCGACAACATGCTGGCACGCGATGCGGAAGAGGGCATCGGCGCCTTCATCGGCAAGCGCAAGCCGGAATGGACGCAGGAATAGGACGGAGAATAGACATGGAGCCTCGCATCTCCATCATCACCATTGCCGTCGACGATCTTGAGCGCGCCACGCGCTTCTACGAGGCGATGGGCCTCACCCGCCATGCCGGCATCACCGAGGGCGTCGCCTTCTTCCAGATGGGCGGCGTCATTCTCGGGCTGTTCCCGCGCGAAAGCGCCGAAGCGGATGCAGGCATTACTTTCGGTAAGGCGCCGTCGACGATTTACCTCGCCTACAACACCCGCTCCGAAGCGGAGGTCGATGACGTGCTGACGATGGCCGAGAAGGCCGGCGGCCGCATCGTCAAGCCGGCCGGCCGCGCCTTCTGGGGCGGCTGGTATGGCTATTTCGCCGACACCGAAGGGCATGTCTGGGAAGTGGCGCACAATCCGGCTTTTCCGATCGCGGAAGACGGCAGCATCTCGCTGCCGGGTTGAGCGCGTTTCCCACCGCTTTCGACGATACCGATCATTTCCGCATGATGCGCAGTTTCTGCAACGGTCCGGATGGTTTTCTCGCCGAAGCTCTGTATGAGGACGAGGCATGAACCATGACGCCTACGACAATGCCTATATCGCCGACATCCTCAATTCGGTGAAGACCATCGCCATGGTCGGTGCGTCCGCCAACGATGTGCGGCCGAGCTACTTCGTTCTGAAATACCTGCTGGGCAAGGGGTTTTCGGTGTTCCCGATCAACCCCGGCCAGGTCGGCAAGGAAATCCTTGGCCGGATGACCTATGCCAGGCTCGCCGATATTCCCGAGCCGATCGACATGGTCGACGTGTTTCGCGGCTCGGCGGCGGTGCCGGGCGTCGTCGACGAGGTCTTGCGGCTCGATCCGTTGCCGAACGTCATCTGGATGCAGCTTGGCGTGCGCCATGACGAGGCAGCCGCACGCGCCGAGGCCGCCGGCATCAAGGTGGTGATGAACCGCTGCCCCAAGATCGAATATGGCAAGCTGTCGGGCGAGATCGGCTGGACCGGCGTCAACTCAGGCGTGCTGTCGTCCAAGAAGCCGCTGATGCGGCCGGGATTCCAGAGTTTTGGCGTCCGCCGGAAGTAGGTGGTGAATGGTGAATAGAAGGATTTTTCTGGAAGGCGGATAAAGCGACATATGAGCCGCTTGCAATCAGGATGGGGCTGGCCGACCTTGCCTTCACCATTCACCATTCACCATTCACCATTCACCATTCACCATTCACCATTCACCCTTCACCCTTCACCCACTCAGCACTCAGGGGAGATCTTCGATGACCCGCACGCCCGGTTTCAATACGCTCGCCGTCCATGCCGGCGCCAAGCCCGATGCGGCGACCGGCGCGCGTGCCACGCCGATCTACCAGACGACCTCCTTTGTCTTCGATGATGCCGACCATGCCGCCTCGCTATTTGGGCTGAAGGCGTTCGGCAACATCTACACCCGGATCATGAACCCGACGCAGGCGGTGCTGGAAGAGCGTATCGCGGCACTCGAAGGCGGCACGGCGGGGCTGGCGGTGGCGTCGGGCCATGCAGCGCAGGTGCTCGTGTTCCACAACCTGATGCAGCCCGGCGACAATTTCGTCGCCGCGACAAGGCTTTACGGCGGCTCGATCAACCAATTCGGCCACGCCTTCAAGAATTTCGGCTGGCAGGTGCGCTGGGCCGACACCAACGACATCTCGACCTTCGAAAGCCAGATCGACGAAAAGACCAAGGCGATCTTCATCGAGAGCCTGGCCAATCCGGGCGGCGTCTTCGTCGACATCGAGAAGATCGGCGACATCGCCCGCAAACACGGTCTGCCGCTGATCGTCGACAACACGCTGGCCTCGCCCTATCTGGTGCGGCCGATCGAGCATGGCGCCGACATTGTCGTGCATTCGCTGACCAAGTTCATCGGCGGTCATGGTAATTCGATTGGCGGCGCCATTGTCGACGGCGGTACCTTCGACTGGTCGAAATCCGGCAAATATCCGATGCTGTCGGAGCCGCGCCCCGAATATGGCGGCCTCGTCCTGCACGAAACTTTTGGCAATTTCGCCTTCGCCATTGCCGCGCGCGTGCTCGGCCTGCGCGACATGGGCCCGGCGATCTCGCCCTTCAACGCGTTCCTGATCCTGACCGGGCTGGAAACCCTGCCGCTCAGGATGCAGCGCCATTGCGACAATGCGGTCACCGTCGCCGCGCGGCTGTCCAACCACCCCAAGATCGCCTGGGTGTCCTATCCCGGCCTGCCCAGCGACAACAACAACGCGCTGCAGAAGAAGTACTCGCCGCTTGGCGCCGGTGCGGTGTTCACCTTCGGCCTGAAGGGCGGCTATGCGGCGGGCATCAAATTCGTCGAGGCACTCGAACTGTTCTCGCACCTTGCCAATGTCGGCGACACCAAGTCGCTGGTCATCCATCCTGCATCGACCACGCACCGGCAACTGTCCGACGAACAGAAGGTCGCCGCAGGCGCTGGGCCGGATACGGTCAGGCTCTCGGTCGGCATCGAGGATGTCAACGACATCGTCGCCGATCTGGAACAGGCTCTCGCCAAGGTCTGACCCCCGCTGGAAAGGAGTCCCCGTGACCGAGCCAAAATTCCTCTCCCTCGGTGTCGACAGCGTCGAACCGGAACCTGGCGCGCCGGCGCCGGATCGGCTGATCTCGGGCGATCCAAAATTCCGCACCTGGAATGTCGAGGAATGCGACGGCGGCCTCTATGCCGGCATCTGGGAGGCGACGCCGGGCAAATGGCGCATCGAATACGACGAGTGGGAGTTCTGCCACATTCTTTCGGGCGTCTCGGTGATTTCAGAGGAGGGCGGCGAGGCGCGCACCGTCAGGGCCGGCGACAGTTTCGTGCTCAGGCCGGGCTTTAAGGGAAGCTGGGAAGTGCTTGAAACAACACGCAAGGAGTATGTGATCAAGCTTTGATCATTGTTCCAGTGTGCACGGCGAGCCTTTCCAGCCCGTGGAAATGATAGGTGTCGCGAAAACGCGACTGTTCGGCCAGATGCAGCCGCGGCAGCCGGTCGAACAAGGTTTTCAGCGACACCTGCAATTCGAGCCGGGCGAGCGGCGCGCCGATGCAGAAGTGGATGCCGGCGCCGAACGAGACGTTCTTCTGGTCGGCGCGATCCGGCCTGAAGGCGAGGGGCTCGGCAAACGCCGCCGGGTCGTGGTTGGCCATGCCGAGCAGCAGGCCGATCGTCTCGCCCGGCCGCACCAGAATGCCTGGAACGACCTCGATCTCTTCATAGGCACAACGCGTGAACATGTGCAGCGGCGCGTCGAAGCGCAGGCATTCCTCGACCGTGGCGGCGGTCGTTTGCTGCGAGGTGAAGAAGCGGCGCGGGTCGCCGCCTTGCGCGAGGACCGCGCGCACCGCATTGCCGGTCTGGTGGACGGTCGCCTCGTGGCCGGCATTGAGCAGCAGGATGGCCGAGGACACCAGCTCGTCCTCCGAGAGTCTTTGGCCATCGTCTTGCGCCGAGATCAGCAGCGACAACAGATCGTCGCCGGGTTTCTTCCGTCGTTCAGCGACATAGCCGCGCAAAAAATCCGAAAAATCATGTGCTGCGCGATTGGCCGTCTCTTCCGTTTCGCGGGTGCGGCCGTGCATGTACATGGCGACCATCTGATGCGACCAGTCGAGGAGTTGCGGCCCCATCTCGACCGGCACGCCGAGCATTTCGGCAATGATGGTGATCGGCAAAGGCGATGCGAAGGCTGGCAGCAGGTCGACCGGGCCCGGCTCGAAACGGTCGATCAGCGCGTTGGCCAGCGCCTCGACGCGCGGCCTCAGCCGCTCGACCTGACGCGAGACGAAGGCGCGGTTGACCAGCGTTCTGAGCCTGGTGTGAACTGGCGGTTCCAGCTCCAGCATCGAATTGGCCTCGATGCCGTCGAAGGCGCTGAGATGGGTGCGGTCCCGGCCGAGGCCGCTTCTGTCAGGGATGCCGGCCGGGTTGTGGCGGCCGAAGCGGCGGTCGCGCAGCAGCCGGCCGACGTCGTCGAAGCCGCCAAAGCACCAGAAGCCGAACTCTTCCCAGAAGAAGATATTCGATGCGCCATGCATGAAGGCATAGGCCGCATAGGGGTTCTGGAAGAAATCCGACTCGTGCGGGTCCAGTCGCACATGGCGGGTGGCCGGATCGAAGGCCAGGTAAGTTGGTGGCACCAAATCGGTCATTGTGGATCATTAGCGCATGACCCCGAAAACCGGAATCGGTTTTCGCTGGGGATCATGCGCAGATTCAAGCGTCCTTTGCGCGTCCACCGACGCGCGGCGCTCCAAGGCTTGCCAGCTTGGCGCCAGGCCGTATGTTGGCGCCCGGTGAGCCGATGCATGTCGCCCAAAAGCATGCCCTCGGGCCTGACCCGAGGGTGTGAAGCGGTTTTGGGACAACGACATGCACAAAAAGTGTTGAGCCAGCCGGCGCGGCTGCGGAAAGACTGACTTGATGAATGTGATCGTGGTTGGCGCAGGCATTGCAGGGCTGTCGACGGCCTGGTCACTGGTCAAGGCCGGGCACCGAGTCTCGATCGTCGAGCAGGGACCGATCCCCAATCCGCTTGCCGCCTCGGGCGACCATCACCGCATCATCCGCCGCGCCTATGGCGCAGCCTCGGGTTATGGCCGGCTGATCACCGAAGCCTATGCGGCCTGGGACGAGATGTGGGCCGATCTCAGCGAGAACCATCTCGACCCGCGCGGCTTCATCTGCATTTCGCGCGAGCCGGGAGACGAAGCCGAGGAATACCGCGAGGGCATGGAAGCCGGGAACTACCCGATCGAACTGTTCGAGCCGGACGCCGCGGCCGAACGCTGGCGGTTCCTGCAGCCCGGCTCGTTCCGCTACGCGTATTTCTCGCCGGAGGGTGGCGCGCTGCATTGTCGCAAGATTGCCTCCCGCCTCGCCGAATGGCTGCGGGCAAACGGCGCCAATGTCTACGAAAACAGCAAGGTGACGGAGGTCGACGCTGAGGCTGGCCGCCTTGTGCTTGAAAGCGGCGAGACGATGCAGGCCGACCGCATCGTCGTCGCCGCCGGCGCCTGGGTGCTGAAACTGTTTCCGGAGCTGGGCGGCGACCTGAAGACCTGGCGCACCGCGCTCGCCTATGTCGAACCGCCGGCGGATCTGAAAGCGGCATGGCATTCGGCCCCGGTCATCCTCGATGTCGGCGGCGCGATCGATGGCTACGTGATCCCGCCGTCCGGCGGCGCCGGCATGAAATTCGGCTCAGGGCTGCACAGGGTGCCGACCAGCGATGCCGACTGGAACCGGCAGCCGGTGGCGGGCGAGGGCGAGGCGATCCGCGACCTGTTTTCGCCGCCGATCGCCCGTGTCGAAGAATACAAGGTCACCGAGGTCGTCACCTGCGCCTACACCTTCACCGCCGACGAAAAGTTCCTGGCGCATGAGAAGGGCAAATGCCTTGTCATCTCGGCCTGCTCCGGCCACGGCTACAAGTTCGGCGCAGCGGTCGGCAGGCGTGTCGCAGAGACCGTCGGCAATGGCGACGTCAGCGGCTTGAAGGCGTGGCTGCGGGCGGAAGCCTAAAACCGGCAGCGGCGTGCAATGCGCACCTGCCGCCAGCGCGACGAGCCCTCGCGGACCAGAACCCGGCGCGCCATCGTCTGGTAGGTGGCGGGAAAATTGACGATCCGCCACTGCTCCGGCTGCACCAGAACCTCTTCGGCGACGCTCTCATACTCGGCGGGACCGACGACGCGTCGTTGGCGCTCCGGCTGCACCACCACGGTCTCGGCCACCCGTTGATAGCGCGCCTTGTGCCTGATCTTGCACAGCACCTTGCGGCCGTTGATGACGCGCCATTCCCAGGAGTAGCCGCCGTCATCGACCTTCACCGAGCGGTAGATGGTGCGGGTGATGGCAGGTACGATCTCGTAGCTGACACGCGCCGGTGCGATCTGCACCACGCGCTCGCGCGTCCCGTAGATCGCGGGAACATACTCCACCTGCTGGCCGGCCGGGCTGACGAGCACGTTTTCGTAGACTGTTTCGTAGACGGCCGGCTTGTTGACCTGCTCGTAGCATTCGACGGGGCGCCCGCCGGCGGCAGCCATTTCGGACACCATGCCGAGAACGGCGAGGCTGGCGATGGCCGAGGAAGCGGTTTTCCTGATCATGGCACTCCCCCTGTTGAACCTTCAGTTCAAGCTCAACGTTGAATTGTAGGGGAAGCCGTATCGCGGGAAAGCAGTTTCGAGATATTTCGACGCGGTTAAGAAATTGCTACCCCGCCGCGCCACCTTAAGAGCAGCAGAAGGCTGCCGGCGCAGCTTCGGGCGAATTCTGTGCAGAAAGCTTGATTCGACTTAACCGGATGGCTAGGAGGGGCAGCCTTGCGCTAGGGTGAGCCGACACCCTATTTACAGGGATAACGATCCAGAACCGATTCTGCCCGACTTGCTAATCTCCCGGCGCCGGAATCCCATCTTCAATAAGGGATAGTCCATGAAGAACCCCATCGAAACCTACATGAACCTCGTTCCGATGGTGGTCGAGCAGACCAATCGCGGCGAGCGGGCCTACGACATTTTCTCGCGGCTCCTGAAAGAGCGCATCATTTTCATCACCGGTCCGGTCGAAGACGGCATGGCGACGCTGGTGTGCGCGCAGCTCCTGTTCCTCGAAGCGGAGAATCCGAAGAAGGAAATCAACCTCTACATCAATTCGCCCGGCGGCGTCGTCACCTCGGGCATGGCGATCTACGACACCATGCAGTTCATCAAGCCGGCGGTGGCGACGCTGTGCATCGGCCAGGCCGCCTCGATGGGCTCGCTGCTTCTCACCGCCGGCGAGAAGGGCATGCGCTTCGCCACGCCGAACGCCCGCATCATGGTCCACCAGCCTTCCGGTGGTTTTCAGGGCCAGGCTTCTGACATCGAGCGCCACGCCCAGGACATCATCAAGCTGAAGCGGCGTCTCAACGAGGTCTATGTCAAGCACACCGGCAAGAGCTACGACGAGATTGAAAGGACGCTCGACCGCGACCACTTCATGACCTCCGACGAGGCCAGGGATTTCGGCCTCATCGACAAGGTCATTTCGTCGCGCGAGCCGATCGAGGGTCTTGCCACATAGCCCGGTGGCAGTTGGATGGTGGGAAAACACGCTTTTGATGCCGCTTGCGGCATTTCGGCCACAATTGGCTGTTCCCTCGACGGGAGCGATTGCCTACGTTAAGCCTATCTTGATTTTCGACGGCTTAGCTTTGTGCGGGGTTGATGCGAATCATTGCGACGTTTTCTGATATGTGTTTCGTATGGAATGCGTTGCGGGAGCCGGACTACTGGCGGCGGCGATTTCCCGCGATAGATTGAGTTATGCGCCCTTTCAACCAGACCATCGGCGGGCGGCTATGAAAGGACATGAAAATGAGCAAGGTCGGCAACAGCGGCGGTGATTCCAAGAACACGCTTTATTGCTCGTTTTGCGGCAAAAGCCAGCACGAAGTGCGCAAGCTGATCGCCGGCCCGACGGTGTTCATCTGCGACGAATGTGTCGAGCTCTGCATGGACATCATCCGCGAGGAGAACAAGACCTCGATGGTGAAGTCACGCGAGGGCGTGCCGACCCCGCAGGAGATCCTCAAGGTTCTCGACGACTACGTCATCGGCCAGCCCTACGCCAAGCGCGTGCTGTCGGTGGCCGTCCACAACCACTACAAGCGCCTCGCGCATGCCGGCAAGAACAACGACGTCGAGCTGGCGAAGTCCAACATTTTGCTGATCGGCCCGACCGGTTGCGGCAAGACACTGCTGGCGCAGACGCTGGCCCGCATCATCGACGTGCCGTTCACCATGGCCGATGCGACGACGCTGACCGAGGCCGGCTATGTCGGCGAGGATGTCGAGAACATCATCCTGAAGCTGTTGCAGTCGGCCGACTACAATGTCGAGCGTGCCCAGCGCGGCATCGTCTACATCGACGAGATCGACAAGATTTCGCGCAAATCGGACAATCCCTCGATCACCCGTGATGTGTCGGGCGAGGGTGTGCAGCAGGCGCTGTTGAAGATCATGGAAGGCACGGTCGCGTCCGTGCCGCCGCAGGGCGGCAGGAAGCATCCGCAGCAGGAATTCCTGCAGGTCGACACCGCCAACATTCTGTTCATCTGCGGCGGCGCCTTCGCCGGGCTGGACAAGATCATCTCGGATCGCGGCCGCAAGACTTCGATTGGCTTCGGCGCCACCGTCGCGTCGCCCGAGGATCGCCGCACCGGCGACGTTTTCCGTCTGGTCGAGCCCGAGGATCTGTTGAAGTTCGGCCTCATTCCCGAGTTCGTCGGCCGTCTGCCGGTCCTAGCAACGCTGGAGGACCTCGACGAGCCGGCGCTGATCCAGATCCTGACCGAGCCGAAGAACGCGCTGGTCAAGCAGTACCAGCGGCTGTTCGAGATGGAGAATGTCGACCTGACCTTCCACGAGAATGCGCTGTCGGCGATCGCCAAGCGCGCCATCGAGCGCAAGACCGGCGCGCGCGGCCTGCGCTCGATCATGGAGGCGATCCTGCTCGACACGATGTTCGAGCTGCCGGCGCTGGAAGGCGTGCGCGAAGTGGTTATTTCGGAAGAGGTGGTGTCCGGCAACGCCAGGCCGCTCTACATCTATTCCGAGCAGAAGGAAAAGAAGGGCAACGTCAGCGCCTGACGTCAGCCCTTTGGTGGAGTTCTTCAACGGCGCCGCAAGGCGCCGTTTTGTCGTTTGCGGATGGGCAGGCTATGATGGACGGCCCGACTTGTGATGAACGGATTGTGACTTGTGATGAACGGATTGTGACGGATTGGATGAACGGTTTCTTGTCGACCCTTGATCTTTGCCTCGCGTGCCTCCAACTAACGGTGGAAGGCCGTGGCGCCGAATTCTGTGCTGTAAAACTCCCGTCACAAACGGTGGTAGGCGGAACCATCCCCGGTCGTTAATATGAGATTCGCGGTTGGCCGATTGGCGGTCGCGACATGAAAGGTTGGACAATGGCCAAAATATCCAAGGCTCCCAGCGACGGCGTCTTCGCAGTCCTCCCACTGCGCGACATCGTGGTGTTCCCGCACATGATCGTTCCGCTCTTCGTTGGGCGCGAAAAGTCGATCAAGGCGCTGGAAGAGGTGATGGGTCAGGAAAAGCAGATCCTGCTTGCGACCCAGATGAATGCCGCCGATGACGATCCCGAGTCCGATGCGATCTTCGACATCGGCACGCTCGCCAATGTGCTGCAGTTGCTGAAGCTGCCGGACGGCACCGTCAAGGTGCTGGTCGAAGGCGCCTCGCGCGCGAAAATCGTTTCGTTCACCGACCGCCCCGATTTTCACGAGGCCCGCGCCGCGGCACTGGTCGAACCGGATGAGGAAGAGGTCGAGGTCGAGGCGCTGGCCCGTTCCGTCGTCACCGACTTCGAGAACTACGTCAAGCTGAACAAGAAGATCTCGCCCGAAGTGGTGGGTGCCGCCAGCCAGATCGACGACTATTCCAAGCTCGCCGATACGGTCGCCTCGCATCTTGCCATCAAGATCCCCGAGAAGCAGGAGATGCTGGCCACGCTTTCGGTCAAGGAGCGGCTGGAAAAGGCGATGGGCTTCATGGAAGCCGAAATCTCCGTCCTGCAGGTCGAGAAGCGCATCCGTTCGCGCGTCAAGCGCCAGATGGAGAAGACGCAGCGCGAATACTACCTCAACGAGCAGATGAAGGCGATCCAGAAGGAGCTCGGCGAGGGCGAGGACGGCCGCGACGAGGCCGCCGAGATCGAGGCGCGCATCAAGAAGACCAAACTCTCCAAGGAGGCCCGCGAAAAGGCGGAAGCCGAACTGAAGAAGCTGCGGACGATGTCGCCGATGTCGGCTGAATCGACCGTCGTGCGCAACTATCTCGACTGGATCCTGTCGATACCGTGGGGCAAGAACTCCAAGGTCAAGCAGGATCTGGCCTTCGCGCAGAACGTGCTCGACACCGACCATTTCGGCCTCGACAAGGTCAAGGACCGCATCGTCGAATATCTCGCCGTGCAGAGCCGCCAGAAGAAGCTGAAGGGGCCGATCCTGTGCCTCGTCGGACCTCCCGGCGTCGGCAAGACCTCGCTCGGCAAGTCGATCGCCAAGGCGACCGGCCGCGAGTTCATCCGCATGGCGCTTGGCGGCGTGCGCGACGAGGCCGAGATCCGCGGTCACCGGCGCACCTATATCGGCTCGATGCCCGGCAAGGTCATCCAGTCGATGAAGAAGGCGAAGAAGTCCAACCCACTCTTCCTGCTCGACGAGATCGACAAGATGGGCCAGGATTTCCGCGGCGATCCGTCGTCGGCGTTGCTCGAGGTGCTCGATCCCGAGCAGAACTCGACGTTCATGGACCACTATCTCGAGGTCGAATACGACCTGTCGAGCGTGATGTTCGTGACGACGGCGAACACGCTGAACATCCCGGCACCGTTGATGGACCGCATGGAGATCATCCGTATCGCCGGCTACACCGAGGACGAGAAGATCGAGATCGCCAAGCGCCACCTGATGCCCAAGGTGATCCGCGATCACGCGCTGCAGCCGCAGGAGTTCTCCGTCGGCGAGGACGCGATCCGCGGCATCATCCAGACCTACACCCGTGAAGCGGGCGTCAGGAGCCTGGAGCGCGAACTGATGAAGCTCGGCCGCAAGGCGGTGACCGAGATCCTGAAGACGAAAAAGAAGACGGTCGACATCACGGCGGACAATCTCGCCGATTACCTTGGTGTTCCGCGCTTCCGCTTCGGTCAGGTCGAGGCCGACGATCAGGTCGGCGTTGTCACCGGGCTCGCCTGGACGGAAGTCGGCGGCGAGTTGCTGACGATCGAAGGCGTCATGATGCCCGGCAAGGGCCGCATGACGGTGACCGGCAATCTGCGCGACGTGATGAAGGAATCGATCTCGGCGGCGGCCTCCTACGTCCGCTCGCGGGCCCTCGATTTCGGCGTCGAGCCGCCGCTGTTCGACAAGCGCGACATCCACGTCCACGTGCCCGAGGGCGCAACGCCCAAGGACGGACCGTCGGCGGGTGTGGCGATGGCGACGGCGATCGTCTCGGTGCTGACCGGCATCCCGGTCAGGGCCGACGTGGCGATGACCGGCGAGATCACGCTGCGCGGCAGGGTGCTGCCGATCGGCGGGCTCAAGGAGAAGCTGCTTGCAGCGCTGCGCGGCGGCATCAAGAAGGTGCTGATCCCGGAAGACAACGCCAAGGATTTGGCGGAGATTCCGGACAACGTGAAGAGCGGTATGGAGATCGTTCCGGTCGCGCGGGTCGGCGAAGTCTTGCGCCACGCGCTGGTGCGTATGCCGGAGCCGATCGAGTGGATCGAACCGGTCAATGCGCCGACTGCGGTGGATGCCGGAGACGACGCCGGCAAGTCACTTGCCCATTAGAGCGCCGCGCGTCCAATTGGACGCGCAAAGGACGCTCTAACGCTATTGAGTCTATGCGTGATCCTTTCCGAAAACCGAAACCGGTTTTCGGGGTCACGCATTAGCACGTGCTAAAGTTGCAATGCACAACGGAGAGCCGGGCCTGGCGCCCGGCTTTTTGATGTGAAAAACCCCGGAATTCCGGGGTTTTTTCGACTCTTTTGACGCTTTTCGACTTGGTTGCGGAAGCGCTTCTTTCTAAAGTCCGTTTCCTGCCGGATGAGTCGTACGTTCCGGTTTCTCATGGAAGGGAATTTTTATGAACAAGAACGAACTGGTGTCCGCTGTCGCCGATGCCGCGAGTATTTCGAAGGGTGACGCGCAGTCGGCTGTCGATGCGGTGTTCTCCGTCATCACCGGCGAACTGAAGAAGGGCGGCGATGTCCGGCTTGTCGGCTTCGGAAATTTCACGGTGTCAAAACGCGCTGCCTCGACCGGCCGCAATCCGCAGACCGGCGCGGAAGTGCAGATTCCGGCGCGCACCGTGCCGAAGTTTTCGGCCGGCAAGGGCCTCAAGGACGCAGTCAACTAAGCGGCCTTCTCACCCTTCTCAGCGACCAGAAAAGCCGGGCATGCCCGGCTTTTCTTTTGCGCCTACTCGGCCAGCGGTCTATGCCGTCGGTGCATCGGCGCGCATCAGCCCTTCCTTTTTGAGATCGGCCCACAGTGCCGATGGCAGCTTCGCGTCGAGCAGCGACCGGTTGCTTTCGACCTCGCTCGGCCGCTGGCCGCCGGGGATCACCGACACGACCGAAGGGTGCAGCAGCGGAAATTGCAGCGCCGCCTCGATCAGCCGCGCACCGTGGCGTTTGCAGACAGCCTCGATACGCGTGACGCGGTCGATGATGTCCTGCGGCGCCTCGGTATAATTGTAATAGGCGCCGGGCTTCGGACCGGTTGCCAGGATGCCGGAATTGTACGGCCCGCCGAGAACGATGCCGATGCCGCGCTTCTGGCATAGCGGCAGGAAGGATTGCAGCGCCTCCTGTTCCAGCAGCGTATAGCGCCCGGCAAGCAGGAACAGGTCGAAGTCGCCGCGCTCGGCAAGCGTCTGGGCAACCTGCCATTCGTTGATGCCGCCGCCGAACGCCTTGATGACGCCCTGGTCACGCAGGGACAGCAGCCCGTAATAGCCCGAGCGCATGAACTCCTCGATGCGCTGGTCCGAGGCCTCCTTGCTGCCATGGGTGAAGACGTCGACGTCATGCACGAAAAGAATGTCGATGCGGTCGACGCCGAGGCGTTCCAGCGAGGCTTCGAAGGAGCGCATGACGCCGTCATAGCTGTAGTCAAAAACCTCGCGGCGCGACGGCGTGTCGAAGAACTTGCCGATGCCGGTGCGCTGGTCCGGCGGGCAGGGGCGCATGATGCGGCCGACCTTGCTCGACAGCACATAGTCGTCGCGCTTTTTCGAGCGCAGGAACGGATTGAGCCGCGTTTCCGACAGGCCAAGCCCGTAGAGCGGCGCGGTGTCATAGTAGCGGCAGCCGACCCGCCACGCGGCCTCCAGAGTGGCGTTGGCATCCTCATCGGAGACGGCGCGATAGAGATTGCCAAGCGGCGCCGTGCCGAAGCCAAGTTCCGTGAACGCAATGCCGCCATTGCCGATGCGGTCGAAATGCCGTGTCTTCATATGCTGCCGTTTTCCTCATTTAACCTGGCGCGGTTCTTCCTTCTCGCCTTGTGGGAGAAGGTGGCCGAGCGGAGCTCGGTCGGATGAGGGGTGTTCCAGCTTGGCACGGACGGCGATCCTTCCAACACCCCTTGTATCTGCACGGAAGGTTTTTTGTGCGATGTAAGCGACTGAGCCTCGAACCAGATGGCCATCCGGTT
>NZ_JBVVPX010000013.1:0-148241 GCF_055811375.1 Mesorhizobium sp. WSM4848
TCGGTGCCCGACCACTTGCCGAACAGGATGCGATCGCCGGCCTTGACGTCCAGCGGGACGAGCTTGCCGGCTTCGTCACGGGCGCCGGAACCAACGGCGATGATGTCGCCTTCCTGCGGCTTTTCCTTAGCCGTATCGGGGATGATGATGCCGCCGGAGGTCTTGGATTCGGATTCGACCCGACGAACGACCACGCGGTCATGCAGCGGCCGGAAATTCGACTTTGCCATTTTGGATATCCCTGGTGCGGAGGTTGAAAGGTTCTCCGTTGCCGGAGCGTGGTTAGCACTCGCCAGTGGAGAGTGCTAACGTGGCGCTGAAATAGGCTGTGGGCTCGTACTAGTCAAGACGGACGAGGGGACGGCCGAAGAGCAAAGGATTTGGAATCGGCGCGGAAGCCTCGCGTCCGTTACGGTGCATCCAACTGCCTAGGCGAGCATTTCGGCCGTAAGCGCTGGGCCAACTTTCGTCTCTGTTTGGAATGTGAAATTATGTGAAATTAATGGCCGAGCAGTCGGCCGGAATCGATGGTCAGCCAAACAGTCTTGAGCTTTTTGCAATTCATCATAACCTAAGTGGCATCGCCAAAAGGAGCGCTTATCGCAATCGATGGTCTGCAAATGCCTGCCGAAGCGCCTGGCAATCTAAAGCGCGCTCGCAATTTGCTTGTTCGGTAGGTTCCGATCAGCGGGTCGAGCGGAATGCTCGTTTTGAGGACGATGTTTGGGATTTCATGATCGAGGTGGATTGTTTCAGTGGTGAGGTTTGCCGCTTCAGAGAGCCTGAGTCCCATATCGGCGATTAGATAGACAAGATGGCGCGCCTCCTCGTTGAACCCGTCCAGTGCGCCTTCCGCGAGAAACTCTCCCTGCACGAATTCCGCCGTGAACGCAGCGCGTTGAGCCGCAACGGCACCGGAAAGCCGTGACGATCATGCCGGGTACTGCCGTGTGCTGCGATGTTGTAGGTGGTCACGCGGGCCTTGACGTCATTGCGATCGGAAGACCGAGATTTTCCATCGGCGTCACAGTTTGCGTTACGGTTGTGGCCTCGGAGTTCACAAGACCAATCGAGCACTGAGACGTTGGCCAAGTGTTAAGAGCTTCGTTCGGCCCTTCCATTGCTCTGCGGCATCTCCGGAGGGAACTGACAGGTTCGCCGCGATAATCTGCGGCTCGCACCCTCAGGGGCCTTACGCCGGTTTTACCCACCCTCGTGGGCCCCACGCCGATTTGACCATAAACCAAGATGAAACGTAAGCGGTGTTCCGACGGCACCTTTCGGAGATCGGCATGAAGGACGATGTTCGGAGCCTTTGAGGGCTTCGACATATGACGATTTCAGAGCTAACGCTTAAGTCGAACGATTTGGAGCCGGTGCGCCGGTTCGAGGTGTTCACGGGCTCCGGCCGGCGACGCGAGTGGCCTCCAGAGGAGAAGGCGCGGATCGTTGCGGAGAGCTACGAGGCTGGCGTGACGGTTTGTGCTGTAGCTCGCCGATATGCGCTTTCCCCGCAGCAATTGTTTGCCTGGCGCCGTGCCGCGCGTCAGCCATCGGCAGAGGCGACGGCATCAGAATCCCTGTTCGTTCGTGCGGTGGTTGCAGCGTCTTTGCCGGAACCGGTGGCGCAGCGCCCAGGACGACCACGGAAGCAGAAGGCGGTCCGCGACGCCGGAGTGATCGAGCTTGAGATCGGCGGTGTCGCCATACGCGTTGGCCGCGGCGCCGACACCAAGACGGTGGCTGCTATAATCCGCGCGCTTAAGGCAACGACGTGATCGGGCCGACGGGGGTCAAGGTCATGGTGGCGACGAAGCCAGTGGACTTCCGCAAGGGCGCGGACGGGCATTCCCCTGGCCGTGGTCCCGCCTCCGCCCATGCGCGAGGTGTACACTGCCGCGGCGAGCGATCAGGTGGAGCGTGCCTCCCTGGCGACGGCCCACATGAAGCCGACTAGTTCGCGGGCGATCGCCGTGCAGACCACCGTCGTTCGCTTGCCTCGCGCAACCAGCTTTCGATACCGGGTCGTCAGGCGGGCCCTGAGCCTTCCATGCGATGTCACGGACTTTCGGCGGTGCCTGCTCCAACCGGTACAGCTTCGCCTTGCCGATCCGCGGTGGATGTCGATAGGTCCAGGCGCTCTCGACTAGCATGTGGCGAACGCGGCCATTCCCTGCCTTGGTGATGCCGCCACGCCTGATTGTCTCTCCAGTCGACCGCTCGCCGGGAACGAGGCCCAGATAGCCCATGAGCTGGCGAGGGCTCTCAAAACGGCTTACGTCGCCGACCTCGGTGGCGAACGTCACGGCGACGATCAGATCGACCCCACGCAATGTCTGGAGCGCTCCCACGATCGGCGCCAGCGACCAGTTCGGGATGAACTCTTCGATCACGCGCTCAAGCCGTTCCACACGCTCTTTCGAGACGCGCACCGCTTCGGCCATTTCCTGGAGCGCGATCTGATGTGCAGGATAATGAACCGCTGCTCCTGCAACCAACGCAGGTAGCGCATGGTCCAGTTCTTCGTGCGCGGATAGGCACGACCATGCTTGAGCATGAAAGCGCTCACCTGCTGGCGATGGACCCGCAGGCTGCCCGGGCGCGAACGAGATCTCGCATGGCTTCGTGATCTTCATCGGGAACCCATACCGCCGTCAGTTCGCCGGCGCGCAGCAGCCTTGCCAATGAAAGAGCATCCCGGCGGTTCGTCTTCACCCGATCGCCAGGCTTCCTTGGAATCAGCGATGGCGCGACCACGGTGCATTCATGGCCAAGGGAACGGATCAGCCGGTAAAGGCCATAGCCGGTTGGGCCCGCCTCGTAGCAGAGGTGGATGCGACCGAACTTGGCGGCGATCCGTTGGATAACGCGGCGCATGCTCGTATCCGATGCGTCGACCTCGCCGAAGAACCGAACCTCTCCCTCCCGGCCGGCTTCCGCAATCGCGATGGCATTCCTCAGCTTGGCGACATCGATTCCGACAAATGCTTCCCTATAATCTGCCACGGCTCGTCCTCCTGTGATGAGGATCGGCTCGGACCGCCCGAGCAACCCTCGGACGCGCAGTGTAGGGCGAGCTACCTCACCGCCGGTGCCCGCCCCTTGCACGATCGAAGTGACGCAGGCGCGCGCCCGAGAGCACGCTCTCTTTATCGCAGTCGAATAACGAAATACGCACGATCATAACTATCCGCAAATGCGCGAAAAAATGACATCGCTTAGAGTGGGGAAATCCAAAGAAGAGGAAAGAAGTGAAAGCCAACCTCATAATTTGCCTTTGTGGACTCGCGGCAGTCTCGCTAGCAGTGTCTGCGGCCCCGGTAATAGCGCAGGTTCCTCATTGCGGTTTGAAACTATGTCGCTGACACTAGACGTTGCCAATACGGTCGCCAGCCTCACATACGACGAACTGCCGGCAGCAGTAGTTGACAAGGCGAAGCTCCTTGTCCTCGACCATGTCGGCTGCATGATCGCGGGAAGCACCAGCCGCGGGGCGAGACAACTGACGCCCTATCTCGCGCGTACCGACTCCGGTGGTCCCAGCACCGTTTTCGATGAAACGAACTGTGCACGAGGAAAGGAAAGAACGCCAATTTCCTGCGTTAATAGCAGGATCTTGACCGTAAAGCGCTCCAATGAGTTGATATTGTCGAAATAGGGCTTCGATAAAGGCCACAGCGAACACCCATCCGAGTGAGGAGCATCTCAATGTCGCAGGAACTCGACTATCTCAGCCGCCGTTTAGCTGCGGGTCGGCTGAGCCGACGTGAATTTCTCGGACATGCGACGGCGCTCGGCGTTTCAGCCACGTTCGCAAATTCGATCCTCGCCAGCGGCGCGCGCGCATCTATGCGTACTGCTCCAGTTAAGCGCGTTTACGAGAAACCTGTACTGACCCCGCTGGGCCACATGGCGCAGGTCACTCAGAAATCAGGGGCTGAGGGGCCGGTCCGCGGCGGTGTCATCGGGGGCGGCCTTAGTGGTGCTGGGGCAGCCGACAGTCTCGATCCGGCGACGTCCTCGACGGTTATATCAAGGTCGTGGATATGATCAGGCGCTTACCCACCTGAGGTCATTCTGCGACACCGCGCCATTTGACAACAACGATCTGAGGATGGCGCTAAAGCTTGCCATCGACCGCGAGGAGACACTCAACAAGATCCTGCGTGGGTACGGTACGCTCGGCAACGAATTCCCGGTCAATGCCGGTCGCCCGACTCAGGATCAGACGTACTCGACTACCTATCTATCCACGATGCCCTGGAACGACACGCACTTCTTCAATGCAAGTTCGATAAACTTCTCATTGAGGCGCGACGCGCTCCCAGTTCGGCCGTTCCGGGCGACAATTCCGTTGCTCCAAAGCGGACGTCCGTTGATCGGCGCGAACTCCCCCGTCTTCAGTGAAATCCACCTCCATCAGATTTTGCATCTTGTCAGAGTACTAGTTGGTGTACTTTTTCGCCCGATGCAAGAATCGTGAGTTTTGCAACAGTAGACTATCAATAACGCCGACTAAAGCGATATAGCACTTGACGAATTTGAGCTCCCAAGCGGGAGCTTGTTAGAGAAAGACATTGGGGGACGTTCACATGGCTAGATGCACAGCGCCAAGAGAGGGCCACCGCTCAGCGAGCGCTGCGGCGAACTGCCCTGCGTGCCGTCACCGCTACGGGCGCTACGGTGGATATAGCAGCGGGTCGTACTCGTCCCCGGCCCTGTCCTACTATTCCTCGTCGGGGGGCAGCGGGGGCGGCCGGAGCAGCGGCGGCGGGTCCGGCCGCATAAAAGCAAGTTGGTCGAAAGCTGGCTCGTCCGTGTTGTACACGCCTACAGAAGTGCGGGCACTCACGCCTATCCGCCACACTGTCGAGAGCCGAGCGGAACTACCTGACCTTCGTGATGTCTTCCTATGTCACGCGTGGGACGACCGGCAGGGGGCTGCCAAGGAGCTGCACGATCTGCTCGAATCACTCGGTGTCTCGGTCTGGTTCAGCGAAAAGGACGTTGCCCTCGGCACGCCGTTGCTTCGCGAAATCGACAAGGGACTGGTGAAGTCGCGAGTCGGGATCGTGCTGGTTACTCCCGCGCTGCTGCGCCGCCTCCCAGCAGAGGGCATCGCCGACAAGGAGCTTTCGGCACTTCTAGCGCGTGAACAGCTCGTTCCTATCGTCCACAACACGACGTACGAAGCTCTCCGCAACGTCAGCCCCCTGCTGGGCTCGCGAAGCGGCCTGAGCACCGCAGAAGAGCCGATGGCAGACGTGGCGGCCAAGCTCGCCGAGCTGGTCGCACTCTAGCTTTATTGCCGGAGCGGCTGGCCCTACGTTACACAAGCGGTTCAGGCACTGACGCGCCGGCACTCACCAGGCAGCCGCACCCGTGCAAACCTGTCGGCAGCGAGCGGCGATTGCCGATATCTCCGGCGTTCAGCAGGTTCGGCAAAAGGTGAGGAGGCGCGAATTCGCCGCAGCATTGTGGGGCAGGGAAGGGCGCATGTCTTACCCCCAACAACGCCGTCGCAGGACAACTGGCTATGCTTTCTACCGCCCGTCGGCTCTCTACCACCCGTCGCATGGCCGACAGAGCCGGCGGCAGGGAAACTCGTAAGCCATTATGAATTTAGATCGACGCGTCGAGCAGTGTGGTCCAGCATGCGCGTGAGCTGTCGAGCATGAGCAAAGCCCGTCCTTGCCTTATGGTCGGAGAACTCCAGCTTTGCCTCGCCGAATGACAGCCCGTAAATAATGCAGTCAAAAGTGTGCATACCGCGGCGTCGACCACATTGTTTCAGTCTTTTCAACAGCGTAGGAATCTGACGGTATTATTGACGGTATGCGAAATCAGATTATATGATTTCATCAGTAAAATCAATGAGATGATAGTCTAATTGATGATTGAGTGGGAGTAGGGGAAAGACCTAATAAATTCGGCGAAGCGGCTGTTTTGGAGTAGATTAGCGTAGGATCTTCGACGGTCCGGGAGTTCATCTGCCGCACATGATCAATGACGATCCTGATCGTCTTGTCACAGTAACGCCCGCCATAGTGATTCCACCGTTCACTCGATCGACCCGGATGTTTTACCACGAAGGATTCGCGTCCGACGCTGTGATGTCGCCCGGCATATTCTTCTGTTTCGAGTACCAGGCCCTGGAGCAGGCGCTTGAACAAACGCAGGCGCGCCGGGTGCGTCACCTTCCAGTGCTCAACTGGCAGAAGCGAATGACTCATCTCGCTGAGTGATATCGCTCTGAAGGGCGAAAGTTCGAGCCTCGCGCCGCTTGCCAAAATCGCTGCACCGGACGCTGAACGGCACCTGCACGCCGCCTGAGGTTTCAGGGGCGCTTGCGAAAATAGACGAAAGCGGCATGCATCTAGAGGAACCAGGCATGCCGCCCATGAGTCCGACGGAATCGGCTTCCCTTGGGAATCCGTGGCGGCGCTCTCGGCTGATCGATGAGCATCGGCGCCGGCAAGGGCGACCCCTGTAGCAGGCGGCGATTGTGTAAGCCAATCATGAAGGCCTACCGCCAGAAAGCACTGTGGCCTGAGATTTCAAGTCGGACTTGAAATATCAAGGCGCGCGGCGCACGATGGGGCAGAAAATGCACCGAGAGGGAGACGGGGCGGAGGCCGGAGCGTAGCAGCGCTTGGAGGAAGCCATGAACGTCAAAGCGATTCTTGAGGACAAGGGTCGAGCCGTCGAGACGATTGGCCCGAACGAGACGCTCGCCGTGGCGATCAACAGGCTCGCCGAACACAGGATCGGCGCACTGGTCGTTACCAATGGTGATCGCAAGGTGGTCGGCATCGTGTCCGAGCGCGACATCGTCTGCGCCATGAACAAGCATGGGGCTGCGGCCCTGGAGCAGAGTGTCCGTCACGCAATGACCGCCAAGGTCAACCTCTGCACCGAGAACCACACGATCAACCAGGTCATGGAGATCATGACCACAGGCCGCTTCCGCCACCTGCCCGTGGTGAAGAACGGCCAACTCGACGGCATTGTCTCGATCGGCGACGTGGTGAAGAAGCGCATCGAGGAGGTCGAGCGCGAGGCCGAAGAGATTATTCACTACATCTGGGCGGGGTAAGCTCGCCAAAGGCGACGTCTTTTTTCTGGGTTTCTGAAGCCGTGCCGGACCTCCTTCGGCAGCCTGAACAACGGATAAGCAGGCTGCGGATCGCACACCGTATCAGTGAGACTTGGGCATTGCGTAGCGCCAAACCATGTAATCTTGAGAAAAATTCGATACTAGGGCACAATTTGTAGACGCATCTGAAGTGCGCAGCTATCTCAAACCCGGCCGCCTTGCGCCGAGTGACAGATCGCGGCGGAGGGTTGGCGTCGATGGATCAGGCGTTCTTTCTTCTGTTCGCTGCGGCGTCCGTGATCACGGCACGGACCGTGATCCTGGCGCGGAATCCGGTTCACAGCGCATTGGCGCTGATGGCGTGTTTCCTGCAGATCTCAGCAATCTTCGTCTTGCTCGAGGCGCCGTCAGGGATCTGAACGCGAAGCGGCCGCCGCACAGCGATCTCTTCTGGATGGACGAAGCAAGGGATCGCCTCCACAAGGACGGGTTGACTCAGACCACGATTATCGAACGCCTGGAAGCGTTCGGGGCGCCGGACTTTTCAACAATATCGGCCGAGATAGGACACTCCACTGTAGGGAGCGGCTGTGCAAAGCGCACAATCTACAGACGGCGGCAAGCGACACAGCGACGCATTCCCGACGGGATTGTCAGACTTGCCGCCTGGTTTCACTCTGCGGCCGGGCCGGTTCGTGGATCCAGCCGCAGCGATTCAGGCGTCCCAGCCTGCTCGACCGGCAGTGTCCTGAACGCCTCCTTGGCAGCCTGCGATACCGGAGCGCGGCTCCTGATGCTGACCAGCGCGTATACGGCGAGCAGAGTGTGCGCGAAAGCGGTAGCGAGGAACAAGCTCTCGGGCCGCATCTCGGCCATCAGCACGGCCCCCAGCACCGGCCCGACCATCGTGCCGAAGCCATAGAACAGCAGCAGACCGCTCGACACCTTGACGAACTCCTCTGGACGGGCGCGGTCGTTGGCATGTGCCACTGCGACCGAATAGAGGGTGTAGGCCAGGGCACCGTAGGCCGCGGTGGTAACTATGACCAATGCGGCCGACCGCGGCTGGAGGACGAAGACGAGGAGCGCGAAGACGGCCGCTCCGACCGCCGCACCGGCCAGCACATGGCGGCGGTCGGTGATATCGGACAGCCGGCCCACCGGAAACTGGAGAGCGGCACCGGCGAGAACAACTGCGCTTGCCATCACTGCAATACCCGTGTTGCTGATACCGATGCGGGCACCATAGACGGCTCCGAGCGTTCCCCAGGCTCCGTTGGCAACGCCGGTCAGGAAACAGCCGATCAGGGCGAGCGGTGAAGTGGCATACAAACCTTTCAGATCGAGGGCGACATCCTCTAGTGGTTTTGGCGTCGCTGCCGATGACACTGCCGTCGGGATTAAGGCGAGGCAGAAGAAGATCCCGGCGACCATGAACAGCGACGCGTTCCTCACGTCTCCCAAGACGACGATCATCTGGCCGGCCACGAGCGAGGCATATGACACAATCATGTAAAGGCCGAAGACGGTGCCCCGGCTCTCATTGGTCGCCTTCTCGTTTAACCAGCTCTCGACGATCATGTAAGCGCCGGCCATCACGAAGCCAGTGAAGGCGCGCAGAACAATCCATACGTACTGGTCAACGATCAGGCCGGTGAGCAGCGCGATGATTGCGCCAGAAGCCGCAAAGGTGCCGAATGCGCGGACGTGCCCGATCTGGCGGACAAGCCGAGGTGCCAAGATGCAGCCGGCGACGAAACCGCCCGCCCAGGCGGTTCCGAGTAACCCAAGGGACGCAGTCGAGAACCCCTCCGCCTGCCCGCGCAGCGGCAAGAGCAAGCCATGCAACCCTGTTGCTGCAAGCAGGAAGCCCGTGCCGCGAAGAAGCGACAGGATGGGGCGGTAGCCGAGAGGTAAGAGGTAACCTAGCATCTTCCGATAGAGCACAACAGCTTTGGCACCCACACTAAACTGGCCGCCGGTCGCCTGATGTCAACGCATGAGGCATACATCGGTCCGCTTTCCCCCTTGAGCGGTCACTGCCGCCTCGCGATAAGAAGGTCCACTTGGGGTCAATTTACGTCGTAGAACGCTTGTGATGGCTTCTCATCCCGGTCGCCTAGTCGGGAGTGCGTCTGATGGAGGAAACCGGCTGGTGCGCCATGCTACGCTCGCCGGTGACCGGAAGATTTCATAAACAACCACTTAAAAGTTGCTTCTCATTCTCCTGTGAGCACACCCCAGGGATTAGCAACATGCCGCGCCCAGTCGCCTACTATCGTGTCTCCACTCAGAGGCAAGGACGTTCAGGCTTGGGCATCGAGGCCCAACGTGCCGCGGTCGCCCGCTTCGCCGAGGCGGAGGGAATGATCATCCTCCAGGAGTTCACCGAGATCGAAACAGGAAAGGGCGCGGATGCTCTTGATCGACGTCCGCAACTGACAGCTGCCCTCGCCCTTGCCCGACAGTTCAAATGCCCGGTCGTTGTGGCTAAGCTTGACCGACTCTTACGCGAAGTCGCCTTCATTGCCGGCCTGATAGTCCAGCGCGTTCCTTTCATCGTCGCCGAACTCGGTGCCGATGCCGATCCGTTCATGTTGCACCTCTATGCCGCGCTCGCCGAGAAAGAGCGGCGGCTGATCTCGGAACGGACTAAAGCCGCCCTCGCCTCGCGCAAGATCACTGGCATAAAACTCGGCAATCCGACCAACACCGCAGAAGCTGCGGCGAAAGGTCGGAAGATTTCGATCGAAGAAGCCGACCGGTTTGCCCAGACCGTGCTATAATCCCCTAATTGGGTTCTGTATTCAGCAATTGCGTGAGCGACAACTAACGCAGCACAAGACTGGTTCGGCTCTCCGCTCGTAAGCTGATTGAGAGAGATGTTCAGCGAACAAGGCTTCCTCCGCACCTCGATTTTTGCAACGGTTGCCGTCGCGGCCTTTGGAATTGTCTTCGGCCTGTTGTCGGGCTCGTTCTCGATCGCTTTTGACGGCGCCTATTCTCTTGGCGATGCGGGGATGACAATCCTGGCTCTTTGGGTATCCAGCCTCATTGTAAGATCGGCGAAGACCGATGCATTGTCGGGCAGGCTGCGCAATCGCTTCACGATGGGATTCTGGCATCTGGAGCCTATCGTGCTTGGCCTCAATGGCACCCTCCTTATTGCCGTTGCAAGCTACGCCCTTATCAACGGGGTAATCACCATTTTACACGGGGGCAACGAACTGCGCTTTGGCATCGCGATTGTCTATGCCGTTGTCACCCTCGCGGTCTGTCTGGCAATGGCGTTAATAGGCACGCGGGTAAATAGGAGTCTGCAGTCGGATTTTATCGCATTGGATGTCAAGGCATGGATAATGTCCGCCGGCATAACGTCGGCCCTCTTGATCGCTTTCCTAATCGGTCAGGCGGTAGGCGGAACACCACTTGCCTGGATTTCGCCATACGTCGATCCTGTCGTTCTGGCGTTGGTTTGCGTAGTGATTATCCCGTTGCCCATCGGCGCGGTGCGCCAAGCTCTGTCCGAGATCTTGCTCATAACACCTGTCGATCTCAAAGCTCACGTTGACCGAATTGCCACCGAGACAGTACAGCGGGAAGGATTTCTGTCCCATAGAGCTTACGCCGCAAAAGTTGGACGGGCCACGCAAATAGAACTCTACTTTATCGTGCCGGCGAACCTACCTCCAAAGAGCATCGAGGAATGGGATCGCATCCGCGACCAGATAGGTACAGCAATTGGCGATGAAGGACACAATCGCTGGTTAACAATAGCCTTTACTGCGGACGTCGGCTGGGCCGAATAGCGATACCGTCATGAGGTATCCGTTCTCAATCCGCTAGCGCAATTTACGCAGACCCGCATCGCGCGACCGAGGTCGACCTTGCGGGAGACGCGTTCCAAGAAGAGTGTCTGATGACGAGGAGGTCACGCTGGCGAGGAGAAGATCACAATGCTATCCTCATGGTGTCGCCTTGCGTTCCAGATGGATAATGACGCAGCCGGCATCGTAAAATCCGTCCCATGGCACAGTGATGACGCACATCGCGGGCCACGACTTGTTCAATGGGCGCTGGGCATCTGGGTGCATCGATGCGAGTGCTCGAACCTATCGAGCGGATTTCCGAAGTGCTTTTCGGCCTTATAATGGCGCTTACCTTTACCGGCTCGATGAGCGTTGCAGGGGTGGGCCGACTGGAAGTGCGTGCAATGCTGGTCGGCGCGATCGGCTGCAATCTGGCTTGGGCCCTCATCGATGCAATCATGTATCTCATGGGGTGTCTTGCCGATCGGGCAGCAGACCAGCGCACCATTGCCAAGGTGCACCAGGCTGCACACCCGAAGAGGCACGGGCGGCAATAGCTGACAGGCTGCCTTTGCTGGTGGCGTCGGTATTGACGCCTGCCGATCTCGACAGAGGGTGCATTCCACGCTGTCGAAGGTCACGACGGCGAAAACGCGGGCAGGACTCAAGAGAGAGGACTGGCTAGGCGCCGCGGCTGTTTTTGTTCTGGTGTTCGGCTCTACGATGCCCATCATTGTTCCGTTCCTGCTTGTGCAGGATGCCCGAACTGCGCTTCGGATCTCAAACTCAATCGCCATTGCGATAATGCTGATCGCTGGTTACGCGTTCGGACACCTGGTAGTACCGGCCGTGGTGGACGGCCGGTTCCATGGTTTTGCTCGGTTGCCTGTTGGTTGCGCTGACCATCGCGTTAGGCGGTTGAGGGACCGCGGCTGGTCGGCTGCACACGTGCTGTTCTGTCGGACAGATCGCAGCGGGCGAACCCGACGCTCCAACCTGCGGCATCAACACCGTGCCATAGCCTGTTTCCTCGATTGCCGTAACTTTCGCCTCGTTCCTTGTCAGGTCCACCAATTCGTGCCAATCTTAGCAGCATGAGGGCGTAGATACTGGGCGACCCGCGACCAAAGCTGCCATTCGCCACATAGCGTTGAGATCGTCAGCGCAGCGAACGCCGCCGCCACTACGTTCTCTGGTTAACTCAAATCTATAGCACCAAGACGCCAACGTCGTTAACATAGTTTATAGCCAACCGCCTGCTAGACCTCTATCAGGCTTGCAGATACGCACGGTTGCTGCTGTCGGCGTGTAGTCCACAACGATTGTGCCGATGAGGGTCAGATTCAGGATGCATGTACCCTTCACATCACTCTATTTCTGCATAAGCTCGAAAATTAGCTCGAATCTCACCGAAATCTTGGGCCCCCAGGGTGGGTTAAGCCATGCGTGAAGTTCAAGCATTCCCAATTGCGATCATCGACGAAGACTACGAGGGCAAGAGCGCTGCCGGTCGCGGGATGCAGCAACTGGCTGCCGCGATCGAGAAAGAGGGATTCCGCGTGGTCGCTGGCGTATCGTACGAGGATGCCCGGCGGCTCGTCAAAATCTTCAATAACGAATCGTGCTGGTTGATCTCCGTAGACGGCTCGGAGAACGCCGAGACGCGGTGGCAGGTCCTCGAGGAGGTGTTGGCGTCCAAGCGCAGTCGCAACGATCGACTGCCAATCTTCCTCTTCGGCGACGAACTCACCGCCGAGATGGTTCCGACCAGGGTCCTGAAGCACGCCAATGCCTTCATGCGGCTGTTCGAGGACTCGCCTGAGTTCATTGCGCGGGTCATCGTGCGCGCGGCGCAGCTCTACCTCGAGCGCCTTCCACCGCCGATGTTCAAGGCGCTCATGGAATACACTTTGCAGGCCAGCTACTCCTGGCACACGCCCGGTCACGGCGGTGGTGTGGCTTTCCGCAAGAGTCCGGTCGGTCTGCTCTTCTACGAGTTCTTCGGCGAAAACACCTTGCGGTCCGATATCTCCGTATCGGTCGGCAAGCTTGGATCGCTCCTGGACCACACCGGTCCCATCGCGGAAGGCGAGCGTAACGCTGCGCGAATCTTCGGAGCGGACGAGACATTGTTCGTCGTGGGCGGTACATCCACGGCCAACAAAATCGTCTGGCACGGAACCGTTAGCCGTGGCGATCTGGTTTTGTGCGACCGTAACTGTCACAAGTCGATACTGCACTCATTGATCATGACGGGTGCAACGCCGATCTATCTTGTGCCGTCCCGTAACGGCTTGGGCATCATTGGTCCGATATCCAGGGACCAGTTCACGCCACAGTCGATCAAGAAGAAGATCGCGGCGAGTGAGTTTGCCAAGGAGACCGACGGCAAGGTCCGCCTGATGGTGATGACCAACTCAACCTATGACGGTCTTTGCTACAATATCGATGCGGTAAAGCAGACCATCGGCAATTCTGTCGAGATACTTCATTTCGACGAGGCTTGGTACGCTTACGCCAATTTCCACGAATTCTACGATGGCTATCACGGCATCTCGTCGGCCAGTCCTGCGCGTTCGGCCAACGCGATCACCTTCGCAACCCACTCGACACACAAGCTGCTGGCTGCCTGGTCGCAGGCGTCCATGATCCACGTACAGCATGCCGAGAAGAAGCGGCTGGACATGGCCCGCTTCAACGACGCGTTCATGATGCACACCTCGACCTCGCCGCAATACGGCATCATTGCTTCCTGCGATGTCGCCGCGGCGATGATGGAACAACCTGCAGGCCGGGCTCTCGTTCAGGAAACCATTGAGGAGGCGCTCAGCTTCCGCCGCGCAATGGCGGCCGTCAGAAAGCAGGTCCACGGTTCATGGTGGTTCGACGTCTGGCAGCCTGATGCCATCGCTGAGCTGCCTGCCGGGACAAGGTTCGAGTGGGTCCTGAAACCAGGTGATCCTTGGCACGGCTTCGAGGGTCTGGCTGACAATCATGTACTGGTGGACCCGATCAAGGTCACCATCCTCAGCCCGGGCCTGTCGGCGAATGGCGACATGCAGGAACATGGCATCCCCGCTGCCGTGGTCGTCAAGTTCTTGTCGGCGCGACGCATCGAGATCGAAAAGACAGGACTCTATTCTTTCCTGGTGCTGTTCTCGATGGGAATCACCAAGGGCAAGTGGAGCACACTGGTGACGGAGCTGCTCAATTTCAAGGAACTATACGATGCCAATGCGCCTCTGAAGGGTGTGCTACCGGCGCTCGTCGACGCGCATCCGGGGGCTTATGGAAAAATGGGCCTCAAGGACCTGTGCGATCAGGTTCACAAGATCTATCGCGAAGACAATCTACCCAAGGCGCAGCGCGAGATGTACACGACGTTGCCCGAGATGGCGATGCGGCCCTGCGATGCCTATGAAAGCCTCGTGCGCGGCCGTGTGGAAAGCGTTGAGATCGACGCGCTGATGGGACGAACGCTTGGCGTAATGGTGGTGCCGTACCCGCCAGGCATACCTTTGATCATGCCTGGTGAACGTATCACCGAGGCAACCAAGTCGATCTACGACTATCTGCTCTACGCTCGGGACTTCGACAAGAAGTTTCCAGGCTTTGAAACCGACATTCACGGGCTGCGCTTCGAGCCTACTACGGAGGGAAGACGCTACCTGATTGACTGCATTGCGAAAGGGGTAGCCAAATGATCCCTCGTGACGTCAGATCCCCGACTGCCGCGATCCCATTCCACAAATTACTCAAGATCGTCGCGATCGTTGACGACAGCAATCCCCTGACGAAGAATTTGCTCGAGCAGATCGCAGCCGATGGCTTCGAGATCGAGATCGCTGACAGTCCAAACCGCGACGTTTCCGAGGATGCCTCCGTCGGGGCCTACATTGCATCCATCGACGGCGATCGACTCGAAGGTGCGCGCAGCCTGGCGAGGGCGGTGAGGGCGATTGGGTTCCGTACGCCGCTGTGGGCGCTGGCCGACTCGCACCAGCTCGCTGACATGGCGGTACTCATCCAGACGGGCGAGGTTGACGGCTATATCTACCTCGGTCAGCAGACCCCGGCCTTCTACGCCAAGCAGGTGGTTGCCAGCCTGCTGATGTATGGAAAGACGCTGTTGCCCCCATTCTTCGGGGGGTTGATGGCTTATGACGGCGAGGCCAACATAGCCTTCGACTGCCCGGGACATCAGGGCGGTCAGTTCTACCAGAAGTCCCCGACCGGCCAGCTGTTCTTCAAGCATTTCGGCGAGAACATCTTTCGCAACGACTTATGCAACGCCGATGTTGATCTCGGGGATCTCCTCATTCACGAGGGCCCGGCCGTAGAAGCACAGCGCTACGCCGCACGGGTATTCGGCGCCGACAAGACCTACTTCGTCCTCAATGGCACGAGCACCTCCAACAAGATCGTGGCAAACGCCGCTCTCAAGCACGATGATCTGGTTTTGTTCGATCGCAACAATCACAAATCGCTACACCAGGGCGCACTGGTCCAGGCCGGCGCGATCCCCATCTTCCTGCCGACCGCCCGCAATTCCTTCGGCATGATCGGCGCCGTCGACTGGAATGCTTGGGACGAAGATTATCTCCGCGAGCAAATCCGCACCAATCCTCTCGTAAAGGATCCTGACCGGCACAGGGCGGAACGCCCCTTCCGGCTCGCGTGCATTCAACTCGCAACCTACGATGGCACCGTCTACAATGTCCGCAAGGTCATGGAGAAAATCGGTCATCTCTGCGACTACATCCTCTGGGACGAAGCGTGGATCGGCTACAATGCCTTCCACCCCCTTTTCGAAGACCATAGCCCCATGCGCCTGGAGGATCTTGGGCCGCAGATGGCGGGTCTTTTCTCCACGCAATCCGTTCACAAGCAGGGCGCGGGCTTCTCGCAGGCATCGCAAATCCACAAGCGCGACCAGCATATCAGCGGCCAGCGCCGGTTCATCGAGCACAAGCGGTTCAACGAATCCTTCCTGATGAACGTGTCGACGTCGCCGTTCTATCCGCTGTTCGCCTCGCTGGAGGTAAACGCGAAGGTGCACGAAGGCAAGGCCGGCGAGATGCTTTGGGATCGTTGCATCGCGCTCGGGATCGACTGCCGCAAAAAGCTGCGCGAATTCTGCCGATTCTACGAGGATAACGGCGAGGGCGACGAAGAGAAATGGTTCTTCGACCCGTTCGTACCCGACAAGGTGACGATCCGCGGCTCTGCCATAACCCCGGACGTTGACGCTGCTCCATGGGAGAGCCTTCCCACGGACGTGCTTAAGCGCGAGCAGCAATGCTGGAATTTCCATCCGGAGGCCACGTGGCACGGCTACTCAGGCTATGTGGACGGCTATGCGATGGTCGATCCCAACAAGCTGGCGCTGGTGACGCCTGGGATTGATCGGAGGACCGGCGACTACCTGAACTTCGGCGTGCCCGCGACGGTTGTGGCCAACTATCTGCGCGAACAGCGCGTCGTGCCGGAAAAGTGCGATCTCAACAGCATACTCTTTCTCATGACACCGGCGGAGGACGAGAGCAAGCTCAACACGCTGATTGCGAAACTGGTCAAGTTCAAGAACCTATGGGATCGCGATGCGCCGTTGCCCGAGGTCCTGCCGACCGTGTGCGCGGCGAACAGCCAACGCTATGCCGGCTATACGATCCGCAAGATCTGCAATGAGATGCACGACTTCTATCGGGTGGCCAACGTCAAGGGACTTCAACTGCAATGCTTCAGGGCGTCCAGCTTCCCTGAACTCGCGATGCCTTCCAAGAAGGCTTACGAGGCGCTCGTCGCGAACGATGTCGACTATATACCTCTGGCCAACATCAAAGACCGGATATCGGCCACGCTTGCGCTGATTTACCCGCCTGGCATCGGCGTCGTCGTGCCCGGCGAACGCTGGGACGAGAGAGCCCGTCCGATGCTCGACTACTTCCTTGCCTTCGAAGAATCATTCAATCGGTTTCCTGGATTCAACTACGAGGTTCAGGGCGTTTTCCAGGAAAAGATCGACGGCCGTATTAAGTTTCACACCTACGTGGTGCGCCAGTAGGGCCCACAGGGGACGCTAAGGAGGACTGTCCATGCCGGAACAGCCAAAACGCATGACCCTGGTCCAGCTGACCTTGATCGTCGCTGTGAATATGATGGGGTCCGGCATCATTATGCTGCCGACGAACATGGCAAAGGTTGGTGCGATATCGCTGCTGTCCTGGATTGTGACAGCAGTGGGATCGATGGCGATCGCGTACGGGTTCGCGCAGGCGGGCCTGTTTAATCAGCGTCCTGGCGGCATGTCGGCCTATGCCGAAGATGCTTACGGGAAGCCAGGCTACTTTTTGGTGTTCCTGCTCTACTTCCTTTCGCTGGCCATTGGAAACGTGGCGATTGGCATCTCCGCCGTCGGCTACCTGGCCGGCTTCTTCCCGGTGCTTTCGTCGACCCCGATAGCAACCTGCATCGGACTTATCGCACTGCTTTGGTTGACTACCGTTGCAAACTTCGGCGGCCCGAGCATCACAGGAAGGATTGGCGCGATTACGGTCTGGGGCGTGATCATTCCAGTTGCCGGAATATCCATCATAGGCTGGTTCTGGTTCAGCTCAGAGACCTTCGCGCAGGCATGGAATCCGAACGGGCTTTCGCTCGCGGAAGGTATGGGATCGAGCATTGCCCTGACGCTATGGGCCTTTCTGGGCATGGAATCGGCCGCGCAGAATTCGGCTGCGGTGGAGAACCCGAAGCGCAACGTCCCGTTGGCATGCCTGTTCGGGACCTTGGGCGCGGCGGTGATCTATATTCTATCCACGACCGTGATCCAGGGCATCGTGCCAAACGCCGACCTAGCCCAGTCGACCGGCCCGTTCGCGCTGGCATATGCGCAGATGTTCAATCCGTTTATCGGAAACATTGTCATGGCGCTCGCAATTCTTGCCTGCCTCGGCTCGCTGCTCGGCTGGCAGTTCACGATCGCCCAGACCGGAAAGTCGGCTGCCGACGAACGCATGTTCCCCGCATTCTTTTCCCGAGTAAACAGCATGGGTGCGCCGGTCACAGGAATGATCGTTCTCGGCGTCGTGCAATCGCTGCTGGCACTGATGACGATCTCGCCTACGCTGAGCGAGCAGTTCTCGGCTCTAGTGAATCTCGCGGTCGTGACGAACGTGATTCCTTACATCATCGCTCTGTCTGCGCTCATAATGATGATGAAGACCGCGAACATTGCCGGGACAAAGTACCGGGCAAACGTCGCTGTTGCTTTGGTGGCCATGCTTTACAGCACCTATGCCCTCTACGCATCAGGGCACGAGGCTGTCATGGGCGGCATGCTGGTGACGGCGCTTACCTTTATCATTTGGGGCTTTATCGCGCCTCGCTTCGCGACCAGGCAGCGCGAGGCGGTCGAACCAACCACGGCCCCTTGACTGCCGGGGAGCAAGGCCCTCGAGAGGAGACTAAACATGCAACGCGCCCAACAGTTTTCATTGCGGCATCATAGCCACCGGCAGACCTTGCTAGTCCTGGCAGTCGCGTTTGCGTTGGGGCTTTTGTATACGGTTCCATCCCCGGCCGCCACGCTGGACCGCATCCGCGAGGCGCACAAGCTCTTGCTCGGCTACCGGCCGGACGTGCGGCCGTTCTCGTTCGCGGAGCAATCGGGTGGTCCCGCCGGCTATTCGGTTTCGTTGTGCCAAAAGATTGCCGAAGAGATCAGAGCCGAGCTCAATCTTTCTGACCTGGAGATCGAATGGGTGCCTGTGACTGTCGGGGAGGGTTTCGATCCAGTCGTGCAGGGCAAGGTCGATCTGCTGTGCGGACCGGACGCGGTCACTCTTGAGAGACGAAAGACTGTCTCGTTCTCGATTCCGATCTATCCGTCCGGAGTAGCCGCGATGCTCAGGGCGGATGCTCCCCCGGCTCTGAGGGATGTGCTGGAGGGCCGCCCTCCGTCGGGACCGATCTGGCGCGCCTCGCCGGCTCATATTCTCGAGGAGCAGACCTTTTCCGTCGTGGCCGGCACGAGCGCGGAAACCTGGCTCTCAGAGCGCCTCAAACACTTTCAGATTCCCGCGGAGGTCGTTCCAGTCGAGAGCTTCGAAGCCGGCGTGCGTGGCCTTCTGGAAGGCGCCACGGATGTCTTCTTCGGGCCCCGGCCGATCCTGGTGGAGACGACAGCGGAAATTGAAGAGAAGGACAGCTTGATGATTTTGCAGAGGTTCTTCACCCATGAGCCCGTCGCGCTCACGCTGGCAAGGAACGATGACGATTTTCGGCTGTCTGTCGATCGTTCGCTCAGCCGGCACTTCAGGTCCAGTGAGTTCCAAGACACCTACGCGAAATGGTTCGGCGCGCCGGACGAGGCGGTCCTGACTTTCTTCCTTCAAAGCGCATTGCCGGAATGATGGCGCTCGGAGACATGATCTGGTACAATAATAACACAAGGATACGCGAATGCGGTGATGCGGTATGGCTGCCGTGTTTACACCATCGTGCAGGGGCGTATTCTGGAATGGGGTGGCTTGAAAACACGATTACAGGGGAACGACATGGCCGCATTTGTTCGTAACATTTCCCGTACTATCTATGCCACAATATTCTCACGATCAATGGTTGCAATTCCTTTCATACTGCTGTCAGCAAACACGCAGGCAGTTGAGCAGGAAATCGCGCCCACAGCTCCCCCTCCGCCGCCTCTCGCGGCCACTCCGGGGGTCCCCTTCGACGTTGCGTTTGGCATCGCCTTGACGACCGACTATGTTTCGCGCGGTATAACCAACTCCAACAGCGAACCTGCAATCCAAGGCTATGTCGAGCCTAGTATCGAACTACCGACGATAGGCACGGCATATGTGAATGTGTGGTCGTCCAACGTCGACTATGGCGAAGGTTTTGAAGGAGCAGAGATCGATGTCGCCGCGGGTATCAGGCCGGAATTCGGTCCGCTGTCGCTCGATCTTGGTTACGTTCACTACTTCTATACACCGGAGCATGTTAGCCCCGATTATGGGGAAATTTTCGCTAAGGCCGACTACAACGTCGAAGACATGTTCACTATTGGCGGCCGCGTATTTTTTGCTCCCGACTTCAACCAGAGTGGAAATACAGCTACCTGGGTTGCCGGCGGCGTGAGGGTACCTTTGCCGCATGACTTCTCGGCGTATGCTGGCATCGGCTACCAGTTCATCGATGATCCCGACGCATTCGAGCAACTCGCATGGATGGCCGGCATCTCGTACAGCTGGAAATCGCTGACCCTCGATGTTCGTTACTGGGGCACCGATCTTTCCGACGAGGGCTGCACGGCTCGCAGTGGCTTCTCCGATGGTTGCGATGACAGGGTGGTGGCGACCATCTCCTTCGATACGAGCTGGTCGGCGGTGAGGGACTGGTTATCTGACAAGTAGCCTGTCTGCTTTGACAGAGGCCTAGCAAGTCGCAGTTTTGGCGGGATCTGGGTAAGCGGAATCGACAACACGTCGAAACAGTCAACGCGGTTGGATGAGCGGAACTTCGAGGTTCCAGGCAGGCCCGAGCGAAGGGCGATCATCGTACTTCAAGGTCTTTGAACCGGCAGTGTGACCACTGCTAGCAGGGATTGAGCGCTTCCTTGACAACGCAAGCACCGGACCCGACCAAAAGTGCACCTGCCGCAGGGCCTGCAGTTGCTGTGGCGGAGCACGGTCTCACGACCGGAAAAAGCCTTGGTATGGCGGCGTGTACGGCTATCGTGGTCGGCAACATGGTCGGGTCGGGCTTCTATCTGTCGCCCGCGGCCCTCGCTCCCTATGGCAACCTCGCCATTGTCATCTGGATCGTGATGGGTGCAGGAGCGATCTGCCTCGGCCTGACCTTCGCGAAACTGGCGCGATTGGCGCCCGCAACCGGCGGACCCTACGCTTACACCCGCTTGGCTTACGGCGACTTCCCTGGCTTTCTGGTTGCTTGGGGTTATTGGATATCGATCTGGGCGTCACTGCCAGTAATCGCCATTGCCCTTGCCGGTTCGGTCGTCGACCTGTTCCCGATTCTGCGGGGGAGGACGATGATCGTTGTCTTTACCCTCGGTGCGATCTGGGTTGTGGTCCTGATCAATCTGCGAGGTGTCAAAGCTGCCGGCCTCGTGTCTCAGGTAATGACTTACGCCAAGCTGGTGCCGTTCGGTGCAGTAGCTGTTATTGGTCTGCTCTACATAGACACGTCGCATTTCAGCGAGTTCAATCCGAGCGGCCAGCCGTTGCTGCAAGCCACTGCCGCGCTGGCGCCGCTGACCATGTTCGCCTTCCTTGGGCTTGAATCTGCGACCGTCCCGGCTGGCGACGTTCGCAATCCCGAGCGCACGATTCCTCGTTCGACGGTGCTGGGAATTGTGATCGCGGCGACCCTCTACGTGTTCGGAACGATTGTGGTGATGGGCGTGTTGCCGCGGCACGAACTCGTCCATTCGCTCTCGCCGTTCTCCGATGCAGCCCGAGCGATGTGGGGGCCTGCAGGCGAGATTTCGATCTCCATCGCCGTGATCCTGTCATCTATCGGCGCCCTTAATGGCTGGACCTTGCTGATGGGGCAGGTGCCGATGGCGGCAGCGCGCGATGGGCTATTCCCACCCTTGTTCGGCAACCTTTCGCAGCAAAACGTGCCGGCGATCGGAATCGTGGTCTCGGCCGTGTTGGCGACGCTGCTCATTCTCGTTCAGGCCATAGGCGCGGAGGGCTTCTCGGCGTTCTACAATCTGGTCGTCGGCTTGAGCACGATGGCTGCAGTCATCCCTTACGCGTTCTGCGCACTAGCCGGCAGCCTGGTTTCAGCTCGCGTCAGCGGCGGCGTGCATGTTCCCCGTGTGACGATCGTCGAGATCGTAGCCTTCCTATTCGCCATCTTCACGCTCTACGGCTGCGGGGCAGAGCCCGTTCTTTACGGACTGGTGCTCTTGCTGTTGGGCATTCCTGTGTTTGTCTGGCAACGACGGCGCACAGGCGCGATTGCCATGTAGGAACAGATTGTAGAATATATGAGCTTGCGAGACATCTTTTCTTCAACGGCGAACGCGCTGGTGTTTTCGAACGTTCTGGCCTCGATCCTCGTCGCGATGAATTTTGCACAAGGGCTGGTGGGCGCGTTCAACACCATCATCCTGCTTGCGGTGATGTCGAGCCTCCTGCCCTACGCGCTCTGCTCGCTCGCCGAGCTTATGATCCTGATTCGGACTGGCCGGACAGTGGCTGGCGCCGGCGTCACCAAGGTCGCGATACTGGGCGGCGTTGGCTTCACCTATTCGCTCGGGGCGATCTATGGCGCGGGGGCCCAAACAGTCTTTCTCGGTTTCCTGCTCGTTCTCGTGGGAATTCCCATTCACGTCCTGATCAAATGACGCAATGCCCGCGCCGGAGCCCACGGGGCCTCCGGTCTCAAGTAAGGGAGGTTCGACTATGCAACTCGGTGTTCATTCGGAAATCGGCAAGCTCCGCAAAGTGATGGTGTCGCGCCCGTCGCTGGCGCACGAAAGGCTGACGCCGGGTAACTGCCACGATCTCTTGTTCGACGACGTGATCTGGGTGCAGAAGGCACGATCCGATCATGCCGACTTCGTACTTAAAATGAAGGACCGCGGCATCGAGGTTTACGACATCCAGGACCTGCTGACGGAAGTCTTCGACACGGTGCCGGAGGGTCGTAAGTTCGTTCTGGACCGGAGAATAACGGACAATCAGGTCGGTCCCACGCTCTCGCGAATCCTGCGACCATGGCTCGACGAACTGGACGGTCATGCCCTCGCGCGGCACCTGCTCGGCGGAATTGTGCGCGATGACCTACCGGCCGACATGGTGACGCCCATCATGCAAGAGGTGCTGTCAGCGAGCGAGTTTATGGTCCGGCCTGTCCCGAACGCGCTGTTCCAGCGCGACCCGTCCTGCTGGATCTATGGCGGAGTGACCTGCAATCCGATGTTCTGGCCGGCGCGCCAGCCCGAGACGCTTTATCAGCGGGCCGTCTACAAGTTCCATCCCCTTTTCACGAAGAACGAATTCGAGATCTGGTGGGGCGACAGCGACGAGGACTGGGGCAATACCAGCATGGAGGGCGGCGACGTCATGCCGATCGGCAAGGGGGTGGTGCTGATCGGCATGGGCGAGCGCACCACACGGCAGGCGGTGAACCAGGTCGCCAACCGGCTGTTCGCCAAGCAAGCCGCCGAACGCGTTATCGCCTGCGTCATGCCGAAATCGCGGGCGGCGATGCATCTCGACACGGTGTTCACCTGCCTCGATCACGACAAGGTAACCGCCTTCCGCGAGGTAGTCGATGAGATCAACTGCTTCTCGCTGCGTCCAGGCGGCGATGCCGGTCTCGAGATCCATAAGGAGAACAAGCACCTGTTCGATGTCTATAAGGAGGCGCTCGGGCTCGACGACCTGCACGTCATCGGCACCGGAGGCAACGCGTTCGAGCAGGAGCGGGAGCAGTGGGACGACGGCAACAACGTCGTCGCGCTCGAGCCCGGGGTCATCATCGGCTACGACCGCAACACCCACACCAACACGCTGCTGCGCCGCGCAGGCGTCGAGGTCATCACCATCGGAAGCCAGGAACTCGGCCGCGGCCGCGGCGGTGGTCACTGCATGACCTGCCCGATCCTGCGCGACCCTGCCTACTGAGCCTTCGCCAACCAATTTCAGGGAGAAACATCATGGCATTCAATCTCAAGGGCCGCAGCTACCTCAAGATTGCGGATTTCACCCAGCGCGAGATGCTCTACCTGCTCGACCTTTCGCGCGATCTCAAGCGTGCGAAGTACGCCCGTTCCGAGCAGCAGGCGCTGAAGGACAAGAACATCTGCCTGATTTTCGAGAAAACCTCGACGCGCACCCGCTGCGCGTTCGAAGTCGCCGCCCACGACCAGGGCGCCCACATCACCTATCTCGATCCGGGCGGCAGCCAGATCGGCCACAAAGAATCCATGAAGGACACCGCCCGCGTCCTCGGGCGCATGTTCGATGCCATCGAGTACCGTGGCTCCGGTCAGGGATTGGTTGAGGAGCTTGCCCAATACGCCGGCGTGCCGGTCTATAACGGCCTGACCGACGACTGGCACCCCACCCAGATGCTCGCCGATATGCTGACCATGGTCGAGCATGCCGACAAGCCGCGTACCCAGATCTCGTATGCTTTCCTAGGCGACGCACGCAACAATATGGGCAATTCGCTGCTGATGTTGGGCGCGATCATGGGCTGCGACGTGCGCATGGTGGCTCCGAAGGAGAACCAACCGCATGAGGATGTGCGCGAGATGGCAGCCAAGCGCGCCGCCGAGACCGGCGCACGCATCACCATCACCGACGACGTCGCGAAAGGCGTTAAGGGGGTCGACTTTGTGCACACCGACGTCTGGGTGTCGATGGGAGAGGCAAAGGAAGTCTGGAAGAGTCGGATCGAGCTGCTGATGCCCTACCAGGTCAACATGAAGGTGATGAAGGCGACCGGCAACGCGAACGCGAAGTTCATGCACTGCCTGCCGGCCTTCCACAACACCGACACCAAGGTCGGCAAAGAAATGGCCGAGAAGTTCGGTATCACCGAAATGGAGGTAACTGAGGAAGTATTCGAGAGCCCGATGAACATCGCCTTCGAGCAGGCGGAAAACCGCATGCATACGATCAAGGCGATCCTTGTCGCCACGCTGGGGGCCTGAGCCATGGGACGCGTGGTGGTAGCACTCGGCGGCAACGCGCTTTTGAAACGCGGCGAGGACATGACCGCCACGAATCAACGCAAGAATGCCAAGGTCGCAGCCGAAGCCTTGGCGCCGCTATGCCTGGAGCACGAGACCGTCATCACTCACGGAAACGGCCCGCAGGTCGGACTGTTAGCCCTCCAGGAGATCGCTTACGAGGGCGAAGACTCTCCGTTGGATGTGCTCGGGGCAGAGACCGAGGGCATGATCGGCTACATGGTCGAACAGGAACTCGGCAACATCCTGCCGTTCGAAAAGCCGATCGCTACGATTCTGACCATGGTCGAGGTCAACCCCGATGATCCTGCGTTCAAAGACCCGACCAAGTTCATTGGAAAGGTTTACACCGAAGAGGAGGCGAAATCGGAGGCGGCGGCGAAAGGTTGGCAAGTCAAGCCCGACGGCAAGTATTGGCGCCGGGTCGTGGCCTCTCCGCTGCCACAGCGCATTTTCCAGCTCCGCCCGATCAAGTGGCTGCTTGAAAAGGACGCGGTGGTGATCGCCGCCGGCGGGGGCGGCATCCCGACGATGTATGAACCGGGCAAGGAGAGGCATCTGATCGGCGTCGAATGCGTGATCGACAAGGATCGTGCCTCGGCCCTGCTCGCTAAGGAAATCGGGGCGGATTTTTTCGTCGTCGCGACCGACACGGATGCTGTTTATCTCGATTGGGGCAAGCCTGGACAGCGCGCGATTCGCTCGGCTACGCCCGACGCGCTCGACGCCTACACCTTTCCTGCGGGCTCGATGGGGCCGAAAGTCGAGGCGGCGCAGGACTTCGCCCGGGTAACCGGTGGACGCGCCATCATCTGTGCCCTGCCGGATGTGCCCGCCGCGGTGCGAGGTGAAAAAGGTACTACCATCTCCGTCGATGCTGGAGACATTGCCTTCGGCTGAAGCGGGCAGTGCCGCCGCCACGGGGTACATCGGCGGCACGACCATGTACGTTCGCAGACCGAAAAGTTCTTGCGCTTGCACTGGTCACATTCCCCGCAAATGATGGTGAAGGGAACGACGATGCGGTCTCCCTTCCTAAGCGCGCCGTTTACCCCGGATCCAACTTCCACCACCTCACCCATCATTTCGTGGCCCATAATGTCGCCTGGCAGAATTGCCGGAATGAGGTTGTGATAGAGATGCAGGTCCGAGCCGCAGATCGCGCAGCGGGTCCTCGATTTTCGGGATCGGTAACCTCATCGCAACGTATGTCTTCTTTTCCATGCCAAACCAGCGCTCGCATGCTTAATCTCCCGTAGGCCCGGTTCGCGGCGTCGTGAGAGCGAGCTCGGCCGCTTTCCTTCAGGCTGGAATTGGCTTTCTGAGGTCCAACCGCGAGGCAGCATCCATGTTCCCCGCCTCCGTTAAAAAACTTAGGCCGGCTTTTGAAGGTGGCGCTGATGGCAGTGTCGGAGCGTCGAGAAGGCGGTGGCGCCCTGCCGGACATCGTTAAGAAGGTCAATGAAGCGTGCAACGTTCCCGGCTTCGCCGTGGGCGGTGGTGCATGGCGGCAACGTGATGGGGCAGGTTGCGAGTCGGGGTGGAGAAGGTTGGATTTCAGGTGCTCTCCGTCTACCATTTTAGATGTTTAACGGCATGATATTGTTGGATTTTTTTCGGCAAAGAGTCGGAAAAATGGCTCCGGCGTCAGTCCGGGTTCTGACCGCCTTGGTGCCGCGACGCGACAGCCATTACCCGGCGGCTGGCAACAGAGATCGACTGGCGCCACCGGCAAGGCGACCCCTGTAGCAGGCGGCGGTTTGTGTGAGCCAATCATGAAGGCCTACCGCCAGGAAGCACTGGTGCCTGGCGCGCAAGTCGGACTTGAAATATCAAGGCGCGCGGCGCACGATGGGGCAGAAAATGCACCGAGAGGGAGACGGGGCGGAGGCCGGAGCGTAGCAGCGCTTGGAGGAAGCCATGAACGTCAAAGCGATTCTTGAGGACAAGGGTCGAGCCGTCGAGACGATTGGCCCGAACGAGACGCTCGCCGTGGCGATCAACAGGCTCGCCGAACACAGGATCGGCGCACTGGTCGTTACCAATGGTGATCGCAAGGTGGTCGGCATCGTGTCCGAGCGCGACATCGTCTGCGCCATGAACAAGCATGGGGCTGCGGCCCTGGAGCAGAGTGTCCGTCACGCAATGACCGCCAAGGTCAACCTCTGCACCGAGAACCACACGATCAACCAGGTCATGGAGATCATGACCACAGGCCGCTTCCGCCACCTGCCCGTGGTGAAGAACGGCCAACTCGACGGCATTGTCTCGATCGGCGACGTGGTGAAGAAGCGCATCGAGGAGGTCGAGCGCGAGGCCGAAGAGATTATTCACTACATCTGGGCGGGGTAAGCTCGCCAAAGGCCCGCCGTCTGGCCGCGACGTCCTTTTTTCTGGGTTTCTGAAGCCGTGCCGGACCTCCTTCGGCAGCCTGAACAACGGATAGGCAGGCTGCGGATCGCACACCGTATCAGTGAGACTTGGGCATTGCGTAGCGCCAAACCATGTAATCTTGAGAAAAATTCGATACTAGGGCACAATTTGTAGACGCATCTGAAGTGCGCAGCTATCTCAAACCCGGCCGCCTTGCGCCGAGTGACAGATCGCGGCGGAGGGTTGGCGTCGATGGATCAGGCGTTCTTTCTTCTGTTCGCTGCGGCGTCCGTGATCACGGCACTGACCGTGGTCCTGGCGCGGAATCCGGTTCACAGCGCATTGGCGCTGATGGCGTGTTTCCTGCAGATCTCGGCAATCTTCGTCTTGCTCGAGGCACCGTTGCTCGCTGTCATCCAGATCTTCGTCTATGTCGGCGCAATCATGGTCCTGTTCCTGTTCGTGATCATGATGATCGATGTGCGCGAAGCGGTATTGCAGCGGTTCTTGCCGGGCGGCAACCTGCCGGCTCTGGTGCTGCTCGTCCTGCTTGGGGTCGAGATGCTTGTACTGGTGCTCTGGAGCGACCGCTTTTCGGTCACGGAGCCCGTCGCGATGCGCGGCGGCGATCAGATCAGGCAGCTCAGCATGACACTTTTCGCCGACTATCTCCTACCGTTTGAAGCCGCCTCCGTGATCCTGCTGGCGGCCCTGGTCGGCGCCATCGTGCTGGCGCGGAAGGAGCAGGGGTGATGGTTCCGCTCTGGTGGTATATTTTGCTCGGAGTGGTCCTGTTCGTGATCGGAGCGGCGGGCGTGCTGCTCAGGCGCAATATCCTGGTCGTGCTGATGTCGCTGGAGTTGCTGCTCAACTCGGTCAACATCAATTTCATCGCTTTCGGGCGTTACTACGACGATTTCCGCGGGCAGATCTTCGCGATCTTCGTCATCGCAATCACCGCGGCGGAGGTTGCGGTCGCCCTCGGGATTCTGGTCGCCCTCGTGAGGAACAAGTCCACCCTCAAGGTCGACGACGTGACCATGATGAAAGGATAGCGGCTTGGACCCGGTGATATCGATCCGGCCGCTGCTTGCCGTCGCCGTCGCAGGCCTGGCGGCCCTTGCAGTTCTCGTTCTGAACAACCGCGAGAAACTCCGCGATGTCGTCTCGCCCTTGGCCGCGATCGCTATGTTCGCAATTGTCGCCTCGATGGCACCCACGGTGCTGGCCGGCGGGACGGTCGATTTGCGCCTGTTCGAGATTCTGCCGGGGATCGACTTCGCTTTCCGGGTCGATGCGCTCGGCATGGTGTTTGCCACCGTCTCGTCGCTCTTGTGGATCGTGGCGGCGATCTATTCCATCGGCTACATGCGCCACTTGAACGAGCACGCGCAGACCCGGTTCTTCGCCTGCTTCGCCGCCAGTCTCGCGGCGGCCGTCGGGGGCGCCTTCGCCGCCAATCTGTTCACGCTGGTGATCTTCTACGAGGTGCTCAGCCTCGTTACCTATCCGCTCGTCTATCACCACGAGGACGAAGAAGGATGGACGGGTAGCCGCAAGTACCTCGTCTATTTGATGGGGGCATCGAAAAGCGTGCTTCTCGCCGCGCTGGCGCTGACCTACCATCTGGCGGGGTCGCTCGACTTCGTGCCAGGCGGGCTGCTGGCCGGGGTCGATGCCTCGCCGGCGCTGCTGACCGTGGTCTACTTCTGCTATCTGTTCGGCTTCGCCAAGGCCGCGGTGATGCCGATGCACGCCTGGCTGCCTGCCGCGATGGTCGCGCCGACACCGGTCAGCGCACTCTTGCATGCGGTGGCCGTGGTCAAGATGGGCGTGTTCTGCGTGCTGCGGGTGGTGTTCCATGTCTTCGGCACGGGGCTGGTGGACGGGCTGGGGCTCGGCATCGCAACGGCCTATCTGGTCTCGTTCACCATCCTGATGGCGTCCATCTACGCCCTGACGCGGGACGACCTGAAGGCGCGGCTCGCCTATTCGACGGTCAGCCAACTCTCCTACATCGTGCTGGGCGCGGTCCTGCTGTCGCCGGTCGCGATGGTCGGCGGGATCATCCACATTGCGGCGCATGCGTTCTCCAAGATCACGCTCTTTTTCTGCGCCGGGTCGATCTATTGCGCGTCCGGCAAGCGGAACATCAGCGACATGGCCGGCATCGGCCGCAGGCTGCCCTGGACGATGGGCGCGTTCTTCGTGGCCTCGCTCAGCATGATCGGGGTGCCGCCGACCGCGGGCTTCGTCAGCAAGTGGTATCTGGCGCTGGGCTCGGTGGAGGCGGGGGAGATTGCGTTCCTGGTCGTGCTCTTGGTGAGCTCGGTCCTGAACGCCGCCTACTTCCTGCCGGTCAGCTATGTCGCTTTTTTCGGGACGGAGACACAGGAAAGTCCGGCGACGGTCCGTGAAATTCCGATGGTGACGATCCCGCTGGTCGCGACCGCGATCCTGTCGGTGTCGATGGGTATTTTCCCCGGCTATTTTCTCACCCTGGCGGAAGGAGTGGTCAGATGATCAGGCGTGTCGTCGATTTCTTTGGTGAGGCGAGACACGCGGAGCAACGCCGCCGGCTGTTTTATCTGGCGCTCGTTCTGATCGTCATCGCCGATTTTCTGGTCCCCCGCGAACACGCTGAATACCTGTGGGACCGCTTGCCGGGCTGGTCGGCCGTCTATGGCTTCTTGTCCTGCGTCCTGCTGATCTTCGTCTCCAAGTTCCTCGGCCATCAGGGCGGGTTGATGCGGCGCGAGGACTATTATGATTGACTTCGTCCATCCCGCCCTGCTGTTCATTCTTGGCGCCCTGCCGATCCCTTTCCTGAAAGGATCAATCCGCAAGGCCTATCTGATGTTGATTCCCGCGCTGGCGATCCTCGCCGTGCTCACCGTGCAGCCGGGCAGCTACGGCGCGGCGGAGTTCATCGGGCAGGAAATCCTGATTGCGAAGGTCGACAGGCTGAGCATCGTCTTCGCCACCGTTTTCACCATCATGGCGCTGATCGGCATGGTCTATGCGCTGCACCTGACGGGCGCCGGAGAGCATGTGGCGGCGTTCGTCTATGTTGGCAGCGCGCTCGGCGTGGTGTTTGCAGGCGACTACCTGACCCTGTTCCTGTTCTGGGAAGGTATGGCGTTTGCCTCTGCCTATCTGGTCTTTGCCCAGCGCGGCAAGCAGGCGATCCGTGCGGGGTTCCGGTATCTCATGGTCCATATCACCGGCGGCGTCGCCCTGCTGGGTGGCGTCATTCTCCACGGGCTTGCCACAGGTTCGCTGCTCTTCGGCCCGATCGAGGGGGGGATGGGCGTCGCCGCCTACCTGATCCTTGCCGGGTTCATGCTCAACGCCGCGGTGCCGCCTCTCAACGCCTGGCTGACAGACGCCTACCCGGAGGCGACCGTCACCGGAGCGGTGTTCATGAGCGCCTTCACCACCAAGACCGCCGTCTATGTGCTGGCCCGGGCGTTTCCGGGCACCGAGCTTCTCGTTTGGCTCGGCACGGCAATGGCGCTTTACGGCGTCATCTACGCGGTGCTGGAGAACGACTGCCGTCGGCTCCTGGCCTATCACATCGTCAGCCAGGTGGGCTACATGGTGGCGGGCGTCGGCATCGGTACCGAGATGGCGGTGAACGGGGCCTCCAGCCATGCCTTCGCGCATATCCTCTACAAGGCGCTCCTGTTCATGGGTGCGGGGGCGGTGATCCACGTCACCGGGCGGCGCAAGCTCACGGAGCTCGGCGGGCTCTACAGGACTATGCCGCTGACCGTGGCGCTCTACATGGTCGGCGCCTTCGCAATCTCGGCATTTCCGTTCTTCTCGGGCTTCGTGACCAAATCGATGGTGGTGGCCGCCGCCGGGCAGGATCACCGCGCGCTGGTGGTGCTGGCGCTGACGATGGCGTCGTCGGGGACCTTCCTGCACACTGGGCTCAAGCTCCCGTATTACATGTTCTTCGGCACGGACCGGAAACTGGAGGCGCGGGAGCCGCCCCGCAACATGCTGGTTGCGATGGGCATGGCTGCGGTGCTGTGCATCGCGATCGGGGTGTTCCCCCAGCCACTTTACGCGCTGCTGCCCCATCCAGTCGACTTCGAACCCTACACCGGCGTCCATATCACCGAGAGCCTCGGCATACTGATGTTCACCGCATTGGGTTTCGTGCTGTTCCTCAGGGCGCTCGACCCCGAGAACACGATCAGCATCGACACCGACTGGTTCTACCGCAAAGGCGCGCGGCACTTCAAGTGGCTCGCCGAAAAACCGCTGGCGCGTTACGAGAAGGCGGTGAGCGACATCTCCGAGACCGCGGTGCTGCCCTTCCTGCACGGAACCGCACGGGCCGGACTGCGGATCGATCTCAACGGTGTGGACGCCGTCGTCAACGGCGTCGCCCGCTCGATCCTGCGCGGTGGCGGCGCGCTGCGGCAGATGCAGACCGGCGTCGTGACCCATTACGCGCTGGCCATGATCGTCGGTGTGATCGCAGCCATCGCCGTTTTCGCCGTGGTGTGGCGGTAGGGGTGCGATGGCGTTCCCGCTGCTTAGCCTCATCGTGTTCATGCCCGCCGCCGGGGCAGCGGTTCTGATGCTTCTCCGCAACGACGATCAGGTGCGATGGACGGCGCTGGGCGTCACCGTCCTCGACTTCGCTCTCTGCATCGTCATGCTGGCCGGCTTTGAAACCACTACCCACGAGATGCAGTTCACCGAGACGCGCCCCTGGGTGCCCGCGCTCGGAATCACTTACGCGCTCGGCATCGACGGAATCAGCGCGCTCTTTGTATTCCTGACTGCGTTATTGGGCTGGATCTGCGTGCTCGCCTCGTGGGTCGCGATCGACCGCAAGGTGAAGGAGTTCATGGTCAGCCTGCTGGCCATGCAGGCGCTGATGCTGGGGGTGTTCTGCGCGCTCGACCTGTTCCTGTTCTACGTCTTCTGGGAGGCGATGCTGATCCCGATGTACGTGATCATCGGCGTCTGGGGTGGCGACGGCCGGGTCTATGCGGCGTTCAAATTCTTCCTCTACACGCTGGCGGGCAGCCTTCTGTTCCTGATCGGTGTCATCGTGCTCTATTTCCACGGCGGCGAGACTTTCGACATCCTCGCCCTGACGGCGCAGGATTTGCCGTTCCGGGTTCAGTCCTGGCTGTTCTTTGCCTTCCTGATCGCCTTCGCAGTCAAGGTGCCGATGGTCCCGGTCCATACCTGGCTGCCGGACGCCCATGTGCAGGCGCCGACGGCGGGTAGCATCATCCTCGCCGGCGTTCTCCTGAAGATGGGCGCCTACGGCTTCCTGCGGTTCTCGCTGCCGATGCTGCCGGAGGCAACGCTGTATTATTCGACGCTAATGCTTTCGCTTTCGGCGCTCGCAATCGTCTATGGCGGGTTACTCGCGCTGGCGCAGGACGACCTCAAGAAGCTGGTGGCCTATTCCAGCATCAGCCACATGGGTTTCGTGACGCTGGGTATTTTCACGTTGAACCTCCGCGGGCTCGAGGGCGGCATCCTGCAAATGTTCAATCATGGCGTAACGACGGGCGCGTTGTTCCTGTTCGTCGGCCTGATCTACGAGCGGACCCATACCCGCAGCATCGCGGATTATGGCGGGCTGATGAAGGCGGCGCCGGTCTATACCGCGTTTCTTGCGCTGTTCACCCTGTCGTCGATGGCGCTGCCGGGAACGAATTCGTTCGTGGGCGAGTTGCTGGTGCTGTCGGGCGCGTTTGCGGCCAATCTGGCCGTCGGCGCGGCCGCCGTTTTGGGGGCACTGCTGGGCGCGGCCTATCTGCTTGGCATGTACAGGAAAGTCGCGCTTGGTCCAGCCAGCATCGGCGTGCGGTTCAAGATTCGCGACGTAAACGCCCGCGAACTGGTGACGATCCTGCCGCTGGCGGTCTTCGTGCTCTGGGTCGGGCTCTATCCGAAACCTTTTCTCAGCATCATCGGGCCTTCGGTGAGGCATCTGCTCACGCAGGTGCATTCTAACGGGGGCGGCCAATGACCGCTGCCACGCTTTTCCAGTCGATCCTAGCGAGCCTGCCCGAGATCGTGGTGGTCACTGGGGCCTGCATCTTGCTGATTCTGGGACAGCTTGTGCCAAAGGGACAGGGGTATTTCCTCGTCTGGGCTTCCGCTGCAACCGTGCTGGTTGCGGCCCTGGCGACACTGTTACTGGCGGGCGAGGTGCGGCCGGCCTATTCGGGCATGTTTATCGCCGACCGCTTCGCGGTCTTCTTCAAGATGGTGTTCTATCTTTCGACCATCCTGACGTTCCTCCTGTCGCGAAAATATGCCGAGATCGAGGAGATCGCGTTGAGCGAATACTATGTCCTGCTGCTCTTTGCGCTTTCCGGCATGATGATCATGGCCTCGGCAACCGATCTTCTGTCGATCTATGTCGGCCTCGAGCTGATGGCGCTCTCGACCTATGTGCTCACCGGCTTCCTCAGGAAGGAGCGGCGGTCGAACGAGGCGGCCCTGAAATACGTGGTTCTCGGCGGGGTCTCGACGGGAATCTTCCTCTACGGCGTCTCGCTGATCTACGGGATCACCGGCACGACGCAGCTGGACGGGATGGCTGCGGCGGTGACCGGCGACCCGCTCGATCCCGGATTGCTCCTGGCGGTGGTCTTCATCGTCGCGGGGCTGGTCTTCAAGGTCGGCGCGGTGCCGTTCCACATGTGGGTGCCGGACGTCTATGAAGGCGCGCCGACGACGATCACCGCCTTCATGTCAGTGGGCCCCAAGGCGGCGGGGTTCGCGGTGATCCTGCGCGTGTTCCTCAACCCACTGGTCGCCGCTTCCGACGCCTGGATCATCGTCGCGGTGATCGCGGTGGTGACGATGGCGCTCGGCAGCTTCGTGGCGCTGGTGCAGGACAATTTCAAGCGCCTGCTCGCCTATTCCAGCATCGCCCATGCGGGCTTCGCGCTCTTCGGCGTGGTGGCGGGTGGCGCCGACGGGATTGCCGGCGTGATGCTCTACCTGCTGATCTACGCCTTCATGAATCTCGGTATCTTCGGCATCGTCATCATGATGCGGAATGGCGATTTCTCCGGCGAGGTCATCGAGGACTACGCCGGCTTCGCCAAGTCGCATCGCGGGCTGGCGCTTCTGATGCTGCTCTACCTGTTCTCGCTCGCCGGCATTCCGCCGACAGCCGGGTTCTTCGCCAAGTTCTACGTGCTGGTGGCGCTCGTCGAGCGGGGTTTCGTTACGCTGGCGGTGATCGCGGTGCTGCTGAGCGCCGTCGCCGCCTACTTCTACATCCGCATCGTCATGGTGATCTACATGCGCGAGCCGGAGCGCGCGTTCGAGCCTGCCCTGACGCCGTCCGTCCGCGCCACGCTCGCCTTGACCGCCGCCGGCACCATCGGCATCGGACTGTTTCCGGCGTGGTTTCTGAGGCTTGCCCAGAGTTCCGTGTTCGGCGGTTGACTACGATTGGATTTGCAATGAACCGGCCAACCGAATACTCTTGGCGCTACGAAAGGATGCCCTAGTCGCTGCACGAGGGCCGCACCGCCGGCCAGAAGATTGGTCGGTCGCAGCTTGAGCAAGCCCTCGGTGAGTGACCGGGGCAGCGCGACATGACTGGAATGGAATTCCTGCCGGTTCTCTTCATGGTCGCCGGAATTGTCCTGGTGGCCGTGGCGACGCTGTACGTCTCCTCGCTCCTGCGCCCGTCCAACCCCTATCCCGCGAAGAACATGCCCTACGAGTGCGGTATGGACCCGGCCGGCGAGGCCGCCGGGGGCCGCTTTAGGGTGCAGTTCTTCATCCTAGCAATCCTGCTGGTGGTGTTCGACGTCGAGGCGATGTTCCTGTTTCCCTGGGCGGTCGTGCTGAAGGAGATCGGGCTCGTCGGCTATGTCGAGATGTTTGTCTTCATGCTGCTGCTCATCGTGGGCTTCGCCTACGCCTGGCTGAAAGGAGCGCTGGAATGGGAGGAGTAGGCGAAACGATTCGCGACAGCGTGCTGTTCACCACCGCCGACAGCGTCATCAGCTGGAGCCGGCGGTCGGCGCTCTGGCCCGAGACCTTCGGGATTGCCTGCTGCGCCATCGAGATGATTTCGGCCGGCTGCGCCCGCTACGACCTCGACCGCTTCGGCGTGGTGTTTCGACCTTCGCCGCGCCAGTCCGACGTGATGATCATCGCCGGCACGGTGACGCGGAAGTTCGCTCCGGTCGTGCGCCGGCTCTTCGACCAGATGCCGGAGCCACGCTGGGTCATCGCCATGGGCACCTGCGCGATCTCGGGCGGGGTCTACAACACTTACGCCGTGGTGCAGGGGGCGGAGACTTTCGTGCCGGTGGACGTGCATGTGCCCGGCTGCCCGCCGCGGCCCGAGGCACTGATGCATGGCATCCTTCTGCTCCAAGAGAAGATCAAGAGGTCCCGCGCGCTGGCCGGGACGCCTCTGGATCGGGTTGTAGCGTCATGAGCGTGGAGACGTCCCTCATCCGCACCCTGATCGCGGAACGTTTCGGGGGGGAAATCGAGGAGCTTGGCTTCTCGCATGGGGTTCACGCTTTCGCCTCACCGCCTGACATGATCGTCGAGCTCTGCCAATTCCTGAAGGGCCATCCGACGCTGCGGTTCGATTTCCTGTCCGACATCTGCGGGGTCGACCATTATCCCGAAACGCTGCGCTACGAGGCGGTGTACCACCTCTATTCGCTGCCGAACAAATGGCGCGTTCGGATCAAATGCCGCCTCGGCGATCCGCCCCGGGTCCCGTCGGTGACGGGGGTCTGGCGGACCGCCAACTGGCACGAGCGCGAGGCCTGGGACATGTATGGCATCCGGTTCGAGGGCCATCCCGACCTGCGCCGGATCTACATGTGGGAAGGCTTCGAGGGCTTTCCGCAGCGCAAGGACTTTCCGCTCCGGGGCTACAAGGACACGCTGAACCCGTTTGGCGCGGAAGGCCCGCCGCCGACGCAGCCCGATCTCGCCACCAAGGACATTCCATAAGGGAGGCCGTTCGACGCCGGGAAATGAGATGACCGAAGTCACGGAACTGAGCAGGCCGGCAGGTGAAGCGCTCGACACAAAGGAGGTGCTTCTCAACCTCGGCCCCCAGCATCCCAGCACGCATGGGGTGCTGCGGCTCGTCCTTGAGTTGGACGGCGAGTATGTCGCGCGCGTGGACCCACACATCGGCTACCTCCACCGCGGCACCGAAAAGCTGGCCGAGAGCTTCACTTACACCCAGATTTTTCCGCTAACCGACCGGCTCGACTACCTCTGCCCGCCCTCGAACAACCTCGCTTTCGCGCTAGCGGTGGAGAAGCTCCTGGGCATCGAAGCGCCGATCCGCGCGCAATATATCCGCGTGCTGATGGCCGAACTCGCGCGGATCTCCGGTCACCTCCTGATCACCGGCGCGTTGCCGATGGACCTGGGCGCCATGACCGCGTTGGTTTACGCCATGCGCGAGCGTGAAATGATCATGGACCTGTTGGAGATGATCAGCGGGGCGCGGATGCACACCTCCTTCTGCCGGGTCGGGGGTGTGCGCGAGGACCTGCCCGACGGGTTCTTCCCCAAGATCAGGGAGTTCTGCGACATCTTCCCGAACCGGATCCGCGATTATGAACGGCTGATCGAGAACAACCGGGTGTTCCTGAAGCGCACACGAGGGATCGGCGTGATCTCCGCCGAGGACGGCATCGATCTTGGCCTAAGCGGCCCGAACCTGCGGGCCTCGGGCGTCGACTGGGACATCCGCCGCGACGAGCCTTATGAGATCTACGACCGGTTGGCTTTCAACGTCATTACCCGCGATGAGGGTGATTGCTACGCGCGCTGGCAATGCCGCGTCGAGGAGATGCGCGAGAGCGTCCGGATCATCGAGCAATGCCTTGACCAGATGCCCGAGGGGCCGTTCCAGATCGATATGCCGACCATCGCTTTCCCAGTGGATAAGGACAGGGTGCACTGCTCGATGGAGGCGCTGATCCAGCATTTCGACCTCTCGGCCTATGGCTTCAAGGTGCCGAAGGGCGAGGTCTATTCGGCGATCGAGGCGCCAAAGGGCGAACTCGGGTTCTACATCATCAGCGACGGGTCGCAAAAACCGTTCCGGATGAAAGTGCGGGCACCGTCATTCGTCAACCTTCAGGGACTGTTCGGGGTCGGCAATGCCCGCTACCTGGCGGACATGATCGCCGTGCTGGGCAGCCTCGACCCTGTGATGGCCGAGGTGGACAAGTAGCAGGAGATTTTGGACGCGATGAACATGCGCGAACAGATCGAGGCGGCGGCGGCGCGGTATCCCGACCAGCGCTCGGCGATCATGCCCGCGCTTCTGATCGCGCAGAAGGAACATGGCCATCTACCCGGCCCGGTGTTGGAAGAGGTCTCCGACATCCTCGGTGTCGAGCGGGTCTGGGTCTACGAATTGGCGACCTTCTACACCCTCTTCCATACCGAGCCGGTGGGTCTGTTCCACTTGCAACTCTGCGACAACCTATCCTGTATGCTGCGCCGATCCGAGGACCTGCTGAGGCATCTGGAGACTGTGCTGGGGATCGAAAAGGGCGGCACGACCCCGGACGGGCTGTTCACGCTTTCGACCGTCGAATGCCTCGGCGCTTGCGAGATGGCCCCGGTGATGCAGGTCGGCGACGACTATCACGGCGACCTCGACATTGCACGGATCGACGCGCTCTTGGACAGGCTGCGCGCGGCGGCAGGGCAAGCGACTGGCGCCGAACTCGCCGCCGCAGGACCGCCGGGTGAATAGCCGCCATGTTCGAACCGGTCCTTCTCAGAAACATGGACGTGCCGGATGGCCATCTGCTTTCGAGCTATGAGGCCGGCGGCGGCTACCAGGCGCTGGCGAAGGCGCTGCGCGAGCACACGCCCGACGAGATCATCGACCTCGTCAAGCAATCGAACCTGCGCGGTCGCGGCGGCGCCGGATTCCCGACGGGGTTGAAATGGAGCTTCGTGCCAAAACGGGCCGACAAGCCGAAATACCTGTGCTGCAACGCCGATGAGGGCGAGCCCGGCACGTTCAAGGACCGGATCATCATGGAGCGTGATCCGCACCAGCTTATCGAGGGCATGGCGATCAGCGCCTACGCGATCGGGGCGGAAACCGCCTATGTCTACATCCGCGGGGAATACGTGCTGGCGATCCACCGGCTGGAGCAGGCGATCGCCGAGGCCCATGCGAAGGGTTATCTGGGAACACGGATTCTGGGCTTGGATTTCAATTTCGTCGTGCACATCCATTGCGGCGCCGGCGCATATATCTGCGGCGAGGAGACGGCGATGCTCGACTCGCTCGAAGGCAAGCGGGCGCAGCCCCGTCTGAAACCGCCTTTTCCGGCGGTCGCGGGGCTCTACGCCAGCCCGACCGTGATCAACAATGTCGAGACGCTGGTCTGCGTGCCGCATATTGTGGCGCGGGGGCCGGACTGGTTTCGCGGCATCGGCCCTGACAAGAGCCCCGGTCCGAAGCTTTATTGCCTCAGCGGGCACGTGCGGAAACCGGGCCTTTACGAACTGCCGATGGGCATATCGCTGCGTGAACTGGTCGAGGACCGCGCGGGCGGGCCGCCGCCGGGGCGCAGGATCAAGGCGGTGATCCCCGGCGGGGTCTCGGCGCCGCTGATCCCGGAGCGCGGGCTGGATGTCGGGATGGACTTCGACTCGCTGGCTGCGGTCGGCTCGATGCTTGGCTCGGCAGGGGTGATTGTAATCGACGACTCGACCTGCATGGTCAAGGTCGCCACCCGGATCATCGAGTTCTTCCACCACGAGTCCTGCGGCAAGTGCACGCCGTGCCGCGAAGGGCTCAACTGGGTTGTGAAAGTGCTGCGCCGGGTCGAGGCGGGACAGGGCGTGCCGGAGGATCTGGAACAGCTGGAGGCGCTCTGCAAGGGCATTTTCGGCAACACGTTCTGCGCTCTGGGCGATGGCGCGGCTATGGGGCTGCGGGCGGCACTGGCGCATTTCGAGCATGAATTCGTCGCCCATATCGAGGAGGGCAGGTGCTCGTTTCACTAAGGAGCGCGCAGGGAGAAGGCCGCAAGAAAGTCATGGTTAGCGTCACGATCGATGAACAAACGCTGGAAGTGGAGGCAGGCTCTACGGTGCTGCAGGCTGCCGAGCGTTTGGGCATCGAAATCCCGACCTTCTGCTATCTGAAGCGGCTGCCGGCGCTGGCCTCCTGCCGCATGTGCCTGGTGGAGATCGAAGGGCAGCGGCGGCTGCAGCCTTCCTGCGCCACCGCGGTCACCGACGGCATGGTGGTGCGGACTAACACGCCGCTGATCGACGAAACGCGCTCTTCCATGCTCGACATGCTGCTTGCCAACCACCCCCTCGACTGCCCGATCTGTGACAAGGGCGGCGAGTGCGAGCTTCAGGACATGGTGATGGCATACGGGCCCCGGGAAAGCCGATTCCGCGATGCCAAACGTGTGTTCCACTCCGAGGACATCCGTCTCAGCCCGGTCATCATCATGAACGTCAACCGCTGCATCCAGTGCCAGCGCTGCGTCCGGATGTGCGAGGAGGTCGTCGGCGCAGTCGCCCTGGGCACCGTCGAGAAAGGCATGGATACCGCCGTCACCGGCTTCGAGGGTAGTCTCGCGAGTTGCGACCAGTGCGGCAATTGCGTCGAGGTCTGCCCGGTCGGCGCGCTGATGAGCTTCCCCTATCGCTACAAGGCACGGCCCTGGGATCTGGTCGAGACCGACACGGTCTGCCCGCATTGCGGCACCGGCTGCCAGCTCACCGTCGGCGCGCGCAAGGGCGAGTTCATGCGGGTCCGCTCGAAGTGGGAGCATGGCGTCAATCGCGAAACGCTCTGTGTGCGGGGGCGCTTCGGCCTCGACTTCGTCGGTAGCCGGGACCGGATCAAGCGGCCGATGATCCGTCGTGACGGCGCACTGGTTCCGGTTTCCTGGGACGAAGCCGGGGACTATCTGCGCCGAGGCCTGTCGGCCGTCGAGAGCAAGGCTGCGGGCGGGCTGGCCTCGCCGCGCCTGCCCAACGAGGTGCTTTATCAGTTCCAGAAGCTGATGCGGACGGTATTCCGGACCAACAACATCGACTGCTCGTCGCGCTGGTCTACGCCCTTCGAGACGCTCGGCCCGTTGGTGGCGGGCTTCTACAGCCGCGCGCCGCTGGAGGAGGTGATCGGCCACGACTGCGTGCTTGTCGTCGGTGGCAACGTGACCGACGAGAACCCGGTCACTGAATACCTGCTGCGAGACAGCGCCCGGCGGCGGCAGACCGGGTTGCTCATGCTCTCGGCGCGGCCATCCCGGCTGGACGCCGATGCCCAAGCGGTCGTTCGCGTTGCTCCGGGCGCTGAGGCTGCGGCCCTTGCAGCAGTGGTGGCCGGTCTCGTGGCGGCGGCCGGCCAAGCCCTGACGAGCGAGGTTCTTGCGGGAGTCGGCGCGACAACCGGCTGGGCAGCAGCGACCACCGGCAGCGACGGGCCGGACCGTCTAGCCGCTGCGCTGCTGGACGGCGGGAGCGTCGCTGTGCTTGTCAGCGCCGACCTCCTGAGGCTTTCCGAAGCGCGCGCAACGCTGCAGCAGCTCACCAACCTGTTGCGGGTTCTCCGCGTGCTCGGCAAGGGCCCGGCGATGCAGTTCCTCTTCGACCGAGCCAACCAGCTGGGCGCCTGGGACATGGGGGTTCTGCCGGCGGCCCTGCCGGGGCTGCGCCCGGTCGGCGATCACACGGCGCGCACAGCTCTCATACGGGCCTGGGGCGCCGAAATTCCGCCTGAGCCGGGCGCGGATCTCGACGCAATGCTGGCGCTTTGTGACAAGGGGCGGGTAGGCGCGCTTTATATCGTCGGAAGCGACCCCCTGATGACCTATCCCGACCGGGGATTCGTCAAGCGGGCGCTTGATGCCACCGATCTCCTGATCGTGCAGGACACCTTCCTCACCGATACCGTGGGTCTGGCCGATGTCGTCCTGCCTGCGGCGGGTTATGGCGAGGAATCCGGCACCTTCACCAACAACGAGGGCCGGATCCAGGCGGTCCGCAAGTTCCGCGAACCCGCCTTCGAGGCGCGGGGCAATCTGGCGATCTTCGACTTCGTCGCAGCGCTCCGCAACCAGGCATTGCAACCGTCGATGCAAGGCGAAATCTTCCGCGAGATTGCCCGGCTGGTTCCGGCCTACCAAGGGCTGACGGACGGGCTTGGAGCCGACGGAGCATTCACCACGGCGGACCTGACGCCGCCGGCTGGCGAGTTCTTCGCCTCTCCGCCTAACCCGAATGCGGCCGACCGGCTCATGTTGGTCACCGGCAACTGCCTGTTCCACAATGGATATCTTTCCGAACGCTCGGAGATCCTGAATACGGTGGCGGATGACCCATATGTTGAGACGAGCGCGTGGGACGCCGCGCAGCTTGGCCTTTCGGATCGCGATCAGGTGATCGTACGATCCACCCAGGGCGAACTGAGGGCGCAGCTCAAGGTCAATAGGCATTTTCCCCCGGGCCTCGTGTTCGTGCCGGAAAACTATAGAGACCTGCGTCTCAACAGCCTTATGCGGCGGGGCGAATACCCTTGTCCGGTGGAGGTTCAAAAGGCGCACGCTGCCTTCGCCACCGGAGTCGAGGCGCGCCCTGAAAGTCGCGGCCGAGGCGTTGCCGAGTTTCCGGGCAGTTCACCCTAATCGGCTCCCCCGGGTTTGTATCCTCAGTGATAAGGGGTCCCGGCAATGTAATCGCTCAACGCTTGCTCGGTACGGAGCAATTCGTCGAGCCGGTGCTTGACCACGTCGCCGATGCTCACCACGCCGACAGAAGCGTCGCCGTCCATGACCAACACATGGCGCGTGCGTCGGTCGGTCATGAGCGACATCACAAAGGGCAGCAAATCCTGTGTCGAACAGGTCACCACACTGCGGTTCATGATGTCGGCGACCCGCATTGTGGGCGCCTCGATTCCGTATTCAGCCACCGCATAGCAGCAGTCCCGCTCCGACAGCGTGCCCAGGCATTCCCCGGGCGAACGGCTGACGACCACGAATCCGATGTTGTTGTCCCGAAACAACCGCAGGACTTCTACGACCGTCTGATCTGGTGTGACCGAGATGAGCTCGGGAGATTTGGTCTTCAAGATTTGGCAGACAAGCATCTGAGCCTCCTGTGCTCCGGCTTGACGGCTACCGCACGTTCACGTTCGGCGGATATTCCGCCACCAGTTGTATCCCTGCGGCTCACTCGTCTCGACTAGCACGTCCTGTTCGGTGTTCAGGCGCGCCGCGACCACACCGCCGCCGGTCGTCGCCTTGCCCGGTTTGCCGAGCAGATCGTCACGTCCGACCACCAGGTCACGCGAGGAAAAACTCGAGAATTCGTACTCTTGGCCAAGCGCGATCGCGTCGGCCGGGCAGGCGTCCTCGCACAGCCCGCAGAACAGGCAGCGGGCCATGTCGATCTCGAATTTTGCTGGATGCCGGTTGCCCTTCTCGTCCTCGTAGGGAATGACTTCGATACAGTCGCAGGGACAAATCCGCGCGCAGAGCTCGCAGGCCACGCACTTGATCTCGCCCTCTTCGTCGCGCGTCAAGAAGTGATGCCCGCGGTAACGCGAATAGGGCAACCATTTTTCCTTGTCAGGATACTGCATGGTCACGGATCTGGAGAACATGTAGCCGAAGGTCAGCGCCAAGGCGCCCGCCAGATCGGCGAAGAACGCCCAGCCGATCCATGCTCCACTTCTGTCCAGTGCGCGCGACATAGCGCCTCGCTACGAGCCACTGCTATCCCTAAAGGAAAGCAACACCAGTTATAATTATGTTCCCCAGTGACAGTGGAAGCAAGACTTTCCAACCGATCGCCATCAGTTGGTCGTATCGATAGCGCGGGAAGGTGAAGCGGAACCACATAAACACATAGAGGAAGAACGCGACCTTGAGCGCGAACCAGAGGAGCGGCGGCAACGGGATCAGCACGCCGTTCCAGCCGCCGAAGAACAGGATGACCGACAGGACCGACACCAGCAGCATGACGGCGTATTCGCTGACCATGAAGAACGCAAAGCGGATGCCGCTGTATTCGGTATGGAACCCGGCCCCCAGATCGCCTTCCGCCTCCGCTAAGTCAAAAGGTATGCGCTGCGCTTCGGCCAGCCCGGCGACGAAGAATACGAAAAACCCGACCGGTTGGTAGACGATGTTCCAGACATCGGCCTGCGCCCGTACGATCTCGAGCAGGCTCATGGATTGCGCCAGCATGACCACGCCGATGACCGCGAACCCCATGGGGATCTCGTAGCTGATCATCTGCGCGCAAGTCCTGAGGCTGCCCAGGACCGCGTATTTGCTGTTCGCGGCCCAGCCGCCGAAGATGACGCCATAGACCTCGATCCCGATCACCGCGAAGACGAAAAGGAGCGCCACGTTCATGTTGGAGACGTAGAGCGTGATCTCGGCGCCGAGGACCGAGACGCTTTCGCCGAAGGGGATCGCGACGAACACCACGAAGGGCGGGGCGAGCGCCAGGATCGGCGCCAGTTTGAACAGGAAGCGGTCGGCTTCGGCCGGGATGTGATCCTCTTTGGTCAAGAGCTTGATGCCGTCCGCCACCGGCTGCAGCAGCCCGTGCCACCCCACGCGCATCGGCCCCATCCGCTGCTGGATGTGCCCGGCGATCTTGCGTTCCACCCAGGTCAGCGGCAAAGGCAGCAGCAGCAGGATCGCAATCAGCAACGCGACCTTGAAGGCGATCAGGCCAAGGGCGACGACAAGTTCCATAATCCGCGGCTACTTGTTCATCGGGTTGAGACTTACGATACTGAGCACTGCGCTTGTCCGGCTTCGCCGAAACGACAGTCTGCCGGCGGCAACGTAACTTGTGCAATGTATCACAGTCTTACAGTTGCTGGCCATGGTGTGTGTCGCTTGGCGCTCAAACGGGCCCGCACATCGAGCAATGGCACGCAATGACGGGACCAGATGGCCCCAGCGCCTAATACTGAACGCCTCCACAAACAGCCCCCTTACTTACCGTTCAACAACGGCATTCGGCACGAGACACATACCTAAGGGCCAGAACGCAGGGCACTGAAACGCTTAATCGGTGCAGGTGACGCTCCCCCACTAAAAAATGCTATCGGTCATTTCCTGACTGACGACCCGCTCGAACGGCTCTGCGATATGCAAAGGAGACGTCCCGATGGACCCGAACAGCGGAACGAAAAAGCAATCAAAGGGGTAGCGAAGAAGATGACGCTAGAGTGTATCAATCCGCGCGATTTACCGACCCCAACGACCTATACCCAAGTCGTTGTCGCAAGCGGGACCAAGCTCATATTCGTCGCTGGTCAGGAACCGGAAGACATCGACGGGAAGCTTGTCGGCCCCGGTGATCTAGCGGCGCAAGCACGCCAGGTGTTCGCCAATCTTGGTCGAGCCCTTGCAGCCGCCGGTGCCTTTCCCGAACAAGTGGCAAAGATTACGATCTACGTTGTTGATTACGAGCGCGATCGCCATCTGGCGATCATCGAAGAAGCTCGAGTGGTGCTGTTCGGCGATCACAAGCCTGCCGACGTCCTCGTAGGGGTCACCGCCCTTTCTCCTGGTTACCTCATCGAGGTTGATGCGTTCGCGGTTGTGGATGGCTAGGCCACGACCGGGCAACCGAACCAGCAGAGTCTTATCCAACGACTGGCCGCGACGGTCTTTTTCCGACGATGCTGATCGTTGAAGGCGCGTCTAGAGAAGGTCGAAAATCGATCGATCGATGTCGATAGTGGTTGAAACCGAGCAAGTCGCGGATCGCCGAAACTCGTCTTTGAAATCAAGAGCGCGAATTTCTGACGCATCGCTGAGACCGTTCTTGGCTGCGCGCAGAAAAATTTGCCCTGAAAAGTCAGCATGTTACGAAAGCTGTGAATAATTGACTGGGAGTAGGGGAGTCGCCCGCATTCACGATTAACATCTGGTGAGAAAGTTTTCTGAACGGATTATGCTTCGATGAAACCCAAGCGCCAAAGCCTGAATTCCGCCATCAAGCCGAACCGGGAGCCTAAGCTCTCGCGCACCCACGCGCCTGCCGACCTTTCGCCGGTCGACTGGCAACGCGGCTTGCGCCGCCAGTTCGGACGCGAGCAGGACTTCGGACTTGAGAATCTCACCAGCGAACCGTTTTTCTCCGAATTTCGGGTCAGCAATGCTGTTTCGAAGTCCAGCTACCGCGTAGCGATCCGAGGTCTGGGGCCGGGTGGCAATTTCTGTTCATGCCCCGATTATGCCACCAGCGAATTGGGAACCTGCAAGCACCTCGAATTCACGCTTGCCCGATTGAAGAAAAAGCGCGGCGCCAGGACAGCGTTTGCGCGCGGTTACCAGCCGGCTTTTTCTGAGCTGTATCTACGCAACGACGGCAAGCGCTGCGTGTATTTTCGCGCCGGAACTGACTGCCCGCCAGCGGTCGCCGAAGCCGCCGACGGGTTGTTCGATGCCGAACACGAAGGGATGCTGTCGGACGAGCGGTTTGGCGAGTTGGAGCGCTTTATGACCGTGGTGTCGACGCGCGGCCATGAGTTGCGGGCCTATGACGATGCGCTCGATTTTATCGCGGGAAGGCGCGATGCGGACCGGCGCGCCGCAAAGCTCGAACAATTGTTCCAGCGCGGTGCCGCCGATCCCAAGCTGCTGGAACTTCTGAAGGTACCGCTCTATCCCTATCAGGCCGAAGGCGCGCTGTTTGCGGTGCGAACCGGCCGGGCATTGATCGCCGACGATATGGGATTGGGCAAGACCATACAGGCAATTGCCGCAGCTGAAATACTGGCGCGGCACTTTGGCGTCTCGAAAGTGCTGGTGGTCTGCCCGACCTCGCTCAAATACCAGTGGCAAAGCGAGATTATGCGTTTCTCGGGGCGGGAAGGTGAAAATGCGGCACGCGTGATCAACGGCGGTCGGGCGCAGAGGCAGATGGACTACACCTTTGACGATTTCTGCAAGATCACAAATTATGAGAAGCTCAAGCCCGATCTCGACCTGATCGCCGCGCGGGGGCCCGAGCTGGTCATCGTCGACGAAGCGCAAAGGGTCAAGAACTGGAACACGATTGCCGCGCGCGCCTTGAAACGCATCGATAGCTCCTATGCGATCGTGCTTACCGGGACGCCGTTGGAAAACAAGCTGGAGGAACTGGTGTCCATCGTCCAGTTTGTCGATCAGCACCGGCTGGGACCGACCTGGAAGCTGCTGCACGAACATCAGGTCAAGGACGATGCCGGGCGTGTTACCGGCTATACCGGGCTGGAGAAGGTCAGCCAGACGCTGGCGCCGGTCATGATCCGCCGGCGCAAATCCGAGGTGCTGCGGCAACTGCCCAGCCGGACCGACCAGAATCTGCTGGTGCCGATGACCGAGATGCAAATGCTCCATCATCAGGAAAACGCTGATGTGGTGGCGAAAATCGTCCAGCGCTGGCGCAAGACCAGGTTTCTGTCGGACAAGGATCAGCGCCGGCTGACCTGTGCGCTACAGAACATGCGCATGTCTTGCAACAGCAGCTATCTGCTGGACCAGGAAACCGACCATGGCGTCAAGGCCGACGAACTGGCGGCGCTGTTTGAGGATTTGTTCGCCGAACCCGACGCCAAGGCGGTGGTGTTTTCGCAATGGACGCGGACCCACGACATCGTCATCCGCCGCCTCGAAGCGCGTGGGCTGGGCTATGTCAGCTTCCATGGCGGCGTGCCTTCGGAGAAGCGGCCAGCATTGGTCGAGCGGTTTCGCGACGACCCCGCCTGCCGCGTGTTTCTATCCACCGATGCCGGCAGCACGGGGCTCAATCTGCAGCATGCTTCGACCCTGGTGAACATGGACTTGCCGTGGAACCCGGCGATCCTCGAACAGCGCATCGCGCGCATTCATCGCATGGGTCAGAGACGGCCGGTGCGGGTCATCAATTTCGTCGCCAAGGGCACCATCGAGGAAGGCATGCTTTCGGTGCTGGCGTTCAAACGCTCCTTGTCGGCGGGAATTCTCGATGGCGCCAGCGGCGAGATTTCGCTCGGCGGTTCGCGTCTCAATCGCTTCATGAAGGACGTGGAAAATGTCACCGGGAGCATGGGTGAGGGCGAGGCCGTAACACCGGCCGAGGAAGTGAGGAACATCGCCGCTGCAGATGCGGCCGGTTCCGCGGAAGATGTAAATGCGGATGTAGACGCTGGAGCGGGCGAGACGGCGATTGCGCGAACTGATGGAGCCGGAGCGAGCGATACGGGTGCCGATCCCTGGCGCGCCTTGCTGCAGGTCGGCGCCCAGTTTGTCGCCGCGCTGGCGTCCGCCAACGATCCCAGCGCACCGGCGCATCCATGGATTGAGCGCGATCCCGCCACCGGCGCGCAAAGCCTCAAAATGCCGCTGCCGCCACCCGAAGCCGCGAGACAACTTGCCGATACGCTTTCTGCACTCGCCGACAGCTTGCGGGGGAAGATTGCATGACGAGCCGTGGTTGAACGCATGATCGCTTCAATCGCGCAGTGGCCTGGCGCGTTGGTCGCAGAGCGCCATGAGGGGCATAAATCTTAGACAAGACCGTACGATTTTGACGGCCCCATAGGTCGGTACTCGGCGCTGTAAACGAGAAAAAACCCAGCGAGATCAATGATATAACTGGCCTTAAAACAATCGAGTGGGGAGTAGCGGGGAAACCGCGGCGATAGCATGTTCAAGCCTCCATTAGCCTGGAGGACAAAAATTCGACGAAGCGCTGGGTCTTGGCTGGAATAAGGCGAGTTTCGGTGACGGCGTGAATGCTGACCGACGATCCCTGCCATTCGGGCAGGATGCGCCGGAGCCGGCCAGAAGCCACGTCTTCTGCGACGATCTTCTCGGCAAGCAGGGCGATGCCCTGTTGGTCGACCGCCAGGGCGCGCATCATCCCGACGCTGTTGAGCGTGAAGCGGCCGCGAACGCCGACTTCGACCTTGTTCACCCCCTGGTGCAAAGTCCAGGTCGGGGCCCGCGGCATGCAGATGCATTCATGCTCCGCCAGCTCCGCCGGTGTCGCGGGCTCGCCTGACGCTTCGATATAGCCAGGAGATGCATAGAGGTGGCGCGAAGGCGCGCGATCAGACCGGAATCTTCCAGTTTGCCGATGCGGATCGCCACATCGAACGGCTCGGCGACCAGGTCGACGCGGCGTGGGGTCAGGTCGAATTCGAACGTGATACCGGGATAGTGCCGCGCGAAGTCGCCGATGATCGGCGTAAGGTAAAGCGTGGCGAAGTCGACCGGGAGCGAAACCCGCAGGACGCCGCTCGGCTGCTCAACCATCGCGCCGAGCTGCTCGTGCGCCAGCCGTGCCTCGTCAACGATTCGCTTGCTTCGCTCGTAATAGAGCTGGCCGGCCTCGGTGAGCTCGACTTTGCGCGTCGTGCGATGCAGCAGTCTCAGGCCGATCGCCTTCTCCAACTCGCCGATACGCCGCGACAGAGTGGAGTTTGGCATGCCGAGAGCCTCTGCCGCCTTCCGAAAGCTCCTGACTCTGGCCACCTCCACGAACAGCGCCATGTCGTTCAAATGGTTCAACGGATTGCTCCATTAATGGAAAGATGATTTCTATTATGCGGGATTTATCTTAATACTGGAATGGTGCACAAGGGACTCCAACGAATGGAGACCCACCTACTTCGGTGGCACTGCGCGAGGCTATATCGATTAAACCGCCCTGAGCGCCCGAACCGATACCAGTTCATGACAGGAGATTAGATTGTTTCAATCACCGCATTCCTCGACCGTCTCGGAGAAGGCACCTGCCGAGACCGCAAGTTCAAGCGCGACGGGGACAAAAAAGGTCCTGCTCGTCGGCGCCACAGGGTTCCTCGGAGCCAAGATTCTCCGCAACCTGGCGCATGATGCGAATGTGGCCGTCGTCGCGATGTCGCGTAAGGACGCGCCCTCAAATGAGGGCGCCGACGTCGAATGGGTGCGCGGCGACATGATGGATCCAGCGTCATTGGATCGTGCTTTGCAGGGCGTGGACGTCGTCGTCAGCTCGGCCAACAGCTACATGAAGGGAAGCCTCGACACGGATTTTCAGGGTAACAAGAATCTTATAGAGGCCGCAGCAAGTGCCAATGTTGGCCGATTTGTCTTTCTCAGCATCGTCAGTTGCGAGGCGGCGTCAGCAGTGCCGCATTTCCACGCCAAGAAAGTGGCCGAGGATCTGATCAAGGCCTCCGGGGTGCCATCTGTATTTGTCCGCGCCCCTACATTTCTCGATCAAAGCTCAGACTATATTGCGAAGGGTGTGAAAGCTGGCCGGTTCCTTGCGATGGGCGATAAGACTACAAAATGGTCCTATGTTTTGACAGATGATCTGGCCTCATATCTAGCAAAAGCCGCGACATTTCCTGGTAGTGAAATCAACAACCAAACGATCGATGTCGGCTGGCGCGATGGGGCCAAGAGCCAGCAAGAGATCGCCGATCTCGTCTCCGAGGTTATAAAGAAACGCCTTAAGGTCCGGGCTGTGCCGTGGCTGGTTTTCCGCTTGCTGGCGCGCCCGGTCAAGCTGTTTTCCGAGCTTGGCTATGACCTGATGCAGATGTTCCTGTTCTTCAAGAAGGGCGTCTATGTTTCGAATATTTCGAAACAGGAGCACTTCTTTGGACCAGCGCCTACATCCCGAGATGCGATCACGCGATGGGCGAAAAGTCACCAGCTAATTTCGTGATGCATCGCGACGGTTGATCGGCCTGACAGTCCCGTCGTCGATCGCGCGGACCTGTTTGCGGACCTGCGCGGCTTCTCGGAAGCCACGGGCTTCCCCGACCGCACGGTCAACCATGGCGGTGACGGCCCCTTGATGGTGTCGGCGCGTCTTTCGTTCGACCCGATCGTGGCCGGGTCCCTGCTCGGCCACGCTAGTGGCCGGACGCCACATTAGCATCGCAGGAACGACGGCGCGGTGAAATGGCTTCACCAACGCAAGATAGCTGCTGCCTTGCACAAATAGCCACAATCCGCACATGCAAAGGGGTTCGGATCATGCCAGCAGTTGCGTCGCCACGCCGAGCAACGGTCCAGCCTCGGCGAGCTTTTGGTCGAGCGTATGCACCGTGGCGCCGTGCTCCGATGCCGTGGCGAGATGCAGCGCGTCGCCAGCGCGAAGCCCGAGACTATGCTGGTCGACAAACCTTGCCGCCGTGCGGAAATGCCCACCGGTGACCGGCAGCACGGTGAAGCTCTCGGAGACCAGCTTGTGGAACATCGCGAGCGCTGCTGCGCGCTGCTCCGCGTTGATCTGCCCGGTTCGCAGCTTGATCGCCATGGCCGACGACATCTCGGTGATGGTCCAGTCGCTGATCAGCAACTGCGCGGGGTCCTGCTCCGCCAGCCAGCTCTGAACGCCCGACGTCATCGCTTCATTTGAAAGGGCGGCAACGACCAGCGACGTGTCGAGATAGTGCATCAATAGCGGTCGCCATCCCGCATCGACCGTACCAGATCGGCAGAACTCTCGGCCTGAGGCGGCATGGTCGCGGTCAAGGATTGCAGGAGGGCCGCGTCGATCCGCCGCCGCGGTCTCGCCACGGCGGTGAGCCGTGCGACCGGTTTACCCCGCCGGGTGATGTCGATCGTATCTCCTGCCTCGACCCGATCTACTAGCTCGCTCAGATGGGCTTTGGCATCTGCCAGGTTGATCACACTCATGTCACGCTCCTGACCATGTAGATGGTCATATAGCGTAGTGCGCTCAACAATTCCAGTGAGAGGTTTTTCACGCGTCACGTTCTGCCCCGGCAGCGGCTCAATGACATGATCTGAGGGCATGCAGCTCACCGAACCGATAGACTCGCTGATTGAGCAGCCACATGATTTCCAGCTTCCACTGGGCGCGGCGGCCGTCTTGTCACGCTTCCGCGTTCACCTCACCGATATCGCCTACGCCGGGATGTTCTATCACCTGCTACTGTCCGGCTTGGCCCACGTCGGGGACGTGCCCCCGCCGAGCAACGCTCGGCCGCTTCGGAACGCCGGAGGAAGACATCGCGCCCGTCATCCTGTTCCTCGCGAGCACTCGCCGCAAAATCAAATCATTGCAGCCGGCTGTTGTGGCGCAGCACCAGGCCGACTGCGCCGAGCAATGCATCGTTCTCCGTGTGCTTGCCGACGATTATCCGCGTGCGCAGGGCGGGCGCGAGATCGCGGGACTTGATGAGCGTGTGGCGTTCATATGATGCGATCAGCGGTGCCAGGAGAATGTCGCCTGCCAAAGCCATGCGGCCACCGATGATGATGAGCGGCGGATTGATCACCGAGCCGATCAGACCAAGGCCACGGCCGGCGAACTCCGCGGTGTCCTCGATCATCCGCAGCGCCCCGACGTCGCCCTGTTCAGCCATCATGATCACCTCGTCCATCGTGACCGGCCGCCGCACGATGCGCGAAATCTGCTCGAGCGGCCGAGCAAAACTCGCATAAAGCTCTAGGCAACCGCGATTGCCGCACCGGCAAAGATCGCCGCCTGGATCGATGCTGATATGTCCGAATTCGCCGGCGCCGCCGGCGATGCCCGTCACCAGCCGGCCATGCTGGACTATGGCCCCGCCGACGCCGAGATCGATCTTGAACAGGACGAAATCGTCTTGGCCGACGGCCGCGCCCCACATCAGCTCGGCAATGGCCGAGCAGTTGCTCTCGTTGTCGGCGAAAATCGGCTGTTCGAGAACCGGCCCGAACACATCGCGGATGTTGACCCGAGCCCAGGTCGGAACAATACTCGCACGCTGCACCACGCCTTCGCGGCTGACAGGGCCCGAGACGGAAACCCCAACCCCCAGGAGCCCGGCCATCGGCAGGCCGTTCTCTTCATAGCATTCGGCAATTGCCGACTTGGCGAGCTCGGCCGCCTGTTGTGGCTGGTAGTCCAGGCCCATGGCGATAGTTTGTTCGGCAATGACAGAATGCGAGACGTCGGCGACGAGGCACCGCATCTCATCGAGGCCTAGGTGGATTCCAACGCAGGTGCCCGCAGCGGGATTGAGCGTCAAGGTCGCGGCAGGCCTGCCAATGCCCCTGGCCCCGTCATGGTGGGCCGAGGATTCGATCACCATTCCGGACTTTCTCAAGCCATTGAGCGCGGTTGAAACTGTCGACCGCGCCAAACCAGTGACGTGCGCGATTTGCGACGCAGAAAGCACGCCGCGCTCACGCAGGCAGCGCACGATCAGGCTCTCCGGTGATGCGGAGGGCTTGTCGATCAGCCAATTTCTAAGCGAAGGTTTGTTCATGGTGAGCACAAAGGACGTTGACTGATAGCTCAAATATGTCATCTTGGAAAGAACGGAGATGCTGCATCTCCCTCTGCGACGAACTCGAATTGCGTCACAAGCGGTCGCTACGAACCGTACATCACTTATGGGAGTGAAACGATGGAATATCTGAGGACGGCCGTTGCGGCCGCTACGGCGTACACCCTTGCTGCGGGAGCTGCGCTCGCAGAGCCCAAGACCAACCTGTTGCATCAATGGGCGACCGGATCGGACGCCCAGGCCATTGCCAAGCTCGGCGAGATGTTCACCGCCAAGGGTGGCACCTGGCAGCAGACCTCAATCGCGGGCCATACGGCCAACACGCTGGCGAAACTGCGCGCCGACGTCATCGCCGGCAACGCACCCCCAGCGGTGCAGCTCAAGGGGCCCGAGATCGCCGAGTGGAACGAGACCGGCATGACAGCCAATCTCGACGAACTGGCGACAGCGGAAAATTGGGAGAAGGTCGTCGCTCCCGAATTGCTGCCGGTGATGAAGCCGACCGGCAGTTGGGTGGCGGCGCCGATGAATATCCATCGCATCAACTGGCTGTGGGCATCGCCGAAGGTCATGCAGGAGGCAGGCGTCGCCGAGGTGCCGAAGACCTGGGCGGACTTCAACGCCGCCTGCGACAAGATCGTGGCATCGGGCAAGATCTGCATCTCGCACTCGACCGCCGACTGGACCGATTCGACGGTCTTCGAGGTCGTGGTCTACGGAATGGATCTCGATCTCTTCAAGAACGCCTTCGTCGAGGGGGACGTCGAGGCGATGCGCAGCGACGGCATGGTCAAGGCCTTCGAACAGTTCCGCACCATGACGACGAAATATATGGACCCCGGCATGAACGGGCGCGACTGGGATAGCATGTCGCATCTGGTCGGCCGCGGCGAGGCCGCCTTCCACATCATGGGCGACTGGACGCTCGGCCTGCTCACCGCCGGCGGCTTCAAGCAGGGCACCGACTATGTCTGCGCCCAGGCGCCGACTGACTGGGGCAAGCCGGGCTTCATCCTGAATTCCGACTCGGTCGTGTTCTTCCAGCAGAAGGATCCGGACTACGTCGACGGGCAGAAACTGCTCGCCAGCACCATCCTGTCGCCCGAGTTCCAGACGATTTTCAATCAGACCAAGGGCTCGATCCCGGCCCGTCTCGACGTCGATCTTTCGAACGGCTTCAATCCCTGCCAGCAGCTCTCGCAGAAGGATCTGCAGGCGTCGATCGATGGCGGCACGCTTGTCCGTTCGATGGCGCATAACATGACGATCCCGCAGAAGGTGCGCGGCGCGATCATGGATACCGTCACCGAATTCGTGGCGACGCCGGACATGACCGCGCAGGACGCAGCCAGCGCGATGGCCGATGCGGCCGAAGCGCAGATGTGAAGACGCTGCCGATGATTGGCTCGGCGCGGCGCGCCCGGCCTGACTTCGCCGGAGCAGCCGATGTCCACGCATGACCTGACTGTATCGGTTGCGGCTCCCGCAACCCCGTGGCGGCAGCGCTTGGGCACGATGGTGCCAATTCTGGTGCTGGCGCCCTCGCTTGCGGCGAGTTTCGTCTACGTCTTCGTCTTCACGCTCTGGACGCTGTATCTCTCGCTCTCCAGTTCGTCGCTGATGCCGACCTATGGCTTCGTCGGCCTGGACAATTATGCTTCGCTCTGGGCGAATCGGCGCTGGAACATCGCCTACACCAACCTCTTTCTGTTCAGCGGCTTCTATATCGTCGGCTCGATGGCAATCGGACTGCTTCTGGCGATCCTGATCGACCAGCGCGTTCGCGGCGAAGCGGTCTGGCGCACGATCTTCCTCTATCCGCTGGCAGTCTCCTTCATCGTCACCGGCACGGTGTGGAGCTGGCTCTATAATCCCGTCGACGGCATCCAGGCCTTCGTGCGGGGGCTCGGCTGGACCGACTTCAGCTTCGCCCTGACGGCCAACCGCAACACCGCAATCTACGCGGTGATCATAACCGGTATCTGGCAGTCGTCCGGCTTCGCGATGGCGCTTTTCCTGGCTGGCCTGCGATCGGTCGATCCGGATCTCATCAAAGCAGCGCAGATCGACGGTGCGTCGGTTTCGCGAACCTATCGGAAGGTCATCCTGCCGACGATCGCCCCGATTTTTCTGGCGGTGGCGGTCATCCAGATCCAGTTCGCCATCAAGACCTTCGATCTGGTGGCGGCGTTGACGCGGGGTGGGCCAGGTGTGTCGACTACCTTCCCGGCGATCTATGTCTACGACCTGATGTTCCAGCGCGGGCAGATCGGCGAGGGTGCCGCCGCGGCGATGATGATGCTCGCCGCCCTCGCGGTTGTGCTGGTGCCCTATTCCTTGTGGATCGTTTGGCGCAGGCGGGCGGAGGGCCGCAATGGCTGAAATCGCCGCCAACGCCCGGCATGATCCCGAAGCGGCCGCGGCCACGCGGCGATATTTCTGGAACCGCTTCCTTGTCTATGCGGTGCTGACGCTTTTCGCTGTCATGTACCTTGCGCCGCTGCTGGTCGTCGTCTTCAACTCGTTGCGGGAGCAGTCCGACATCGCCCGCAACGGCCTCATCTCGCTGCCGCGCAGCTTCCGCCTCGACGCCTGGGCGCAGGCTTGGGGCACCTATTGCGTCAGCGGCACCTGCGAAGGCATGAAGCGCAATTTCTTCAACTCGCTCTGGATGACGATCCCCGCAACGCTCATTTCCACGCTCCTCGGTGCCATGAACGGCTATGTGCTGTCGAAATGGCGTTTCAAGGGCTCGGAAATTCTGTTCAATTTGATGCTGCTCGGCGTCTTCATGCCCGGCCAGATCTCGCTGATGCCGTGGGCGTTCCTGCTCGGCAAGCTCGGCCTGACCAATTCGACATACGGGCTGGTCTTGATACACGTCGTCCAGGGCATCTCGTTCACCACTCTGTTCTGCCGCAATTTTTACGTCAGCATACCGGACGACCTTATCAAGGCGGCACGCATCGACGGCGCCGGCTTCTGGCGGATTTTCCGCAAGATCATCCTGCCGCTGTCGCCGCCGATTTTGATCGTCACCGTCATCTGGCAATTCACCGGCATCTGGAACGAGTATCTGTTCGGCGTCGTCTTCACCTCCGGCCAGCAGCAGCCGATTACGGCGGCATTGGTCGCGCTTACTGCCGGCGGCACGACTGCCCGTGCTTACGATGTGATGAGCGCAGCCGTGCTGATCGGCGCGCTGCCGCCGCTGCTGATCTACCTGTTCGGTGGAAAATACTTCGTGCGCGGCCTGACCCAAGGCGCCATCAAATGAGGCGCCATCAAATGAGGCATCGCCCATGTCCGCGCTGATGATCCGCGACCTTCACAAGAGCTATGGCGGGCTCGAGATTCTGGCCGGCATCAATCTCGAGGCGCGAACCGGCGAGTTCGTCGCCCTGGTCGGCCCGTCGGGATGCGGCAAGTCAACCTTGCTCGCCATGATCGCCGGCCTGGAGACCGTCACCTCGGGCGAGATCTGGATCGGCGACCGGCTGGTGAACTCCGTGCAGCCCAAGGACCGCGACATAGCGATGGTGTTCCAGTCCTACGCCCTCTATCCGACCATGACGGTGCGCCAGAACATCACCTTCGGCATGGAAAGCCGGGGCGTGCCCAAAGCGGAGCAGGCGGAGGCCGTAAAGCGGGTTGCCGCACTCCTGCAGATCGAGCAGCTGCTCAACCGCAAGCCTGGGCAATTGTCGGGTGGCCAGCGGCAGCGCGTTGCGATGGGACGCGCCCTGGTACGCGACCCAAAACTGTTTTTGTTCGATGAGCCGCTGTCCAATCTCGACGCCAAGCTGCGCGTCGACATGCGCACCGAAATCAAGAAGCTGCACCATCGCGTCGGCAAGACGACGGTGTACGTCACCCACGATCAGGTTGAGGCGATGACGCTCGCGTCCCGCATTGCGGTGATGAACCAGGGCTCGGTGCAGCAGTTCGACACGCCGAAGCGGATCTATGACCGGCCGACCAACATGTTCGTGGCCGGTTTCATGGGATCGCCGGCGATGAATTTCATCCCCGCCCGGCTTACGGGCTCAACCAGCATCTCGGTGCGCGCCGCTGACGGCAGCGACGCTACTCTTGCCCTTGCCGCGCCTTTGCCAGCCGGTGCGCCAAAGGACGTGGTGCTCGGTGTTCGGCCCGAACACATCTACCGTTTCACGGCGGACCTGAAGTCGCGCAAACCTGCTGTGCAGCCCTTGCAGGCGCCGGTCGAACTGGTCGAGCCGACCGGTGCCGAGACGCTTGCAGTCCTCAGGCTAGGCGACCTGGAGATCACCGGACGTTTCGAGCCGGATGACGCTCCCGTCATGGGCGAGACGATAACGCTCGGCATCGACATGTCGCGCGCCTGTCTGTTCGATCCAGCAACCAGGGCGCTTCTGTGATCTGATGTCCATGCAATTCGCGACTTACCCGAGCTTGACCGATCGCGTCGTGCTGATCTCCGGCGGCGCCTCCGGGATCGGCGCCGATTTGGTCCGCGCTTTCGTGGCGAATGGCGCGCGTGTGGCCTTTCTCGATGTGCAGGATGGGCCCGCGGAGGCGTTGGTGCACGAGCTCGGTGGCGTCGCCAAACAGGCCCCGGTGTACCTCCATTGCGATGTGACAGACATCCATGCGCTGCAGGCTTCGGTGGAAGGCGTGCGCGCGCGGCTTGGTCCGGTCGCCGTCCTGGTGAACAACGCTGCCGACGATCAGCGCCATCCTGTTGACTCGGTGACATCAGAATATTGGGACCGCAGCTTCGACGTCAATCTCCGGCATCACTTCTTCGCCGCGCAGGCGGTGCATCCGCATATGAAGGAACTCGGCTTCGGCTCGATCATAAACTTCTCGTCCATCGCCTGGCGTTTCGGCGCGGACCAGATGGTGGCCTATGCCACCGCCAAAGGCGCCGTGGTGGCGCTGACGCGCGCACTGGCGCGGTCGTTCGGATCCGACAACATCCGCGTCAATGCAGTCGAACCCGGCGCAGTCATCACCGAGCGGCAGCGCCAGCTGTGGTTCAAGACCCAGGACGCAATCGACCAGACGGTGCAGCGGCAATTGATCCGCCGCGTCCTGCTGGGCGAGGAGATTGCACGGACCGTGCTGTTCCTTGCCGCCGACGACAGCCGCATGATCACGAAGCAGTCCATCGCCGTCGATGCCGGTCTGCGCTGATGCGATCACTTCCACATCTTTCAACGGAACTGCCAAGCTGATGCTTCGTCTCGGCCTCAACCCTTACGGACTGACCTACACTCTCGGCCTGCAGGGACGCGGCACGCCGCGGCACAATCCGGACGGGACGGGGCTGGAAGGCTTCATAGCGCTTGCGCAGGAACTGGGCGCACGCACGCTCGAGATCTATGAACCGTGGTTGACCGACTTGCCGGACGCCGAAATCGTCGAGCTGCGCAGGCGTCTGGCCGCGCTCGACATCGTCCCGGTGGTCAGCGGCGGACTTCTGGTGGCCGGTCCGTTGGACAGTGCGTTTCGGGCGGCGCGCCTGCTCGAGGCGACAACGATCCGTGTCGCGCTGACCCCCGTCCTGTGCGGCGACCGCAACCTGTGGGGCCCGAAATGGAGTGAGTTCGGCGCGACGATCCGCGCTGCCTTGACGGAATGGGGGCCGCGTGTGGCGGCTGAGGGCCGGGTGCTCGGCATCGAGAACCATCAGGACTTCGGCAGCGACGAACTGGTCGCGTTCTGCGAACTCGGCGGGCCCGGCGTCGGCATCACCTACGACACCGGCAACACGTTTCCTGTCGGCGAGGCGCCGCTTGCCTTCACGCGGCGGATTGCGCCGCATGTCTGTCATGTCCACCTCAAGGATTATCGCGTGCAGTTCACAGATGAGGGTTTTCGTCTGGTCCGTTGCGCGATCGGCGACGGCGCCGTGCCGTTCGCCGAACTGGCTGCCATCCTCGCCGAGCACCACGACATGCTGACGGCCTCGCTTGAGCCGGGCGCGCTGGAGGCCCGTCACGTTCGCTGTCTCAGCGACGACTGGTGGAACGGATATGCGCCGAAGACCGCGCGCGAGCTCGCGGCCTGCCTGAGTGCCGCCCGCGTAAACCGCCTTGCTGACGACGCCGACTACCGGACGCCATGGGAGCGCGACGATGACGGTGCGCTGGTTTCGTATGAGCTCGACATGATCCGGCGCAGCACCGCCAACATGAAGAAGTTCGATTTCATTGCAATGGAGAAATCAGCATGACTGCCCGAGAACTCAGCGGCCTGACCGCCTTCGTGACCGGCTCGGGACGCGGCCTTGGCCGCGTCATGGCCGACCGCCTGGCCGAACTTGGCGCAAACGTCGCGATCCATGATCTCGACTGGACCCGGCCATCGCAATATGGCGAATTCGCAGACCTCGGCGAATCCGCCAGGGGTCTGGAAAAGCATGGGACACGGGTAACCGCGGTGACGGGCAACATCGGTGACAGGCAAGCCGTTGCCGAAATGAAGGGGAGGATCGAGGCGGAGCTCGGCGATGTACATGTTCTGGTCAACTGCGCCGGTGGCGACATCGGCGCCAAGGGGGTAAAGCCCAGCCCCAACAACGCACTCGACATCGACTATGATGACATCAAGGTGCTGACCGACAACAATCTCATCGGCACGATGCTGGTCTGCCAGGCGTTCATTCCGCCTATGGTCAAGCGCGGCTCAGGCTCGGTGATCAACATTGCCTCGGCGGCAGCGCATATCGGATGCTCGCCGGAGGTGGTCTACTCCACGCTCAAGGCGGCCGTTGTCCATTATACGCGTTGCCTCGCCAAGGAACTGATCGACGATGGCGTGCGCATCAATGCGGTGAGCCCCGGCGCCACCAAGACGGCACGGTTCCAGGCGAGCCGCGTGGTCGATCCGGAGCGCATGGATTCGAGCAAGAAATCGCTGAACCGCTATGCCGAGCCTGAAGAGATCGCTGACGCGGTGGCCTTCCTCGCCGGTCCGCGCGCGCGCTTCATCAACGGGCAGGTCATTCGCGTCGATGGCGGTTTCACCATCTTCCCAGGTTGAAGCGCGGCCGTCCACACCGCGAACTGTCCGGCTGAGCGCATCCCAGTGAGCAGGGCCACGACGGCCCATTGCCAACCTTACTTCATTGATGGGTTGCGACGTGCTCGCAGAGCCCAGGAAACGATGGGTGAAGTTCGGCAACACGACAATTCTCTTGGCGACACGCTGACGTTACAGCCCGCTTGTATGCACCCACGCAATGGCTCAGATTGTTGGTCTACTCGGCGTCCTGAGAAGGCGAAGATTTTCCGGATCCGAGCGCTGAGCCACTGCGCGCAGGGCAGAGCGAAACCGCTCCCGTCTACACGGAGGCGTAACTTAGAGGTTGGGGGACAGATGAGGCAAGAGAACGACGTTGAGAAGTCGGTGCGCACGCTGCGTGCTCGAGCACCTGACGACGCGGCTGAATTGCTTGCCCGAGAGTCTCCCGAGTTCATCCGAGACGTATTAAAGTTGTTGCCGGATACGCATGCCCGGAAGGTGGCGGAGCATTTGCCTCCGGATATGAGGCCGATCAAGCCTCATAGCGACGGCAAGGATATCATGGTCCCCGGATCCGTCGTCGAGCTTATGGACCCGATCCCCGCCAGCGTTCCTGTCGGGACGACGGTAGCCGCCGCGGTGGAGGCCGTCAGGCGCGCGCAGGTGCCGACCGAGTTGACTTACCTCTACATCTCGGACGAGGGCGACAAACTCGTTGGCCTGGTGGTCCTGCGCGATCTGATGCTGAGCGAACCGGCCGCCACCGTGGATCAGATCATGCTGCCGAAACCGTTCGCCCTTCACGTCGATATGCCTTTGGGCGAAGCCTGCAAGGCGGCGGTACGCCGTCACTACCCCGTCTATCCCGTGGTGGACGTGGAGAACCGGCTGCTCGGGCAGGTTCGCGGCTGGCGGCTGTTCGAGCAGCAAATCATCGAGATTTCTGCCCAGCCTGGCCAGATGGTGGGTGTCCAGAAGGAGGAGCGTTCTTTCACGCCGCTGTTTTCAGCTTTCTTGAAACGTCATCCGTGGCTGCAGCTCAACCTGCTGACGGCCTTCATGGCGGCTTTCGTGGTCAGTTCGTTCACAGGCACGATCGAGAAGATCGTCGCGTTGGCGGCGTTCCTCCCGGTGCTGGCCGGGCAGAGCGGAAACACCGGCTGCCAGGCACTGGCCATGACGTTGCGTGGTCTCGCCTTAGGGGATGTGGACAAACGACCGAAGCTGCACCTGATTCTGAGGGAGGGGGTGCTCGGGATCGCCAACGGCGTGCTCGTTGGTCTCGTGGCGGCCGCGGCCATGTGGTTCTACGCGTCGCGGCAACCGGAGTCGGCATCCCAGGCGCCCACGCTGGCACTTGTGATCCTGCTCGCAATGTCCGGATCGTGCCTCATGTCCGGGATCTCCGGCGTGCTGATCCCGTTGGGCCTGCGGCGGGTCGGCGCCGATCCGGCCGTGGCTTCGGCCATCTTCCTGACCACCGTGACCGATATCGTAGGCATGGGCCTGATGCTGGGACTGGCCACCATGCTCGTGCCGTAGGTCGCGTCCGCGGACGCGTGCCGGCATCAAGATGGCGTTGGCGGGATCACCGCCTATCATTAGCCGGGCCGCACATTGCGCAGGCGTCCTGAGAAGCATCGGCCGCCAGTTCTCCGACCGCTTGCGCAACGCGACGGAAGACCTTCGGATGAGCTACATGTGACTCTGATGCGTCAGGCGGCGGCCAGATACGTGCAGAATCGCGCAAACAATATTGATCTTGTCGCCTGCGCAATCCACGGCTGATTATGATTTGGCTTAGTTGCCGTTTGTAGGGAATACTTGCTGGAAACCCAGCAACGCTGAGAAGATCTTTGACCAACCAGCGTAGGCGAAATGCGAATGAACCCGATAGTTTGTTGCGCAGCTGCAACAGCTGCTGAAGACTCGGAGGTTTCCTGACAGTTCTGTCGCTTTTTGTCGTGTAGGCGTGCTAGATCCGCTGCACTAGTCGGGTTGGGGTGGGTTCTCGGCATGCATTCCTCGTTTTCAATGATCCTCGGCTTCGCCGCGGCGCTGCTTTGTACCGGCATATTGCCGACCGGCGCACAAGGTCTCTATCCGGTCTATGACGATGCGTTTTCGGCCCGCATTGCCAATCCGACCGACAACGGAGCGCTAGCTCAATTCGTCACAGTTGCCGTCAACGCAGGGCAGTACGATCAGGCGATCTCGTCGATCGAGCAGTATCTCATCAAATATCCTCGCGATGCGCGCGCCCGGCTCTCGGCCAGCCGGTTGTATTATCACGTCGGCTCCTATGAATTGGCCCGGCGGCAGGTGCAGTACGGCCTCGAGGTCGGGGATCTGTCCGCGGATGAGCAACAGGAAGCCGTTCGCCTGCTCGCCCGCATCGAGCGCGCGTTACGTGGCGTCACCTGGGAAATCGCTCTGACTGGCGGTATGTTCAGCGAATCCACCGATTTTGAACCGGGCGGGGCCGAAGACGACCGCACCTTGGTCTCGCCCTATGGGCGGGCGGACGGCTTTGTCCGATGGGATCTCGGCACGCCAAGTGCTGATGCACTTGTCCTCTCGGGCTCGCTGGCAGCGACAGAGCGCTTTTTCACCAAAGACCTGTCGGTTCCCGGTACCGAGGAGACGTTTATCCTCGGTAACACCGCCATTACCTTGGACAAGGGACTGCCCAACAGCGGGATCGATTCGCTACGGCTGCTACTTTCCGCGTTCGCCGTTACAGAGCGCTTCGACAGCGATATCAACGAGACCGGCGTCGGTCTAAATGGGCGCGTCCTCGTGCGCCCCACCGTTGAGACGACGCTGTTTGCAGGTGCCGGCTACATCGATCTAAGCGGCTCGAAAGGCATCTTCGCTGATAGCAGGGTCTTCTATGAGGCAGGCGGCAGCTACCGCTTCCGCAATGGCCAGGCGCTCGGACTGCGCCTGGTCGGCTCGACTGACTTCGCCTCCGGAGCTGGCGAGATCGGCAGCAGCTACATGGGAGAGGTCCGCTACGGCGGCGTGGTAATGGAAGTCCCAGACCTTTTCGTATGGTCTCACCAGGTCGCCGCCTCGGCCGGCCACGGCGACACTCCCGACTTGTCCTTCGGCATCGGCACGAACATAGAGAGCGACTTCTGGCGCATTGCCTCGGAAAGCGATTTTCAGCTCACGGAGTCGCAGAAGGTCAGTGTCGACCTCGCCTATCGTGAAACCGACTTCGAGATCGCCAGCGGCGACCGAAATTCATTCGAACTGCTCGTGAGCTACACGTTGACGCTCAACTGAAAGAGGCCGCGATGAGGACCATGTATCGTCAGATAGCCACTTGTATCGCCTGCCTTGCCTTTGCGGCACCATCTGTCGCTGAAACGGTCGGGTCCATGACGGCCTACCAGACCAACATCATCCGCAAAGACGGCGAGGCGATGAACATCGGCGCTGGCGTCGAACTCGGCGACCAGCTGCGCAGCAATGTCACCGGTCTCGGAATGCTCGTGTTCCGGGACGAGTCGAGCGCCAAGATTGGTCCGAACACCAGCCTGACGATCGATGAATTCGTCTACAATCCGGGGTCCCGATCAGGAAAGATCGACATCGGGATGAAGAGCGGCCTGGCCCGTTTCTACGGCGGTCAGGTTTCGAAAGGCGGCGACATGCAAGTTGTGACGCCGCACATGGTGCTCGGAGCCAGAGGCGGCATCATCGAAGTGCTTGTGATAGCTGGTCAGACCGTCGGCATACTGCGCGCCGGCCGCATGACCTGCATGATGAATGGCCGCAAGCTCGTGATCACAAACCCGGGCCACGCCTGCACGTCGGACAATGACAAACTGCTGACCGGCTACGGCGGTATCGACGCCTTCCCGATATTGGACAGCATCGATCGAATAGCCGGCACCGGCCTGCCAGGCGAACCGGGTCCGGGGCTGAACGTAAGCGCGATTTGTGCGTCAGCACTCGGCAATTCGCTCAAAGCCTGCAAGTCCACCGACGGCGCATTGCCCGGCGTGGCCATGGAGTTCCCTGACAGCCCAACGCCCCCTGTAGGCAGCGGGGTGGATGATGAGGATGATGACTGCTTTCCCGACTGCCGGTAAGGCCGGCCGACCGGCATGAGCCCCTCGCTTGATTGGCGGCGGGCTGCCAGGCGGAAAATACCTGGTCTTGCGGTCGTACTCTTGCTGCTCGCTTGCCATTTTGCTTTCGACGGGCCGCTGTTGCGCCTGCGCGAGCGCACGTACGACCTCTACCAGTCCCTCGCCCCGCGCCAGGCGACGAGCAATCCTGTTGTGATTGTCTCGATAGACGACGCGAGCCTTAAGGCATACGGGCGATGGCCTTGGAACCGGGGCCTTTTGGCCGATCTGGTCGATGGTGTCGCCGAGTCCGGTGCCGCGGTGATCGGGCTCGCGCTGGTGCTGCCCGAGGCTGACATCTCTCCTGATGGCATCGCCGGAGACAAGCGCCTCGCCAGCGCGCTGGCGAAAAATCGAACGGCGCTCGCCGTCAGCCTAGGCAATGAGGCGACCGTATCAGAAGCAGAGCCCAAAGCCGGCTGGTCGATCGTCGGGCAAGTACCCGAGACGCTTCCTGGCTTCACCGGTCTGACAGGCTCGCTTCCTGATTTCTCGAGCGCCGCTGCAGGCCTCGGCGTAATTCGCACTCTGCCCGATCCCGACGGCGTATTACGCCATGTGCCGCTGCTCTGGCTCCGAAATACGGCTCAAGGCGTGCAGCTCTGGCCGTCCTTCGCGCTCGAACTCCTGCGCCTCTACGCCGGAGAGAACGGCTACGTGGCCCGGATGAATGCCAGCGGGTTTGACGCGCTCAGGATGGCCGGCACCATTGTGCCACTCGAGCCGCAGGGCAGCATCCGCCTCTGGGAAACCGACACCAATACGCCGCGCATATCTGCCAGTGATATCCTTTCGGGTCGCGGCGATCCGCTGCTGCGGAACGCGATCGCCATTGTTGATCTGTCAGCCGTGGGATTGACGCAGTATCTGCCCACCCCGGCGCGTTCGGCGCGACCAGGCGTGGACATCCACGCAGATGCAATCGGCCAGATGCTTGCCGGGCGCTATCTTGCAGAGCCAACGCAAGCGCGTACGGTGGAGCGGCTGTGGTTGGTCCTCAGTGGCATCGTTTTCATTGGGCTTTCCGGAGTGCTCGCCGAGCGCGTCGCGCTTGGCGTACTCGCTCTGGCGCTCCTGGCTGCCACGCCCTTCGTGTTTGGCGTTCTCGAATACAGCCTGCAGGGTGCGCTCTATGACCCACTGCAGCCGGCGCTTGCGACGATCCTCGTAGCCGGCTTCGAAGGCTATGCCCTTTACAGGCGCAGCGAGCAGCGTCGGTCAACCCTGGCACGGCAGTTTTCGCAATATCTGTCGCCCTCCGTGGTACAACGCCTCGCAAATTCGGATACCGAAGCGATCCTGTCCGGGGAGAAGCGCGAGATCACAATCCTGCTGAGTGACATACGCGGCTTCACGGCGATGAGCGAACAACTCGATGCCCAACAAATCGGAAAGGTGGTCAACCAATTCCTCGGCCTTGCGACCGATGAGATACTCAAGCGCGATGGGACCATCGATAAGTTCATGGGCGATGCCGTGCTAGCTTTCTGGAACGCGCCGCTTGATCAGCCAGATCATCGCGAGCGCGCGCTCGAAGCGGGGCTCGCCCTGATCGAACGGGTGAAGCGCGAAAACGCTGCATTCACCGCGCGCGGGCTCCCCCCTATCGAAATCGGCGTCGCCATCGAGACTGGCGTCTGCTCCGTAGGGAATTTCGGCTCCGAACGGCGCTTCGATTACACCGCGATCGGCTCGCCGGTGAACCGCACGGCACGGCTCGAGTCAACGACCAAAAAGCTGAGCATCCCTTTGGTGCTTGGTCCCGGATTTGCCCAAGGAGCATCGATGCCGGTTGTCCAGGCGGGTGCCTTCGAACTCCAAGGCTTCAAGGGCGAGGTGCCGGTTTTCACCGTTCCGGAGATACACCCCTCGTCGCAATCTGCTGAGGAAGTCGTGTGATGTTTGGCACCGGCTCAACTCGCTACCTCATTGGCAGCCGGCTAGCTAAGCGGACGCTGGATGTTGCCAAGCGCGAAAAGATGCTCTCGGAACTCAGCGAGATCGTCTTCAACGCGTTGCCCTGATTCCGATGCACCGTGAGGTCCTCGTCGTGGCTGCCCGGAAGGACATTTAGTTCACGACGCGAGCCGACCAGTATACGCTGGCCATGAATGCCGAGACCTGTCTGAGGAGTTTTAGACTTGACGAGCATCGCCACAGAGTCCGTTGCGGATCGCGGCCGCGCCACATACGATCTTGGCGCGACCGCCATCTTTGCGTCGAAATCAGACCCACGCTTCCACTATTGCCTGTATGTGCCGCCTGCGGTTGGGGAAGGCGCCAAAGTCGACCTGCTGGTCGCCGTCCATGGCACCGGCCGCACCTCGTTCCTGGGTTTTCGCGATGCGTTCGCCGAGTTCGGGCGCTGGAACGGCTGCGCCATCTTGTGCCCGCTGTTCCCAATCGGCGTTCTCGGCGACGATGCCCGCAGCGGGTACAAATACATGATCGAGGGCGACATCCGCTACGATCAGGTGCTGCTCGCCATAGTCGAGGAAGTCGTTGCAAAATATCGTCAGGACTGGACCCGCTTCGCCATGTTCGGATTTTCCGGCGGCGGGCACTTCACCCATCGCTTCGCCATCCTCCATCCCGACAGGCTATGGGCGGCGTCGATCGGCGCGCCGGGCTCGGTGACCTTGCTCGATGCAGGGCGGGACTGGTGGGTTGGCATTCGTGACCTGCCGGAGAAGTTCGGCATCACCTTCGATGCCGCGGCGCTGGCAAAAGTGCCTGTCCAGATGATCGTCGGCGATGCCGATCTGGAGACCTGGGAAATTACGCACGCTCAAGGCAGCAGCCATTGGATGCCGGGCGCCAACGATGCCGGGCGAACGCGGCCGGAACGCCTCAGGACGTTGTGTCGATCGTTCGAGGAAGCGGGTGTGCGCGTGCGCTTCGATTTGCTGCCAGGGATAGCTCACGAACGCGACGCGGTGCTCGATCAGGTCAAGGATTTCCTGGCCCAGGCGCTCAAGGAGCGACGGAACGCATCAACAATGGCCAAGCCCCGCACCGACAAGCTTGCGCAAGGATAGCCTGTTGCGGGCAGGCCTCAATCGTATTTGGCGACGAAGCGTCCGACGGCGGCGAGGCAATCGTCCTTCTCCTCGACATGCGGCATGTGGCTGGAATTCGGAAAGACAATGCCTTCCACGTCCGGGATGCGATCGAGAAAGGGCTGGACGCAGGCCTCTGTCGCTTCGTCGTAAAATCCGCGGAACGCCAGGGTCGGCGCCTCGATCAGATGCAGGCGGTCGACGATGGTCCAGTTCCGCATCGTGCCGATGACGTGGAATTCATTGGGTCCGTTCATGGTGTGATAGACCGTCGGATCCGCGTCGGTTGCCGCGAATGTCCGGGCGACCTCCCGCGGCGTCGGAAGGACACGGCAGACGTGGCGGTCATAGAAGGCTTTGGTTGCTGCAACATAATCCGGGTGATCGGTGGTCCCGGCTGCCTCGTGCCGGTCAAGCGCGTTTTGCACGTCGGCCGGCAGCCCGGCCCGCAATTGCAGCGCGCCTTCCACCCATAGCGCCATCGAGGCCAGCGAATTGGCCAGGATCAATGCCTTGAGCCCGGCCGGGCGTCGCACGGCATGTTCGGCCGAGAGAATGCCACCCCAGGACTGGCCGAGCAGGGCGTAACGGTCGGCAATGCCAATGTGCGCGAGCAGTGCATCGAGTTCGCCCAAAAAGAAATCGACGGTCCAGAAGTCGCCGCCCTTGTCGGGCAGATGGGTCGATTTGCCGTTGCCGATCTGATCGTAGTGGATGACCGCCCTCCCGGTATCGGCAAGCTCCTTGAACGAATCGACATAGTCGTGGGTGCAGCCCGGCCCGCCGTGAGCGACGACCAAAGGCAGCTTGCCCGAGTTGAGATCTCCGATCACGCGGTACCAGGTGCGGTAGCCCCTGTAGTCGCTGAATCCTTCGGTGGTCGCATGTGCCGTCACAGTTCCAAGCTCCGCGTCATGGCGCGGCAGGAACCGAGTGACGGACCCTCCCAAGCCTTGTTTGCGGCCGACGGTACTAAGCCGCCCGGCGCATTTACAGCTAGCACTATTAATAGGTTTGCCCTGGCGGGAGGAGCCCTCAGGTGGAGAGCCTCAATGCTCCGGCTCGAAACGGTCGCCTGGTTGCTTGCCATCATCCAAGCGGCGGATAAGGCGCGGGGTTCTCGTTCGGCGAGGTTGCATGTGACGCTTCAACGCGACCCAATAGCCGCTAGCTCCCGTCCGCTTAAGCGGGGCGCGGTTGTGCCGAGCGCTGCGGCCAGGACATCAGCGAGGCGACGTCCGGCGCTGCCGTCCTCGTCGAGGCGGGGATTGTAGATGGTGACCTCGATCCCAACCGCCTTTCCGCTCGCCAGGATGATGCGAAGCGCCGCCGACAGCTCGTCCCACGACAGCCCGCCCGGTACGCGGAAATCGACCGCCGGCATGATTGCATCGTCGAGACAATCGGCGTCGAGATGGATGAAGAATCCGTCGAGTTCCGCCCGCGTCAGGTGGCCAATGGCTGCTTGGGCGGCGGCTTCGACGCCCAGGCGGCGGATGGCGTGCAGATCGTAAGCCATGAGCTCGGCTGGCAAAGACTGGCTGCCATATTCGGCCTGGTCCTCGTGGTCGCGATACGCGAAGGCGACGACGTCCCCGGAGCGCACCAACGGGCGGCGGCCCTCCAGGTCGGTCAGCAGCGCCGGCCCGTAGCCGGTGACGAAGGCCAGTTCCATCGACGCGCCTTCGCCGTTGGGCTCGGCCTCGGGCTGGAAGAAGTCGGCGTGGCCATCGATAAAGCACAGGCCGTAGCGGCCGCGCCGGCGCAGCGCGAGCGTCGGACCCAGCAAGATCGTACAGTCGCCGCCCAGCACCATTGGGAATTCGCCCGCGTCCAGCACCTCCTCCACGGCGTCGGCGAGCTTGGGCGACCACGCCGCGATCGCGTTGGCGTTCAGCGTCAGGGTCGCAGGTTCGGGCTTCGGGTCCTTCGGCGGGACCGCCAGCCGCCCGGCGCGGCGCGCATGGATGCGTTCGGCGAGGCCCAGTTCCAGCAGCCGACCAGGCAAGGCTTCAACGCCGTCGGTCGCCAGACCCAGCGAGGACGGCGCTTCAAGGATGGCATAGCGGCGGCTCGGCATCGGATGCTCCAGCTATCGCGAGCGAGAGCCGGCGTAACGCAGGCGGTCTTCGCTACTGATGGCTGCGCGGCAGCCGGTTTGGCACTATAAGCGACGCTTTTGCAGCCAAGAAACTCACCTCGCAGCCGGCGTTACTTCAGTACGTGGGCGAAACCGAGGAAATTTCAAGCCGCCGACCAATTGTTGCTGCGAAAGTTGCCGCTCACTGCCGCCCGCACCTCGCCAATTTTGCCGGCAAGGCCTATCTCCTGGTGAGCGACCCGAACCACGAAGGAGATCGATGATGGATGCCAAAGCTGCAGCGGCCGAAGCGTTCGTTCGCGAGCCGGCGGCCGGCTCGAGGCTCAACGTTCTGGGCATCACCCATATCTACAAAGCCACCGGCGCCGAAACCGCCGGGTCCTTCTCGCTTTGGGAGTCCGTGGTTCCGCCGGGTGCGGGAACGCCACCGCACACCCATGCCCGTGAGGATGAAGCCTTCTATCTGCTGAGCGGCGAACTCGTCATCGAATTCGAGGGCCAATCCGCGCCCCGTCGCGTTGCGCCCGGCGGCTTCTTCTTCGGCGCACGCGGCCGGCGCCATGCCATCCGCAATGACGCCGACAAGCCAGCTCGCGTGCTCGTCTTTTGCACGCCGAGTTGCGGTCTTGATCAGATGTTCGCGGAATTGGATGCCGCGACCGCCGCCGGCATGCCGGAGATGGCAAAGGTCGTGGCCATCGCCGCCAAATATGGCGTCACCATCGAGGCGCCGGCTGATCCGCCGCGCTGAGGTCGAACGATCGTCTGTCAGGCCGGAAACAGAAATGCGGCGGCGGGATCGAAAAAAATCTGTCTGCGCGAGGCGATGCCTTCCTGTGCTTGCGCCATGTCGGAAGTCGGCCTGACGTCGATCTCCTGGCCGGCGGCCGTGCGCGCAATGACGCGCCGCCGCTCGCCGAAAAAGGCGGTGTCGATGAATTCGACCGCAAGCCCGGCAGTGGCCGCGCCGGGTCTCAGCCGAAACGCTTCCGGCCGCACCATCAGCCTGGTCTTCTGGCCATGGCTGAACTCCCGATCGTTCCTGACGCCGGAGACGACCGAGCCATCGGCGAGGCGGATCGTGGCGGCGCCGTTGACGGTTTCAAGATGCTCGGCCGGCAGGAAATTGGAATTTCCGATAAAACTGGCGACGAATTCGCTCGCGGGTCTCAGATAGAGGTCCTCACCGGTGCCGATCTGCTCGATGCGCCCGTCACGAAACAGCGCGATGCGATCCGAAAGATGCAGGGCCTCGTCCTGATCGTGGGTGACGTAAAGGATGGTTACGCCGGTTTCGCGATGGATGCGCCGTATCTCGGCCTGGATTTCCTCGCGCAGCTTCTTGTCGAGCGCCGAAAGCGGCTCGTCCATCAGGAGGATCGGCGGATCGTAGGCGAGCGCCCTGGCAAGCGCCACGCGCTGCTGCTGTCCGCCGGAAAGCGCGCCAGGATATCGGCCGCCGAAACTCTCGAGCCGCACCAGCGACAGCATCTCGGCGACCTTTCGGTTCACCTCGGCGTCCGGCCGGCGGCGCACGCGCAACGGAAAGGCAACGTTCTCGGCGACGGTGAGATGCTGGAACAGCGTGTAGCGCTGGAACACCATGCCGATATTGCGCTTGTGCGACGGCACCGACAGCAGCGACCTGCCTTCGAGAAGAACGTCGCCGGATGTCGGATGCTGAAAGCCGGCTATCGCGTAGAGCGTCGTCGACTTGCCAGAGCCGGAAGGGCCGAGAAAGGTCAGAAATTGGCCCTTGGGTATATCGATCGTGACATCGTGCACGGCGACGAAGCTGCCGAACGCCTTGCGCAGGTCGCGAATGGAGAGGAACGGTTCGGTCATTTCGACAATTTCCGCCGAATGAGTGCGGTTACGATCATCAGGCTCAGCGTCAGAAGAACCAGAAGGCTGGAGGCCGCAGCGATGACCGGGCTGAGATCCTGGCGCAGGCTGCCCCAGATCTTGACCGGCAAGGTCTGCAAGGTGGGGCTGGCCATGAAGATCGCGACCACCACCTCGTCCCACGAGGCGAGGAAGGCAAAGATCGCCGCCGAAAAAATCCCGATCTTGATCGCCGGCAAGGTGACCCGGAGTTTTGCTTCGAATGGGCTTGCGCCGCAGACGATCGCCGCATCCTCGATGGATTTGTCGAACCCTTCGAGTGCCGCGGTGATGGGAATGATGGCGAAGGGCAGTGCCAGGACCGTATGGGCGATGACGAAGCCCGCCGTGGTGCCGCCGAGCCCGATCCGCAGGAAGAATGCATAGATGGCGATGGCGAAGACCACGACCGGCAGCACCATTGGCGTCAGCAGCAGGCCGCGAAGCGTGTTGCGCCCGCGAAACTGTCCCCGGACCAGGGCGAAAGAAGCCAGCAGCCCGATGACGACAGCAAGAATTGCGGCCATGGTGGCAATGCGCGCGCTGGTCAGCGCCGCTTCGAGCCAGGCCGGATCGGCGAAGAGCTCCTCATACCATTTCAGCGTCCAGCTTGGTGGCGGAAAAGCCAGCCACCGCGACGAGCCGAACGACAAAAGCACGATGAAAACCACCGGCAGCAGCAGAAACGCCGCGACCAGGCCGGTGAAACCCAGAAGTGCTGCACGCAGCCAGCCCAGCCGGTCGTAGTCGAGCAGCATCTCAGATGCCTCCTGTCATGCGCTTGGCGCCGACGAGGCGCAGCTGCAGCGCGTAGAGCGCCATGGTGACCACAAGCAGGATGAAAGCCGCCGCGCTTCCAAGCCCCCAGTTGAGCAAGGACTGGATCATCTGGGCGATCATTGCGGCGAGCATCATGTTGGACGTGCCGCCGAGCAGCGTCGGCGTCACGAAATAGCCGAGCGACATGACGAAAACCATCAGGCCGCCTGCAGCGATTCCGGGGAGCGATAATGGCAGCAAGATGCGGCGGAAGGCGTCGAAGGGGCTCGCACCGCACAGGGCGGCGGCGCGCAGCGTCATAGGATCGATGGCACGCAAGGTTCCGACCAGTGGCAGTATCATGAAGGGCAGCATGATGTAGACCATGCCGATGGTGACGCCGGTCAGGTTGTTGATCAGCGGCAGCGGCTCGCTGATCAGGCCGATATCCATCAGCGTCCGGTTGATGACGCCGGTGCGTTGAAGCAGCACCATCCAGGCATAGGTGCGGGTAAGCAGATTGGTCCACATCGACAGGATGATGATGCCGAAGACGATCGAGCCGAGGGCGGGCGGCATGATCGCCAGCATCCAGGCGACCGGAAACGCCACGATCACGGTGACGGCGGTGACGACGGTGGCGACCAGAAAGGTGTTCAAGAAGACCCGCGCATAGGTGCCGTCGCCAAACAGGGTGGCGTAGTTCTGCAGGCCCGGTACAGGTTCGGTTACGCTGCGCAACAGCAGTGCGACGACCGGCACCACGAAGAACAGGGTGATGAGGATCAACGCCGGCAAGGCGCCGCCGATGCCATCTGGCCGTCGAAGGATTGATGGTCGATGAAGCAAATTGCCCGACATGGCGATGATCCCGTCAGATCAGGCGAGACGCCTTGCAGCGTCCCGCCGGTTCATGGCTGAGGTCGGCTTCTATTTGGCCTGCCAGGCGTACCAGCGCTCCGCGATCTTGTCGCGGTTTTCAGCCCAGTAGTTCATGTCGAGGTCGATCTGCCCGTCGACATAGGCGTCCGGCAGCGACTTGACGACATCGGCCGGCATTTCGGCCTTGGCTGCCGTGTTGATGGGGGCGTAGCCGCTTGCTTCAGCAAACATGGCCTGACTTTTCGGGCTTGTCGCAGCGGCCAGGAATTTCATGGCGCTCGCCTTGTTCTTCGAACCCTTGGGAATGACGAGCACGTCGGCGGCGGTCATGTTCTGATTCCAGGATACGCCGACATCGGCGCCTTCCTGCTCGAGGGCGAAGACTCGTCCGTTCCAGAGCTGCCCGAAGGCCGCCTCACCGGAGGCGATCAGCTGCTGCGACTGCGCGCCGCTGTCCCACCAGACGATTTCCGATTTGATCGTGTCGAGTTTCTTGAACGCCCGGTCGAGGTCGAGCGGATAGAGCTTGTCTGCAGGCACACCGTCGGCCAACAGCGCAATCTCGATGACGCCCGGCGCCGACCATTTATAGAAGGTGCGCTTGCCGGGAAATTTCGTCAGGTCGAACATGTCGGCCCAGCCCGCCGGTTCGCCCGACACCGCGCCTTTGTTCCAGGCAAGAACGAAGGAGTAGTAGAAGCTCCCGACCGCATGCTCGATGGTGAAGCGAGGATCGAGATCGGCTTTCGGCACGACGTTGAAATCGATCGGCTCGAGCAGGCCGTCCTTGGCCGCTTTGATGGCGAAATCCATTTCGACATCGACGACGTCCCAGGCGACGCTGCCGCCTTCCACCATGGCCTTCAGCTTGCCGTAGTCGGTCGGGCCGTCCTGCAGGACCTTGATGCCGGAACTCGCTTCGAACGGAGCAGCCCAGGATTTGGTCTGCGCCTCCTGGGTGGTTCCGCCCCAGCTGGTGAACACCATTTCATCGGCGCGCGCGGCAGTGGCTGCCAGGAGTCCGGCCAAGATGCCGGTCAAAATCAGTTTCATGTCATTCTCCTCTGTTGGTTGTTTTTGTTTCTTGTTGTTGTGAAATTGCGCGATCGGCGCTGCGTCATCGCATGACGAACGGGTCCGGGATCGGCTCGTCGGATATGCGTATCCAGACGGATTTCGAGCGCGTGTAATCGCGGATGGCGTCGAGCCCGCCCTCACGGCCGAGTCCCGACTGACCATAGCCACCGAACGGCACGAGCGGCGAAACCGCGCGGTAGGTGTTGACCCAGACGACGCCGGCCTGGATGTCGCGCGCCATGCGGTGCGCCTTGGCGAGATTGGTGGTGAACACGCCCGAGGCGAGGCCGAACGGCGTATCGTTGGCAAGCGCCAGGGCTTCGGCTTCCGTATCGAAGGTGAGAACGCTGAGCACCGGACCGAACAATTCCTCCCGCACGCAGGGCAGCGCTGAATCCTCGGCGTCGATGATGGTCGGTGCGTAGTAGAAGCCGCGCGGATGATCGTCGGGCCTTTTTCCGCCGGTCACCAGCGTCCCGCCATTGGCGAGGCTCTCGGCTACGATCTTTTCGATCCATTCGCGCTGGCGTGGCGTTGCCAGCGGTCCCATTTCGGTGGCCGAATCCTGCGGATCGCCGATTTTGATGGCCTCGGCCTTGTGCTTCAGCCTGTCGAGGAACTCGGCTTTTATCGAGCGCTCGACAAGCAACCGCGAGCCGGCGACGCAGCTTTGCCCGGACGCCGCGAAAATCCCGGCGACGACCGCGTTGGCCGCACTGTCCAGGTCGGCGTCGGCGAAAACGACAACCGGACTTTTCCCGCCCAGCTCCAGCGTCGTGTAGGCGAGATTTTCCGCCGTGTTGCGGACGATGGCGCGAGCGGTCGCAGGTCCGCCGGTGAAGGCGACGCGTGAAACCAGCGGATGACTTGTCAGGCGCCGGCCGCAATCGTGCCCGAACCCGGTCAGTATGCTGACGCTTCCGGCGGGAAATCCGGCCTCATGAACGAGTTCGGCGAAGGCCAGCAGCGGCGCTGGACCGTCCTCAGAGGCTTTCAGGACGACCGTGCAGCCGGCCGCCAGCGCCGGGCCGAGCTTGACGGCCGAAAGGAAGAGCTGCGAATTCCACGGCACCACGGCAGCGACGACGCCGATCGGCTCGCGCCGGATGGTGACGTCCATATCGGCTTTGTCGATGGGCACATGCGAGCCTTCATGCTTGTCGGCAAGTCCGCCATAGTAGCGATAGTAGTCGCCGACATAGGCGATCTGGGCGCGGGTCTCGCGGATGATCTTGCCGGTGTCGCGCGTTTCCAGTTCGGCCAGGCGGTCGGCATTGGTGACGACCAGGTCGCCGAGGCGCACCAGTAGTTTGCCGCGCGCCGTCGCCGTCAGCGAAGCCCAGGCGGCGGAGTGCAGCGTCCGGTGCGCCGCCTCGACGGCGCGGTCGACATCGGCCTCGGTTGCGGCGGGCATCGTCGCCCAGGGCACGCCGGTGGACGGATCGGTGCTTTCGAAGGTGGCTGTCGGCGTATCGAACGCCCCATCTATGAAGTTGCTGAAGGCCACAAGGGTCATTGCCGCCTCCCATCCCCGAAGGCCGGCATCACCTTGTCGACAAACAGCTGCAGCGACTTCTTCTTGCGCTCGTGTGGCAGGCCGCTGTCGATCCAGATCGAATACTGGTCATAGCCGAGCGCCTCATATGCCTTCAGCCGGGCGATCACCTCTTCGGCTTCGCCGATGACCAGATTCTGTCGGATTTTGTCCGGCGCGTATTGCGGCATGGCCGCGATCTCGTCGTCGGAGAGCGCTTCCAATATGCCTTGGCGAACCGGCTTCTTGTTCTGGAACCACGCGCCGAACTGGCAGTAGAACAGCGACAGGTCCTTGGTCAGCTGCTTCGCATCGGCGGCGTCTTCGGCAACGAATGTGTGCATCAGCAGCATGATCTCGGGGCTGGCCATGTCGGGATGCGCCGCGCACGCCGCGTTGAAGCGCTCCATCAGGCTGGTTACCTCATCATCGCCGGAGGCGAGCGGCGTCACCTGGACGTTGCAGCCGTTGGAGACGGCGAAGTCGTGCGAGTTTGGATCGCGCGCCGCCACCCAGATCGGCGGGTGCGGCTTTTGCACCGGCTTGGGCGACGATGTGGTCGAGGGAAACGACCAGAATTCGCCGGACATCTCGAAATCGCCGTCCCAGAGGCCCTTGATGGCCGGAATGATCTCGCGCATGCGCTGGCCCGCGCCCCAGGCGTCGAGCCCCGGGAACAGGCGCTGGTATTCATAGCTGTAGGCGCCGCGCGCGATGCCGATGTCGAGCCGGCCGCCAGTGACGACGTCGGTCATGGCGGCCTCGCCGGCGAGCTTGATCGGATGCCAGAACGGCGCGATGACCGTTCCTGTGCCGAGCCGGATGCGCTTCGTCCTGGCGCCGAGATAGGCGATGTTGATGAACGGGTTTGGCGAGATGGTGAATTCCATGCCGTGGTGCTCGCCGATCCAGGCCGTCTCGAAACCTGCCGCCTCGGCCATCAGGACCAGTTCCTCAAGCTCGTCGATGAGCTCGGCATGCGGCTTTGCCGGGTCCGAGCGTTCCATATGGACGAAGAGCGAGAACTTCATATCTGTTGACCCGGACTGGAAATATTCATGGCTGCCGGCTTGGCGAGCGGACGGACTTCACCTTCGACCGCGTTGCCGACATAGACGCCAAACGCATCCTCCCGACATTCGCGAACATAGCGGGCGAGCATCGAGCGCACAGCAGCGTCGGCGATGTTCAGTCCGGCAATCCTGTCGATGTCGACGAGCCGGACCTGGCGATCGCTGGAGTGGGGCGTGTCTACCGTGCCGCGGTAGTAGACATGCGTTCGCGTCGCTGCGTCGCCCCAGACCGCAAACAGGAATCCGAGATGGGCGTCGACGGCTGTCGCAGCGAGGCGTCCCCTAAGGCTTCGCGCGTCGGCGGGCGAGCCCAGTCCTCGGCCCGCCGGCAATTCGAAAAAGCCGGCGGCGGTTTCGAAGAACAGCACGCGGCCTCCATCTTCGAGGATCGCGCCGACCTCCATGTCGGGTGGCGCGGCCGCCAGTGCTTCCTGGCTGAGGCCGGGCGAGACATAGGCGCCACGGCAATAACCGAGGGGCTGCGACGAATTGTGGAAAAATTCGCGAACGCGGCCGATGAGGATCGAATGGTCGCCGGCGTCGACCAACTGCTCCATGTCACAGTCGAACGTCGCCACCGAACCAGCGAGCAGCGGGCTGCCGGTCGGGCCGAAGCGCCATTCGACAGCCGAGAACTTGTCCTGCGATTTCGAAGCGAAGATGCCGGACGCGGCCCTCTGTTCCTCCGAAAGCACATTGATGGCAAAGCACTTCGAGGTCGAAAACACCGGATGACCCAGCGCTTTTTTGGCGATGCAGACCAGCACAAGCGGCGGATCGAGCGAAACGGATGTAAACGAATTGGCGGTGAAGCCTCGCGGCTCTCCTTCCGGCCCGATCGCGGTGACGATGGTCACGCCGGTCAGGAAGGAACCGAGCGCCCGCCGGAATTCGCCCGCGTCGAATTCTGTGTCCATTGCCGGTCGCGCCGATGTGCTTGCGCCGTCGTTGCTCTCGAGAAAATCGGCAATGTGCCGTGTGACCGCGTCGGGCGAGGCTATGGCCATCATGTGTCGTTCGCCCTCCAGAACGGTGCAGCGACCGCGCGGCGCGAGGCGTGCCATCGCCGCCGACATCGCAGGTGAGGAATTTTTGTCCTGCGAGCCGGTCATGAACAGGGCCGGCATTGCGAGACCGGAAAGACGATCGCCATGCGCCGCATCGGCATGGGCGAAAAGTCGATAGGTGCGCGCATAGCCTTCGCGGTTGACGCTTTGCAGTGCCGAGCGCGTCGTCCTTGCCGCCTCGGCCAGGCTGTCGGGGACCGGGTTGCCGAACCAGCGCGCGATCGTTGCGTCCGTCCCGGACGGGTTTTCCGCGCCATTCAATTCGGCGGCGCGCTCGCGCACTGCCTGCGCAAGCTCCGCCGGGCGGCGAAACACCGCATTGAGCGACACCAGGCTGCGGACTCGTTCGGGTGCATCGAGCGCGATTTCCTGCCCGACCAGCGCCCCCATAGAATGGCCAACGATCGAGACCACATCCAGGCCGAGGTGATCGAGAAGCCGGATTGCCTGGCCGGCATAATCGGCAAGGCTGGCGTCCTCGGGCGGCAGCGGCGACAGGCCGTGTCCCAGCATGTCGATGGCGATCACATCCCATCTGTTTTGCATCAGCTCGATCTGGGGTGCCCAGATCGCCGCGTTCATGCCGACGCCGTGGATGAGGAGGACCGGCGCGCCGGATCCGGCACGGATGAAGCCGGAGCCGTCAGGCGCCGTTCCGCGATGCCAGCCACGGTCCGTCAGTTCAGCCATGCAGGTCGCCGACCTCCTTGAGATCCTGATAGCGGTCGCCGATGCGATGATGCGGTCGTCCGCCGATCGAGGCGCCAAGCGCCACCACCAGTTCGTCTGGCGCCGGCGCGTCGCCGATCTGGAAATGCACCGTCAGGTAGTGCGAACGTCGGCCTTCGTCGTTCTTGTCCATGAGCGGGATCATGATCGGCGTGTTCGGACCGCCGCGCAGGTTGGTGAAGGCAAGATAGGTCTTGGCGCCGACGGCACGCCGATAGTGGTTGCCGAAATGCAGCGTGTGGATGAGCGCCGAGGCATGTTCGATCTCGCCCGACGTGCCGCAGATTGCGGCCTTGCCGTAGCCTTCGATCGCTTCGCCAGATCCGGCGACTGCGAGGATTTCATGGGTCAGCATCTCCCCCAGAACCGGCGCATAGGCGCGGATCTCGGGAGAAAGGTCCTCGGTGAAACCGCGCCCGGCCCAGGGATTGTCGAGCACCGCCGCCACGCCAATCAGGCGCAGCGGCCGGGGGGCCGCCTTGCCGCCCTCAATCAGCGTGTTCTCCACATAGGTGACGATCTTTCGGATGGCCGGCTTCATCGAATCCTCGGTGTCGGGTCGGCTGAGGCATTCGGAAAAGTTCCACTTTTGCCTCGTTGTCTTATGGTATACCATACTATTGAAGACCAAAGCCCTTGTCAACGGATCGTCGAATCTGTTTCTTGCGGGTGCCAGGAGTAGATGAATTGGCCGACGACACACTGAGGATCGAACGATCCGCCAAGACGCTCAGAACGCTGGCGCTGGAGCGCATGCGCGACGCGATCATGGGGTTTCACTTCCAGCCCGGCGAACGGTTGGTCGAGCGGCCGCTTTGCGACCAGCTAGGCGTCAGTCGATCGGTGGTGCGCGAGGTTCTGCGGCAGTTGGAGACTGAGGGCCTTGTCCAGATGATACCTGGCCACGGACCCGCCGTGGCCAGGCCGGATCTCAGCCGCACCGACGAGATTTATGAACTGCGCGCTCTGATGGAGGGCATCGCAGCGCGCGCCTGCGCGCTGACGGCGACTGAGGACCAGATCGCCGCGCTCGAGCGCGCCTTCGATGTGCTGCTCGAGGCGTGGGCCTCAGCCGATCCGATCGAAGTGATGCGCGCGACGACAAAATTCTACGAGATGCTTTTCGACGCCGCCGACAAGCGCATCGCCTGGGAGATCGTCCAGGGCCTGAACGTCCGCATCAACCAATTGCGATCCATGACCATCGCTTCGGAGAATCGTCGCGATGCCGCAATTGCCGAAATGACCGATATCATGAAAGCGATCAAGTCGCGCAATGGCGATGCCGCCGAAGCCGCGGCCCGGCGACATGTGGAGCAGGCCTGGCGAATTGCGCAACAGACGCTTCGCGACAGCGCGCATCCAACCCGATGATATAGCAGCAATGGCGTTGTTTCTGGCTGCTGACGATAGCGCACTCTGGGTTTGCTGGTGTGGATCCTATTTCGAGCGTATTCTCTTCCTTAGGGAACAAGCCAGGTCGACCTCGATTGGCGGTCGCTTGCGCTCAGCCGCCCCGCTCGGAGGAGTCTGATTGCGATGGCGCGCTTTGCTCACCTTGCCCTTCTCGCCGTCGCCTTGGCATTGCCTGGAATTGCGCTGGCCGGGAAGCCCTTCGTCCCGAGCTGGATCAAGAACGATCCGGCAGCCAAGACAGTGGCGATAGAGATTGTTGCCGATTGGAACCAGGTCGAGCGGTACCGCAGGGACAACATCCGGACCGACATTATCGACTTCAATGGTTACTGGGGCGGCAATCTCACCATCGTCGTGCCAGCAGGATGGTCGGTAGAGATCGAGTTCATCAATGGCTCCTCGTCTTTCCGGCACAGCCTGATGCTGACCAGGGTCTACGCTCCGTCAGAGATGCCAGTGAAGTTGACGGCCGAGGATGCGATCTGGGGGGTGTACACCGATCCGCCAGAGGGAATTAAAATCAATGACAGGAGACAACTCAACTTTGTTGCGCAGCAGGCCGGGAGCTATTTCCTCGCCTGTGCGAGGCAAACGCATCTGATGGACGGACACTGGATCGGTTTCGAGGTGAGAGACAGCATCGAACGGGCCGTGGCAATCATAGACGAAAACAAATTTCCGCAGGAGCAACCCCCAGGACGCCCTTAGGCGCCACGCGAGCAAGCGCGCGCTATGGCTTCGTCGTGGGATCAATGCAACCCAGGGCGGCTTACGGGAAATTCGAAAGTCTGGCGTGCCCGAGCAGCCTTTGCTCGCCAAGCCACCCGAGGGCATTGCTTTCGTCACTATTTCAGCTGCCCTATGCGACAAGGGCAATACTGTACGGTTTGGTCGTTCTGAGCGCCGTCATGGCGCTGCGCGAACGGCGGCTGCAATGAGAAAGGATCGGACGATGAGTAAAGCGGCACCGTCATCCCCGGACGATTTTCTGACCGGGCTGACGGGGCAGCGCGTGCTGGTGACGGCGGGCGCCGGCGGCATCGGCTTGGCCATTGCCGACACGCTGTCGCGGCTCGGCGCGCGCATCGTCGTCTGCGACGTTTCCGACGAGGCGCTGGCTGCTGCTCCGGACAAGATCGCCCTCGTCGCCGCGGTCAAGGCCGATGTCTCGCGCGACGACGACGTCGACCGGCTGTTCGAGACGGTGAAGGAAAAGCTCGGCGGGCTCGACGCGCTGATCAACAATGCCGGCATCGCCGGGCCGACCGGCGGCGTCGACGAAATCGATCCGGCAGACTGGCGGCGCTGCATCGACGTCTGCCTGACCGGCCAGTTCCTCTGCGCCCGGCGTGCCGTGCCGCTGATCAAGGCGGCGGGCGGCTCGATCGTCTCGATGTCGTCCGCCGCCGGCCGCCATGGCTACGCTTTCCGCACCCCCTATTCGGCCGCCAAGTTCGGTGTCATCGGCTTCACGCAAAGCCTTGCCAAGGAACTCGGGCCGCACGGCATAAGGGTCAACGCCATCCTGCCCGGCATCATCGAGGGACCACGCATCGACAAGGTCATCGCCGACCGGGCCAGACAGCTCGGTGTGTCGAACGACGAGATGACGCAGCGCTATCTCCACAACATCTCGCTGCGCCGCATGACCAGCCCTTATGACGTCGCCGCGATGGTCGCCTTCCTGTTGTCTGATGCGGGGATCAACATTTCCGGCCAGTCGCTCGGCGTCGACGGCAATGTCGAAACGCTTTGAGGAACGGACCATGATGAAGGTAGCAATTGTCGGCAGCGGGTTCATCGGACGGGCCTGGGCGATCAGTTTTGCCCGCGCCGGCCACGATGTGCGGATGTGGGACCAGTCGCCGGCCGCGACGGCCGGCGCGCATGATTATATCGCCGGCGTGCTCGGCGACCTCGCCGCGAATGATCTGCTGCGCGGACAGGCAATCGACGCCGTGCTTGGTCGCATCGCCGTCGTGGCAGAACTGGGCGAGGCGCTTGCCGATGCAGTCCATATCCAGGAGAACACGCCCGAAAACCTCGAGGTGAAGCGCGAGGTGTTCTCGCAGATCGATGCAATGGCCGCTCCGCAAGCGGTGATCGCCAGTTCCACCTCGGCGTTGCTGCCGTCGAAATTCACCGACCATCTGCAAGGCCGGCACCGCTGCCTGGTCGTGCATCCGATCAATCCGCCCTATCTCATCCCGGCTGCGGAAGTCGTGCCGGCGCCATGGACGGCCCCCGAGACGGTCGAAACGACCCGCGCCTTCCTCGTCGCCGCAGGCCACGCGCCATTGGTGATGAAGCACGAGCTCGACGGTTTCATCATGAACCGCCTGCAGGGCGCGCTGCTGGAGGAGGCTTTTCGACTTGTCGCCGACGGCTATGCCAGCGTCGAGGATGTCGATATCGGCATTCGCGACGGGCTGGCGCTACGCTGGTCGTTCATGGGTCCGTTCGAGACGATCGACCTCAATGCGCCGGGCGGTGTACGCGACTATGTCGAGCGCTATCAGTCGATCTATTCCAACATTTTTCCGCAGATGCAGCGCCGCGTCGACTGGGCCGGCGAGGTCATCGAAACGGTAGAGGCCGACCGCCGCAAGCGGCTGCCGCGGCAAGAACTCGGTGAACGGCAGGTGTGGCGCGACCGCCGGCTGATGGCGCTGGCGGCGCACAAGAAAAAATCGGATCAGGAGTTTGGAAGATGACAGAAACAAGCCGCAAGCCCGGCGCCCAGCTGCCCAAAGGCAAAGTTATCATCACCTGCGCGGTGACCGGGGCGATCCACACGCCGACCATGTCGCCCTATCTGCCGATCACGCCGGACCAGATCGCCGCCGAGGCGATCGCGGCAGCGGAGGCAGGTGCGGCGATCCTGCACCTGCATGCCCGCGATCCCGAGACCGGCAAGCCCGACCAGACGCCGGCGGCCTTCGCCCGCTTCCTGCCGCGCATCAAGCAGGCCACCAATGCCGCCATCAACATCACCACCGGCGGCAGTCCCTACATGAAGGTCGAGGAACGCGTGCGCCCGGCCGCCGAGTTCAAGCCAGAGGTCGCCTCGCTCAACATGGGCTCGATCAATTTCGGGCTCTATCACCTCGTCGACAAATACGAGACTTTCAAGTTCGACTGGGAAAAGCCGCATCTGGAAGCCACGCGTGACCTGGTCTTCCGCAACTCGTTTAAGGACATCGAATACATCCTTGCGACCTGCTACGACAACGGCACGCGCTTCGAGTTCGAGTGCTACGACATCGCCCATCTCTACAATCTCTCGCACTTCGCCGATCGCGGGCTGGTCAAGCCGCCGTTCTTCGTGCAGTCGGTGTTCGGTCTGCTTGGCGGCATCGGCACGCATCCCGAAGATGTCGCCCATATGAAGCGCACCGCCGACCGGCTGTTCGGCGACCAGTTCCGCTGGTCGGTGCTCGGCGCCGGCGCCAGCCAGCTTCGCATCGCCGCGCAATCGGCAGCGCTTGGCGGCAACATCCGCGTCGGGCTCGAAGACAGTCTTTGGGCCGGCAAGGGCAAGCTTGCGAAATCGAACACCGAGCAGGTGGTGCTTGCCCGCAAGATCATCGAGGGGCTTGGCATGGAGGTGGCAACGCCCGACGAGGCGCGCGAGATCCTGTCACTGAAGGGCGGCGACAAGGTCGCGTTCTGATCTCGCCTGTCGCCCGCACGCCAAACAGAGGAGGATGGCATGAAGATCGAAGTCGTGGTGGACGTGAAGACCACGCTGGGCGAGGGACCATTGTGGGGCGTCGAACAGGAGCGCCTCTACTGGATCGACAGTTTCTCGTCCATCGATGGTGACCACCTCGTTTCATCGCTGGGAGTTTGTCCATGAATTTCGACATTCCCGCCCGTACCGAAGATTACCGCGTCCGCATTGCCGAGTTCGTCGAGCGTGAGATCCTGCCGCTCGAGGCCGACAAGATGTCCTATGACGCGCATGGAAATATCGCCTTGCCGCTGCTCGAGACGCTTCGCGCCAAGGCGCGGCTGGCGGGGCTGTGGTGCCTGCAGCTCAAGCCCGAATCCGGCGGCGCCGGTCTCGGCAAGATGGACATGGCGGTCTGCTATGAGGAGATGAACCGGTCGATCTTCGGACCCGTGGTGTTCAATTCGGCAGCGCCCGACGATGGCAACATGATGGTTCTGGAGGCGCTCGGCACGCCAGCGCAGAAGGAAAAATGGCTGAAGCCGATCGTCGAGGGCCAGGTGCGCTCGGCCTTTGCCATGACCGAACCGCACCCCGGCGGCGGCTCGGACCCTTCGATGATTATGACGCGTGCCGATCGGCACGGCGACAAATATGTGGTGACCGGCCGCAAATGGTTCATCACCGGCGCGCAGCAGGCCAGCCATTTCATTCTGATCGCGCGAACCTCGGACGACCCGCGCCATGGTCTGTCGGCCCTGATGTTCCACAAGGACCAGCCGGGCTGGCGCATCATGCGCCGCATCGAGATCATGGGTCCGGATGAGCATGGCGGGCATTGCGAGCTGGAGTTCGATGGGCTCGAAATCCCTGTCGAAGACATGCTGGCCGGCGAGGGCAGGGGCATGAAGGTGACGCAGGTGCGGCTCGGCCCGGCGCGACTTACCCACTGCATGCGCTGGCTCGGATTGTCCAAGCGCTGCGTCGAGATCGCGCGCGCCTACGCTGCCGTGCGCCATGGTTTCGGCCAGCGCCTCGCCGACCGCGAAAGCGTCCAGCTGAAGCTCGGCGACCTTGCCATGCGCATCGAGATCGGCCGCCTGCTGGTGATGAAGGCTGCGTGGGAGCTGGACCGCGGCGGCTTTGCCCGCAAGGACGTGTCGATGGCCAAGGTCCAGGTCGCCAATGTGCTGCATGACGCGGCCGATGTGGCGATCCAGATCAATGGCGCGCGGGGCTATTCCAAGGACACGGTGCTCGAATGGATCTACCGTTATGCGCGCCAGGCGCGGCTGGTCGACGGTGCCGATGAGGTCCACAAGATGGTGCTGAACCGTTTCCTCAACGAGGAAGAGAGGGGCTTCTGGCGCTGGACTGTCGAAGGCGAGTCATAACAGACGCGGTGGCGTCTCAGGAGGAAAGATGGCGCAGCCGCTGAATGCGGACTTCGATCCTGCGGCATTGAAGGGCTTTCTCGCGAACCGCTTCGGCGATGCCGCAATGACGCTCGAGCGGATCGGCGGCGGACAGTCCAACCCCACCTACTTCGTCGACTATGGTGCGCATCGCATGGTGCTGCGCAAGAAGCCGGCCGGGCCGATCCTGCGCGGGGCGCATGCCGTCGACCGCGAGTTCCGCGTGCTTGAAGCGCTCGCGCCGACCGATGTCCCGGTACCCGAGCCGGTGCTCTATCACGACGGTGCCGAGCCGCTCGGCACGCCCTTCTACCTGATGGAGCGGCTGGATGGTCGCGTCTTCCACGACTGTTCGCTGCCTGGCCTTGTCCCCGCGGAGCGACGCGGCATCTATTTCGGCATGGCCGAAGCGATGGCCAAACTGCATGCTGTCCGTCCCGACGCGGTCGGCCTCGGCGACTACGGCCGGCCCGGCAACTATTTCGAGCGCCAGATTGGCCGCTGGACCAGGCAGCTCAGGCAATCGCCAAGCGACAGAATTCCGGCACTCGAAGCGGTCGCCGACTGGCTGCCGCAGCATCTGCCAGCCGACGATGGGCGCGTGTCGATCGCCCATGGCGACTTCCGCCTCGGAAATCTGCTGTTCCATCCCGGCAAGCCGGAGGTGATCGGCATTCTCGATTGGGAGCTGTCGACGATCGGCCATCCGCTCGCCGATCTCGGCTTTTGCTCGATGACCTGGCATTCGACCCCGGACGAATATGGCGGCATCCTCGGCCTTGATCATGCTGCACTCGGCATTCCGAGCCAGCGCGAATTCCTCGACCATTATTTCGCGCATGCCGTACCCACTGCGCCCTTGCAACGCTTCCACCTGGTTTTTTCGCTGTTCCGTTTCGCGGTGATCTTCGTTGGCATCGCCGACCGGGCGCGGGCAGGCAGCGCGGCGTCGGCCGATGCCGCCAGCAAGTCGCCTCTCGCCGGTCGCTTTGCCGCACGTGCTCAAGAGATCATCCAAGGAGCGAGACCGTGGAGTGGCTCCTGAGGGAGCGTTCGCGCCGGTCCTTTCCCTACCCCGCGGCGTCAGCAATCCAATCCGAGAGGCTTCGCGAAAAACTTCGCGGCACGATGAGTTCGCACGCGGTATCGCCGGTGCGCAGGGAAAGCACGGGCACATGGTGCAAGGATGTCAGCACGGCGCGGCCCGGGGCGGCCGCCGGCGCGCGCCAGTCGACAGTGATGAATTTGGAGAGAACCCGCACGATGTCAGCCCCAGCCATTGTGAAGCGCACGCGACCCTCGCCGAGAGAGACTGAACAGCCGAGATCCGGGTCGACGGCAAGCGAAGGTACTTGCGCGCCGTCGTCGAGAGCCAGCCAGAGACGGCGAGGTGCAACGCGGATCACGAGGAGACCTTTTTGGCGAACCGTCTCTCCGACCGAGGCGGGAAGTTTCGTACCGAGCGACGCCGTGACGCTCTTTTCGAATTGCCTCAGCGTCCCGTCCCAACCCTCAACCTGGATGAGCGGACAATCGGCCACAGACAGGCTGAACTCCTGCGAAGACATAACGCTAGCCATGCAGCCGCTCCTCCTGCGGATCGAGGAATACCGGCGAGACGATGCGGGCACGCACCGTTTCGGCCTTCATCGGATAGACGGCCATCACCTCGCTTCCTTCCATAGCGACATCGCCGGCAAGCAAGGCCAGCCCGACATAGTGACCGCGTTCGGGGCTGAAGGTGACGGAAGTCACGCGGCCGCGCCCGTGGCCGTAAGGTTTCTCGCCCGGCAGAAACAGGATGGCGCCACCGCGAAGGCGTTTTCCCTCCTCGATGCATTCCAGTCCGACCAGGCGCTGGCGGTCGGGCGCCTGGAAGGCGGGGCGCCGTCGCAGCACGTCGCCGACGAAGCCGGTGCGCTTGCTCGCCATGCGGCCGAGGCCGAGATCGTCGAGCGTCGTGCGCCCATCGATTTCAGGTCCGGCGACATGGCCCTTTTCGACGCGCAGCGCGCCGAGCGCCTCGACGCCGTAAGGTTTCAGGTCGAGCGGCCTGCCTGCTTCGAGCAGGCGGCTCCAAAGCTGTTCACCGGCAGTTGCGCCGACATAGATTTCGTAGGCGCGCTCGCCGGAATAACTGAGGCGCAGGATGCGGAGCGCACGGCCCTGCCATTCGCTTTCGAGCAATCCCATATGCGCAAGTGCCGCGTCGGAAACATCGAGAGCGGGAAACGCGGCACTCAGAATTGCACGGCTTTTCGGTCCGGCAACCGACATCGCCGCCCATTCATCGCTCACCGAGGTCACGGCTACACGCAAATCCGGCCAGGCCGTATCGAGCAGGAATTCAAGACGCGACAGCACGTCGGCGGCCTTGGCGGTCGAGGTGGTCATGAAGAACCGGTTCTCGGCCAGCCGCGTCGTGGTGCCGTCGTCGAAGACGATGCCGTCGTCGCGCAGCATGACGCCGTAGCGGGCACGGCCGACTGGCAGTTTGGCAAAGCCGTTGGCGTAGATGCGATCGAGGAAAATCGCCGCATCCGGGCCCTGGACGTCGATCTTGCCGAGGGTGGAGATGTCCATCAGGCCTGCTGCCTGGCGCACACTCCGCATTTCGGCGACATAGGCTTCGTTCACGTCACGTCCGGATTGCCTGTAGAAATAGGGCCGCATCCAGAGCCCGACCTCCAGCATCTCGGCGCCGTTCGCCATGTGCCAGTCGTGCATCGGCGTGCGGCGGATCGGCTTGAAATGATGGCCGATGGCGCGTCCGGCAAGCACACCGATGGCGACCGGCGTATACGGCGGTCGAAAGGTCGTGGCGCCGGTCTCGGGGATCGTTGCGTTGCGTAACGCCGCCATCGCGGCAAGCGCCGCAAAATTGCTGGTCTTGCCCTGGTCGGTGCCCATGCCGAGCGTGGTGTAGCGCTTCAGGTGCTCGACCGATTCATAGCCCTCGCGATGGGCGAGCTCGATATCCCCGGTCGTCACGTCCATCTGGAAATCGACGAAGGCTTTTCCACGTCCAGCGGGCAGCACCTCGTGAAGCGGGGCCGCGGCGGTCTCGCCGAGATCGAGTTTCGACGGGGCGGGCGCCAGCGTCGACTTGCCGCAGAACCATGCCGCCTCGGTGCCGGCGCGATGACCGTCCTCGATGGCATCGGCGGTCGAATAAATTCCCATCAACGAGCCGGCGCCGAACCGGTCCTGCGGAAACGCCCCCGGCACGAAGCCGCCAATGTCGTCGCGATATTGAGGTTTGACGCCCAGGTGCGAGGTGAGATGCACGGTTGGCGACCAGCCGCCGGACACGCAGACCAGGTCGCAGGCGGCCTCGGACTGGCCGTCCGGTCCGCTGAGCGTTGCACGCCTGACGGCATGGCCGCCATGCAGGTCGACGATGCGCGTTGCGGCCCGCACCACCACGCCGAGCCGTCCGGCTTCTGCGGCAAGCGCTGTGGACGGCGTTGCGCGAACATCGGCAACCGTCACCTCTGCGCCGGCATCGGCAAGGTCGAAGGCGGCGCGCCAGCCACCGTCATTGCTGGTGGCGACGATGATTTTCTTGCCTGGCAGGACTGCAAAACGGTTGAGGTAGGTCCGGGCAGCCGAGGCAAGCATGACGCCGGGCCGGTCGTTGTTGGAGAACACCATTGGTCGCTCGATGGCGCCGGTGGCGAAAACGATCGAGCGGGCGCGAAGCATGGTGAACGTCTGCAGCACTTGGCCGGACGGCTGCGGATTGCTTGGGTCGCGTTGCCCGACCAGTCCGATGACATTGCCGTCATAGATGCCGAAAGCGGTCGTCCGCTTCATCAGGGTGACGGGTTCGGAGCTCTCCAGCTCGGCCTCGGCCTGCCTCAGCCATGCGGCCGCTGCGCTGTCGTGCGGCTCCGCCAGAAGCTGGCCGCCGAGCAGGAAATCCTGTTCGATCAGCGCGACCCGCGCGCCGGCTGCTGCGGCAGCACGCGCCGCCGACAATCCTGCCGGGCCGCCGCCGATGATTGCGACATCGGCAAAGGCGTGACTGATGTCGTAGCGGTCGGGATCAGGGTCGGTGCCGGCTCTGCCAAACCCGGCCGCCCTTCGGATGAAGTGCTCGTAGAACATCCAGGCGCGGCGCGTCGGGCCCATGAAGGTCTTGTAGTAGAAGCCGGCCGAAAGGAACGGCGCCAACAGGCCGTTGACGCTTTGCACGTCAAAGGCAAGCGAAGGCCAACGGTTCTGGCTTTCCGAGACTACGCCGTCTGCAAGCTCCAGTGTCGTCGCCGGCAGGTTCGGCAGGCGCCTGCCTGCGGTTGCGAGCGTGACCAGCGCATTCGGCTCCTCGGGCCCGGCGGAAAAAATGCCGCGCGGACGATGATATTTGAAGCTGCGCCCGACCAGGGTGACGCCGTTGGCGAGCAGCGCGGAGGCAAGCGTGTCGCCGCGATATCCGATCAGGCTCCGGCCGTCGAAGGTAAACTCGACCGGCTGCTCGCGGTCGATGCGGCCACCCATCGACAACCGCTTGTGGTTTGAACTCATGCTGGTGATTTCCTGGCCGGCAATTTCCTCGCCGATAATTTCCTGGCGAGATCGACGGATGCAATGGCGTGGTTGCGCGTGTCGCGCTCGACCACCAGCCATTGGCGGCAACCGGTCACGTGCTGCCAGAACTCGCGGTGCAGGCCCGCCGGATTTGTCCTGACATAGACGTAACGGTACCAGGCTTGCGGATCGGGATCGTCGTGGGCCGGACGCGTGACCGAGGCATCGCCGCCGTAGCGGAACTCGTCATGGTCGCGCAGACCGCAGCATGGGCATTCGATGCGCAGCATTGTCTTGCGCCTCCTATTGCAGCCAGGCTGAGGGCCCGGCGCCAGCCTCATCGAGCGTGTGGCCGGTGCGGAAACGATCGAGCCCGTAGGCTGCGATCAAGGGATGCGGCTTGCCGGTGGCGATCGTGTGGGCGAAGCACCAGCCGGAAGCCGGCGTCGCCTTGAAGCCGCCATAGCACCAGCCGCCGTTGAGAAAGAGGCCCTCGATCGGTGTCGGGCAGATGATCGGGCTGGCATCGGGCGTCATGTCCATGACGCCGCCCCAATGGCGCAGCAGACGGACGCGCGAAATGCATGGCATCAGCGCAATCGCCGCCTCCGCCACTTCGCGCACGACGCCGAGATTGCCGCGCTGGGCGTAGGAATTGTAGCCGTCGAGATTGCCGCCGAAGACCAGCCCGCCCTTGTCCGACTGGCTGACGTAGAAATGATCGGCGCCATAGGCGACGACGTGGTCTACCAACGGCTTCAGCGGCTCGGTGACGAACGCCTGCAGGACGTGGCTTTCGATCGGCAGTTCAAGGCCGGCCTTGGCGCCGAGCACGGATGTATGACCGGCAACAGCGAGGCCGACCTTGCCGGCGCCGATCCGGCCTTTCGTCGTTTCGACGCCGACGATCGTGTCGCCGTCGCGGAGGAAGCCTGTCACCTCGCAGTTCTGGATAATGTCGACGCCATGGCCGTCGGCAGCGCGCGCATAGCCCCAGGCGACGGCGTCGTGGCGCGCCGTGCCCGCCCGACCCTGGAAGATGGCGCCATGGATCGGAAAGCGGGCCGAGTCGGAAAAATCGAGATAGGGCACCAACCGGCGCACCTCGTCGCGGTCGAGGATATCGGCATCGATGCCGTTCAGCCGCATGATGTTGGCGCGGTGGCTGAAGTCGTCGAGCTGATCGGCCGAATGCGCGGTGACGAGCTGGCCGCGCTGCGAGAACATGACGTTGAAATTCAGCGCCCGCGACATGCCCTCCCAGAGTTTCATCGAGAATTCGTAGAACTGGGTGTTGCCGTCGAGCAGGTAGTTGGAGCGGATGACGGTGGTGTTGCGGCCGACATTGCCGCCGCCGATATAGGTTTTTTCGAGCACCGCGACATTGCGGATGCCGTGGTTCTCGGCGAGGTAGAAGGCAGTGGCGAGGCCGTGTCCACCGCCGCCGATGACGAGCACGTCGTAGGCCGATTTTGGCTCCGCTGCCCGCCAGGCGCGCTGCCAGTTCTTCTGGCCAGACAGCGCGTTGCGGAAAATCGAAAATGCCGAGTAGCGCGCCATGCGTGCGGGCCTATCGAACGATCGGGCCGGCCGGCGTGCGGGTAAGCACTTCGGCGCCCGCATCGGTCAGAAGTACGGTGTTTGAGACGAAGTCGTCGCCGCGGCCGGTGCCCATCAGCCACGACAGGATGTGGAAGCTCATTCCCGTCTCGATCTCGAGGTCGGAATCATGCCTCAAGCCGGTCACCGAATTGCCGCCGGTCCATGATGGCGGCTGGCCGGCGCCGACGAGGTAGCCGCAGTGATGGCGGCGATAGTGGGAAAGACCGGCCTCGTCGGCGACGGCCTGCCAGGCGGCGTAGACGTTGCGCGCCTTGGCCCCGGGCCGCAGTGCTTCAACGACGGCATCGAACGCCTTGGCGGTCACTTCCGCCATCGCGGCGTCTTCGTCGCTGATGTAGCCGATGCGAACGAGCCGGCCGAGCGGCGCGTGATAGCGCGAAATGCAGCCGGACAGTTCGACGAAGACCGGCTCGCCCTTGCGGTAGATGCCGTCGCCCCAGGTCGTGTGCTCCTCGCCCAGGCGCGCGGCCGGGCGGATGAAAGGTCCGAAGCCCGGGGCATGACCGCCGGCGCGGATCATCGCCGCAACGCACTGGGCCGCGACCTCCTGTTCGGAGGCGCCGTCAGAGATCGCGGCGATTGCGGCGCCGGCGGCGGCGTCGGTCACTTGTGCCGCCTGTCGCATCAGTGCCTGTTCCTCGGCGCTCTTCACCCGCCGCATCCTGTCGATCAGGCCGGAAACATCGCTCCATCTGGCATTGGCCTGCGTCTGGAGTGCGACGGCAAGCCCATGGCTGAGGCCGGCCGTCCAGTATTCGAGGCCGATCCGCTTGCCGGACAGGCTGAGCTCCGCAAGCACCCGCGCGGCGAGGTCGGCCGCCGTTTCGCTGTCGGAATGGCCGCGGAATTCCGCTGCCGTCACCTGTTTCTCGATCGTCACCTTTTCCATCGAGCGGGTGACCAGAACAGGTTTCCCTTCGAGCGGCACGATCAGCAGGTGTGGGGCAAAATATCCCCAGTGATCGAGCCCGGTGAGGTAAAGGACGTTCTCCGGCGAAGCAAATACCGCCGCGTCCAACTCGCGCTCAGCCAGCGCCGTGCGGACCCTGACAAGGCGGCCGGCGATTTCGGCTTCGGAAAACGGATTACGGTCCATCAGGCGTCCTCGTGCTGGTTACCGGTTTCGTGCCGGCATGATATTCGTCAGTGACCGGCTTCCCGTCCGTCATGGTCAGTCGATGACGATGAGTTTGCGCGCCACGTCGCAGAGGCGTTCGCCGCCGTGATCCGTGACGACGAAGGATTCCGAGATGGCGATGCCGAAATCGTCGAGCCAACCGCCGGCCATGAAATGGAAGCACATCCCGGACTGCATCTCGGTGGTGTCGCCGGGACGAAGGCTTGCGGTGCGTTCGCCCCAATCGGGCGGGTAGGCGAGCCCGACCGGATAGCCGACGCGGCTCTCCTTCTTCAGCCCGTTCTTCCTCAACACTGCCTGCCAGGCGGCTTCCACCTCTTCGGCGGTGTAGCCGGGGCGCGCCTTCTCAAGGCCGGCATCGACGCCCTCGACGATCGCCTTGGCCATGTCGACGAGGGCTTGCGGCGGCTTGCCGAAATGCACGGTCCGCGTCAGCGCCGCATGATAGCGCCGCCGCACCCCGGCGATCTCCAGAATGGCGAGGCCGCCGTCCGGCAGCGGCGCGTCGGACCAGGTCAGATGCGGCGTGCTGGTGCCCTCGCCGACGGGCATCAGCGGACAGATCGCGGCATAGTCGCCGCCCGCTCCAGGCACACCCATGATCTGTGCGTGATAGATTTCCGCAATGACATGGTTCTGCGGCACGCCGGGTCGCATTTTTTCGATGGCGCGTTTCATGGCGTGCGTGCAGATCGCACCGGCCTCGCGGATCAGCACCAGCTCGGCTTCGGATTTGACCAAACGCGCCCAGTTGACGAGATCGTGGTTGTTGGCGAAGTGCGCGTCAGGCAGCCCGCCGACGAGATGGGCATGGCAGCGCGCGGTGTAATAATGCGCGTCCATCTCGACGCCGATGCGGGCGGTCCCCCAGCCACGCGACCGGATCAGCTGGGCGAGTTCGTCATAGGGGTGTTCGACGGGCTGTTGCACCAGCCGTTCCGAGAACGGCACGATGTTCTTCTCCGGCAGGCCGGTGGTCAGGCGTGCGCTCCTGGCGTCCTGCGCCCTGCCGAACCAGATCGGGCGGTCTTCCCTTAGATGGACCAGCACGCATTGCGGAACATAGAACGACCATCCGTCATAGCCGGTCAGCCAGCACATATTGGCTGGATCCTGACAGATGATGAGGTCGAAGCCGGCCTTCTCCATGCGTGACTTCACGCCGGCCAGGCGCTGCGCATGCTCCGCTTGCGTGAAAGTCCCGAAACCGCTCGCGCTCGCCACCGAAAATCCCACCTACCGGTATGCTGGTTTTTTCTTAAATTGTGCACAACTGGGCAATAACTTGTGGTCTGACTACGAATTATTACCTGGTTTCCGTCGGTTTTTATATCTTTGCTTGCACAATGTCTAGGGCAGTTGTATACGTCTTGACAAGCAGGTGTTGACCTCGAAGAAGGCCGCGCCCTGGGAATCGTCAGTCAGTTGTTCAATGGGAGAAAAGCATGTTCAAATCATCGATATCGCGCCGGATGGTCGTGAAAGCCGCCGCCTGCCTGGCGCTTGCCGCGACATCACTCACGGCGCTGCCCGCTTATGCGGAAACCACCCTCGAACGGGCCAAGAAGGACGGCTACATCCGCGTCGGCTTTGCCAACGAGGCACCGTTCGGTTACGCCACGCCTGACGGCAAGCTGACCGGCGAAGCGCCGGAAGTTGCCAAGGCGGTGCTCGCCAAGATGGGTATCGCGCAGGTTGACGGCGTGCTGACCGAATTCGGCTCGCTTATCCCAGGTCTCAAGGCCGGCCGCTTCGACATCATCGCCGCCGGCATGTTCATCAATCCGAAGCGCTGCGCCGAGATCAATTTCTCCGAGCCGTCCTACGGCATCGGTCAGGCCATGCTGGTGGCAAAAGGCAATCCGAAGGGCGTGAAGGACTTTTCCAGCTTCAAGGAAAACCCGGATCTCAAGCTCGCCGTGATGGCCGGCGCCGTCGAGGGCGGCTATGCCAAGGACGCAGGTGTCGCCGCCGGGCAGATCGTTGCCTTGCCCGACCAGTCCAGTCTGGTCGCCGCCGTCCAGTCGGGCCGTGCCGACGCTGCCGCACTAACCGCTCTTTCGATCGCCGACATGGCCAAGAAGGCCGACGGCGTCGAATCGACCAAGCCGTTCGGCGAGGTTGCCGGCAAGTCGGTGAAAGGCCATGGCGGCTTCGGCTTCCGCAAGGAAGATACCGATCTGCAGGAGGCGTTCAACGCCGAGCTGAAGACGTTCCTCGGTTCGCCGGAGCACATCGCGCTGGTCGAGCCGCTCGGCTTCGGCAAGGACTACCTCCCCAACAAGACCACCGCGGAGCTTTGCGCGGGCAAATAGGTTCCCAACTGCTGGCGGCGCGAAAGCGCCGCCCCTTTTTCCTGGGGGAATCCGCATGGGAATTCGTACGCTCGTTGCCATGCTGGTCGTCGCGCTTGTCGTGATCGGTGCCTTGGCGACACAGGAATCTTACCAAGTGTTTATGCCGGGGCTGCTGCAAGGCGCGGTCCTGACGATCGAGATCGCTATCCTCGGCAGCCTGCTGGCAATCGTCATGGGCGTGCTGGCGGCGCTGGCAAGGATGTATGGCCCGGCGCCGCTCAGATGGCTGGCCACGGTCTATGTCGAGATCTTCCGCGGCACCTCGGCGCTGGTGCAATTGTTTTGGCTGTTTTTCGTGCTGCCGCAATTCGGTGTCACGCTCAACGCATTTCTGGTTGCTGTCCTGGCCCTCGGCCTGAACGTTGGTGCTTACGGATCGGAAGTCGTGCGCGGTGCGATCCAGTCCGTCACCCGCGGACAGTGGGAGGCGTCTACCGCATTGAACATGAGCCGTCCCCAGATGTTGCGCCGGATCATCCTGCCGCAGGCTTTCGTCGCCATGATCCCGCCTTGGGGCAATCTGTTCATTGAGCTCTTGAAGTCGACAGCGCTGGTCTCGCTGATCACGCTCTCGGACCTCGCCTTCAAGGCGCAGCAGATGAACCAGAACACGTTCAAGACCATTCCGATCTTCACTCTCGTCCTGCTGATGTACCTGGCCATGTCGCTGGTTGTGACCATCGGCATGCGGCTTCTCGAAAGGCGGGCTTCGCTCGGATTGGCGCGGGGGAAGGCAGCATGATCTGGGACTGGGCATTTGCTTTTGAAATCCTGCCGGTGCTTGCCAGCGCCGCCATCGTTTCCATCGAGGCGACGCTGATCGGCTTTGCGCTTGCCGCCTCGCTTGGCCTGGTGCTGGCGGTCGTCCGCATCGCCGTGCCGTGGACCGGCTGGACGATTTCGGTGCTGGTCGAACTGATCCGGTCGACCCCGCTGCTGATCCAGATATTCTTTCTCTATTTCGTCTTTCCGAAATTCGGCGTCGTGCTCGACGCCTTCACCGCCGGGGTGCTTGCCATCGGCATCCACTACGCTGCCTATTGTTCCGAGGTCTATCGCGCCGGCTTCGACAACATTCATCGCGGCCAGTGGGAAGCTTCGGTCGCGCTCAATCTGTCAGCCTGGACGACGTTCCGCGACATCATCATTCCGCAGGCGATCCCGCCGATCGTTCCGGCGCTCGGCAACTATCTGGTTGCGTTGTTCAAGGAGACGCCATTGCTTTCCGCAATCGCCGTGCTGGAGCTGATGCAGACGGCCAAGATCATCGGCTCCGAAACCTTCCGCTACACTGAGCCGATGACGCTGGTCGGCCTGTTCTTCCTTGCCATGAGCCTGGTTTCGGCCGCGCTCATTCGCTCCCTCGAAGGCCTGCTCAACCGGAGGACCATGCGATGACGAAACAACCGATGGTCCGCTTCGACAATGTTTCGAAACGCTACGGCGCGCTGACCGTTCTCGACGGGCTCAATCTGGACATAGCACGCGGCGAAAAGGTCTCCATCATTGGGCCGTCCGGCTCCGGCAAGACTACGGTGCTGCGTATGCTGATGACGCTGGAGACGATCAATGACGGCGTCATCTGGGTCGAAGGCGAGCCGCTGACCCACATGGAGAGGAACGGCAAGCTTGTTCCCGCCGACCTCGCGCACATCCGCAAGATCCGCGCCAAGATCGGCATGGTGTTCCAGTCGTTCAACCTGTTCCCGCACATGACGGCGATGCAGAACTGCATCGAGGCCCCGATAACCGTGCTCGGCATGAAGCGGGCCGATGCCGAGGCGCGTGCGGCCGAGCTGCTCGACATGGTCGGCCTGTCCGAGAAGAAGGACCACTATCCCTCGCAGCTTTCCGGCGGCCAGCAGCAGCGTGTCGCCATCGCCCGCGCTTGCGCCATGCGGCCCAAGATCATGCTGTTCGATGAGGTGACATCGGCACTCGATCCCGAACTCGTCGGAGAAGTGCTTGAAGTCATCCGAAAACTCGGCAGGGAACATGACCTCACCATGCTGATGGTCACCCACCAGATGGGATTTGCCAAGGAATTCTCCGATCGCGTCTGCTTCTTCCATGCCGGCAAGATCTGCGAGCAGGGGCCGCCAAACGAGTTGTTCGGCGCCCCCAAGAACGAGCGGACGCGGCAGTTCCTGCACGCTGTCCTGGAGGCTGGATGACGCTGGAGACGGATGCCATGCCCGCGGCCGCGACCGCCGCGCCGCCGCGCCCGCTCTCGGCGCGGGAGCGGTTCGAGCGTATCTACCGGATATTGCGCGACCGCATCTGCCTGCTCGATTACGCGCCGGGCAGCCATCTCTCCGAGGAAGAGCTTGCCCAGGAATTCCAGATCAGCCGCACGCCGGTTCGCCGTGTCCTGGCGCGGCTCGAATCCGAGGGTCTGGTTCAATCCGTCCATGGTGTCGGCACGATCGTCACCGATGTCGACATCGAGGAATTGCAGCAGGTCTATCACTTGCGCCTGGAGCTGGCGCTCCTCGTCGGCAAGCTTTCGCCGATCCCGCGCACGGCGGACGACCTCGACCGGATAAGGGCACTGATCGCGCGCTGCGATTCCGATGTGCTCAATCCCGACCAGCGCGCTTTCCTGCGCCTCAACATGGACTTTTTCTACGAGCTCACCGCGATGACCGGCAACCAGCCGCTGCGCGAGATCAGCGAGCGTCTGTATTTTCAGGTCGCGCGCGTCGTCCTGAAGATGATGCCGCAGTTGGGCCTTGTCGAGGAGTTCACTGCGTTCCGCCGCGAAATGGAAGAGGTGCTTGCCGCCGCCGAGATCGGCGACTGGGAGTCGATCGGGCACATAAGGCGAGCTCATATCTCGATGAGTTTTCGCCGCATGATGCGTCATGCAGGCGAGGCCAGCATGTCCGGCGGAGTTCTGTAATTTATGGGCTGAACCCTCTCTGCCTAGAGGGTTTGCGCTTAGCCCTACGCCGCCGCCATGCCTTCGTCATCCTAGGGTCTGCGCCGCGTCGCTTCGCTCCTTGCTGCCCTAGGATGACGAAGTGGAGGGTGTTTCGGCCAATCTCCAACGTTTGCGATCTGCCATTGAGATTCGCTCATGAAGGGGCTGTGGACGTTCCCTGCTGATCGGCCCAACCTGTGTCGCGGAACTAGCTCGGAATTGGCGTTTGAACGCCGGATCACGACCGGCGGGCAACGCTTCGTCGGCCGGCGACCAGCTTCAGCCAAGGCGCCGCATGGAAGGCGCTCATCAGCAAGTACATCATCGCCATTCCGCTCAGCGGCGACGCATCTTGCGCCGCCGAGCAGATCATGTCCGCATCACCGGTGACGGCCGTCAGCAGCGCCATCATTGCGAAGGTTGGCGCTGCTGCCAGGGATAGCCAATCGGCCGCACCGCGGGCGGCGATATTGTCGCTTGGGAAATCGGCAGATCCGCCTGCGGGCGGCATCTTCTGCGTGTGGTTGGAGTGAAGTGTCATCGAACGTCAGCCCTGGCCGTACTCGTCGTGGCGGCGCCACCAGACGCCCGTCTCGTTACGCCCTAGAGGCGCGCGGTCGAGCCACTGATACATGCCCCAGAGGCTGTCCAGTCCGCGCGCATAGGTGGAATAGGCGTGGTAGACGACGCCGTCCTCGAGCACGAATGCGCTCATGCCTGGCCTCTCGCGCGTGTACGTTGCCATGTCTGTTCCGCTCATTGCAGCGAATGTCTCGGAGCCGTCGGCAGTCGTACGCGAGGGTATCTTGGCGAGAGGCGCCTCGCGGACATAGTTGTATTCGATGCCTTCCTCGCGCTGCTGCTCCTCGGTGAACGAAACGTCGAAGTCGAAATTGAAGTCGCTGCCGTGTGAGGAGGCCCAGGGGACCGTCCATCCCATCCGCCGCTTGTACGCCTGCAGCTTCGCGAGCGGTGCCCGCGATACCGCCGAAAGCATGACGTCGTGGTTGGCCAGGTGGACGACGAAGCCGTCGAATCCATCCGCGATCGCTGAGCAGGCCGGACAGCCCGCCGCGTAATCGGGCCCGAACATGAAGTGGTAGACGAGGAGTTGCGAGCGTCCCCTGAAAAGGTCTGCCAGTGAAGCGCTGCCTTGGTCGGTCTCGAATCGGTAATCCTTGTCGATCCGAACCCAAGGCAATTCCTGCCGCCGCCGCGCCACCTCGTCGCTTTGTCGCGTGAGCTCCTTCTCTGCCATGAGCAGATCAATCCGCGCTGCCAGCCACTCCTCACGTGTCCCGGTCCTGTGTGTCGGCATCGTTCTTCTCCTCTATGTTCTGTCCTCTATGTCCTGCCTCGTTGCACCTTCTTCTTACGGCGCGCTGGTTGTTGGTCCTGAGATAGATTAGGACCGGATTTCGAATGGTGAGAGTTACAAGTGTGACGGGATTCCGATGGACTCGCTGATCACCGCTGCGGCGCGCGCCCTCGCAACGGGTGATCCCCTCGGCGCATTGAAGCGGGTCGCCCTGCGTGACGATGCGCCTGCGCTTGCGCTGCGCGGTATCGCGATGGCGCAGCTCGGCGATCTCGTTCGCGCAAAGGCTCTCCTCAAAAGTGCTGCGCGCGCCTTCGGTCCGAAAGAGGCAGTGGCCCGCGCGAGGTGCGTCGTCGCCGAAGCCGAGATCGCGCTTGTCTCGCGCGACCTCGGCTGGCCGGCGAAGGCACTCGACGCCGCGCGGTCGACGCTTGAAAAACACGGCGACCACGTCAATGCCGCGCATGCGCGCAATCTCGAAGCTCGGCGCCTGCTCCTGATCGGACGCCTCGATGAGGCCGAGGGCAGGCTCGCCGGCTTCGACCCGACAACGCTCCCACCCGCGTCGAGGGCCGCCCACGAGCTGGTGATTGCGGGGATCGCGATACGCCGCCTCCGCACCAAGGCGGCGCGCGCTGCGCTCGGGCGGGCCGAGCACGCCGCGCGCGAGGCGGACATTCCCGCGCTGACGGCCGAGGTTGAAGGCGCATCCCTGGTGATGAACACGCCCGCGGCGCGCCTGATCGCGCGTGGTGAGGAGCGCCCGCTCCTGCTCGAGGAGGTCGAAGCGCTGCTGGCGTCGGGGGCGCTCGTCGTCGACGCCTGCCGCAATGTCGTGCGGGACGCCGGCACGATCGTCTCGCTGGCGACACGCCCGGTCCTGTTCGCGCTTGCGCGCACGCTGGCCGAAGCCTGGCCCGCAGACGTGCCGAGGAGCACGCTCGTCGCCCGCGCCTTCGGCGGCAAGCACGCCGATGAGTCGCATCGCGCCCGGTTACGGGTCGAAGTCGGTCGGCTTCGGGTGGAGTTGCGGTCACTGGCGGATGTGAGCGCGACCAAGCGAGGCTTTGCGCTTAAGCCGCGCCGCCCAAGCGATGTCGTGGTGCTGGCGCCGCCCGCCGACGAGCCGCATGCAGCGGTGCTCGCCTTCCTCGCCGACGGCGAGTCGTGGTCGAGCTCGGCGCTCGCAATTGCGCTCGGAGCCAGCTCGCGCACCGTGCAGCGCTCGCTCGAGCAGCTTGCGGCAGCAGGCAAGGTGCAGTCGTTCGGCCGCGGGCGAGCGCGTCGCTGGGTGACCCCGCCCGTGCCGGGATTCCCGACAATCTTGTTACTCCCCGGTTCACTGTCGGGCTATTAGGATAGAAGTATGAAGCGATCTGCAGCCGAAGTCCTCCGCGAATATGGACCCTTTCCGGGTGTCGACCAGGTGGCTGGGGTTACCTTCGACGGTCAGCACGTCTGGTTTGCGTCAGGAGACAGACTGAACGCTCTGGATCCTGCGAGCGGCAAGGTGGTGCGCGCGATCGATGTCGCCGCGCACGCAGGAACGGCCTTCGACGGCCAGCACCTGTTCCAGATCGCCGAAGATCGGATTCAGAAGATCGATCCCGACACTGGCCGGGTGCTCGCCACGATTCCGGCGCCAGGTGGCGGCGGCGACTCCGGGCTCGCCTGGGCCGAAGGCTCACTGTGGGTGGGGCAGAATCGCGGTCGCAAGATCCATCAGATCGACCCTCAGACAGGCGCAGTTCTTCGCACAATCGATTCCAACCGTATCGTCACAGGGGTCACCTGGATCGACGGCGAACTCTGGCACGGCACCTGGGAAGGTGACGAGAGCGATGTCAGGCGGATAGATCCTGAAACCGGAAAGGTCCTGGAGCAGCTCGATATGCCGCGTGGAAACGGCGTGTCGGGGCTCGAGTCCGATGGTGGCGATCAGTTTTTCTGCGGCGGTGGAAACAGCGGCAAGGTGAGAGCCATCCGCCGACCCAGGCGAGGTTCCGAAACCCCGGTGGCCCCGACGAGCAAGTAACCGAAGCGGCCCTCGCGTGCGCGCTTTCCCCTTTGATGAACCGTCCGCCGGGAGCGGCCATCAATCGGCGGACCGGATCGCTGGAGCCCTTAAGCGCTACTGGGCCTGTCGCGGCGTTCGACGATGTAGATGTGGTCGGCCACCAGGACCACGTCGCCATGCTGGTTGATCACCTCGCAGCGCTCGATGACCCGACCTGACTCCGGCCGCTTCGGGTCGTCTTCCTTGGCCGAGATGGTGGTGCGGGTCTTGATCGTATCGCCGATGAACACCGGCTTGATGAAGCGCAATCTGTCATAGCCATAGGAGAAGGCGACCGGGTTGATGATGCTTGCCGTCAGTCCGACGCCGACCGAAAAGACCAGCGTGCCGTGGGCGATGCGCTGGCCGAACGGCGTCGTCTTCATGAACTCGGCGTCCATGTGGTGGGGAAAGAAATCGCCAGTATGGCCGGCATGCACGACGAAGTCGGTCTCGGTGATGGTGCGCCCGCTGGTCATGCGCGACGCGCCAATCTGGTAGTCTTCAAAGTAGATCGTCTGCTCCATGTCAGGGCCTCGCTGCAATCGGTGTTGCCGGTGCCGCGCTCGATTGGTAGGCGGCTTCAACCAGTGCCATGGTGTTCCAGGCGTCCTCGACGGAACTGACAAGTTCGGCATCCTCGCCTGATGCGTAGCGCTGGACATTGGCCATGCGGCCGACAAAGGCGTCCGGAAACCATTCACCGACGAGCGGCACCGTAATCCAGCCGGAGCCGCCCTTCGGATGGATTTCCAGGATGTCAGGCTCGCCGCGCGGATAGTCGAGATTAAGCCCGAGTTTGAGATAGGCGGCTCCCGCGGTGCCGCAGATGCGGAACTCGCAGGCCTGGTGTTTTCGGCCAAATTTGTGGTCGTGATTGATCGACAGCGCGCAGCGCACGGTATCGCCATAGTCGAGGATCGCGCTGGTGCGCGTTTGCGCAACCTTGTGATTGGGATCGCCGAGCGTCTTGGCGTGAACGCCCCTGGGATCGCCGAGCAATTGCCGGATCAGGTCGAGATAGTGGATCGAATGCATGGCGATCTCGACGCGCGGCGCCTTCAGCAGGAACTCCCACAGTTGCCAGGGAGTGGCAAGCGCCAGCCATGCGTCGAAATCGACCACGTCGCCGAGCCAGCCCTTGGCGATCGCATCCTCAAGCGCCAGCATCATCGGCGCGAAGCGGAGCTGGAAATTCACTGCGGCCTTCAATTTTTTGGAGCGGCAGATTTCGAGGATCTCGGTCGCCTCGGTGAGATCACTGCCCATCGGCTTCTGGATCAGCGCCACTGCACCGTCGGGCAACGCCCTGAGCACGCCGGCATGACGAGCCGGCGGCGTCGCCAGGTCGAAGACGACGTCCCTGGTCGCCGCGGCCTCCTCGACCGACCGGTAAGTGGTGACACCCCATTTCTGCGCCAGTCTTTCCGCCTTTGCATGGTCGGGATCGAAAACCCCGGCGACCGGGAAGCCGGCTTTCCCATAGGCCGGGAAATGCGCATCGCCGACGATCGACCCGGCGCCGAAAATCACAATCGGCCTGGGGTTCGACGGCTTCGCCCAGGACTGGGAGAGCGAGGCTGGGTCGAAAACGCCATCAGTCATGATGGAAGACTTCGTCCATCGATGCCCACCATTCGCCCTCCTTGCGGGTCGGCAGCGGCTCCTGGCAGGGCATGCACAGCGCCCACCATTCCTGCGTCCTGGGATCGGCGGCCATCTTGGCCATGTCGGCGGCATAGTCGGCGCCGTGATATTCGAAAGTGCTGAACAAGAGGTGCTCCGGCTCCTTGAGATAGATCGAATAGTTTTTGATGTTGCAGGCGGAAATCATCGCCAGCACGTCGGGCCAGACGGCTGCGTGAAGCCGCACATATTCGTCGACCTTTTCCGGCTTGAGGCCAAGCACCATTCCCATCCGCTGCATGTCCGGCTCCTACTTCAGGTTGCAATTGCGCGATGCTTCCGCCTTGCGGTGATCTTTGGCCACTATTTACATACAAACAAATAATTTACACAATCGCCAAGCTGGTGGTCCCAAGGGATGCTGACCACGAGGAGTGACTATGGCGGAGGAGGAGGACGAGGACCGTTATCGCGCGCCGGCGCTCGACAAGGGGCTCGACATTCTCGAGCTGCTGGCCGGCGTCGATGGCGGCCTGACGCAGGCGGAAATCGCGAAAAAGCTCGACCGCAGCCCCAACGAATTCTACCGCATGCTGGATCGGCTGGTGCGGCGCGGCTACGTCACCCGGCTGGATGGCGATCGCTACTCGCTGACGCTCAAGCTGTTTGGCCTGGCGCAACTGCACGCGCCGGTGCGGCGGCTGGTTTCCTATGCGACGCCGCTGATGCGGGAACTTGCCGAGACCTCGCAGCAGTCAAACCAGCTTGTCGTCTTCGACCGCGGTTCTGCCGTGGTGATCGCCCAGCAGGAGGCGCCGGACTATTGGGGCATCTCGATACGGGTCGGCGCGCATGTCAGCCTGTTCGACACCGGCTCCGGACATGTGCTGCTGGCGTTCCACTCGCCGGAAGAGCGGCGGATGATGATCTCTGAGCATCTGCGCAGCACCCACAAGCCGCCTCAATCGCCGGACTTCTTCGCTCGCCTCGACCAGATCCGGCAACGCGGCTATGAAATGATGGCATCGATGCAGACCGCCGGTGTATTCAACCTGTCGGCACCTGTGCTTGGCTCGGACGGCAGGGCGATCGCCGCGCTGTCGATCCCCTACATAACTCTGATCAACGCACCCGAGGCGCCCGAAATTACGAGGACGATAGAACTGTTGCTGGCAGCGACCGAAAAGCTGTCGCAGCTGGCTGGAGCATCGGCCACGCAGGCGAACTCATTCTTATCTGAATGAACAATTTCTGCGTGAGATGATTTTGAAACGCCGAAGGAGGAGCGCCGTCATGATCTTCGATACCCATCTGCACCTGATCGACCAGTCGGCGCTGCGCTATCCCTGGCTCTCCGGCGTGCCGGCGCTGAACCGCGATTTTTCCCTGGACGAATATGCAGTCCAGGCTCGCCGCGCCGGCATAGAGGGCGCGTTGCATATGGAAGTCGATGTCGATCCGGCCGACATCGAGGCTGAGACCAGTCACGTAAAGGCGCTGTCGGAACAGAAGGACAGTTTACTGCGCGGGGCAATAGCCTCCTGCCGTCCCGAAGAGCCGGGCTTTGCCGCCTATCTCGAGCGCCAGCGCGCCGATCCTTTCGTCAAGGGCTTTCGCCGTGTGCTCCACGTCGTGCCGGACGAGCTTTCGGAAGGCGCACTGTTTCGCCAAAACATCAAGCGGCTTGCCGGCACCAAGCTGACCTTCGACCTCGTCGTCCTGCCGCATCAGATCCCCAAGGCGATTGCACTCGCCGACCTCGCGCCGGACGTGCAGTTCGTGCTCGACCATTGCGGCGTGCCCGACATCAAGGGCGGCGGTGAGCATCCCTGGCGCGAGCATGTGGCAGAGATCGCGCGGCGCCCGAACGTCGTCGGCAAAATTTCCGGTGTGGTCGCCTATGCGGACGCTGGATCCTGGGCTGTCGAAACTCTGCGTTCCTATGTCGAGCACACCATCCAATGCTTTGGCTGGGACCGCGTCGTGTGGGGCAGCGACTGGCCGGTCTGCACGCTAGGCGGCGGACTAGCCACCTGGATTGCGGCGACGCACGCGCTGCTCGGCGGTGCAAGCATCGATGAACGGCAAAAGCTGCTCGCCACCAATGCGAAGCGGCTGTGGAATTTCTAGAGAAGTGAGCGAACTCTGCCTCAGCTCAGCGCCGGGTGCCGGAAACTCTTCACAAACAGGCGATTGAGATCGGCGACGACGCGGTCGGCACCGTGCCTCTCGGTCAGGCCGAGATTGATGCGATCGGAGGCGGCCTGCTGGAAGGTCATATAGCCATCGTGGCGTGGCCTGACCCAGGCCCTCTCGAGCGTGGCGCGGGTGTCCTTGTGGAAATTGCCGGCGGCTGCGTTTACGGCGGCATCGTCCCAGGCTGCGGCATGGCCGGGCTGGCCGCCGGCCGAAGCATAGGGGCCGCGCTGCACCTCGCCGCTGGCGATCCAGTAGGCAAAGTCGATGGCCGCGTGCTTGGCCTGCGAAAAGGCCGACACGGCAATGCCGGTTCCGCCGAGCGTCGACCCGACCGGACCGGCATTGCCGGCAGACGGAATGTCGGCGAAGGCAAGACGGCTGCTGCGGAATCCGGCAATGGCATAGGAGACATAGCCATAGATCAGCGGCGCGCAGGCGATCCGCGTGCCGGAGCTGGCCATCTCCTCCAGGACGTCGATCGGGTCCATGCCAAGGCCGGCGGGGTCGATGAGCGCCGCGATCTCGCGCATCATCTCGAAAACGCGGCTGCCCATGTCAGGATTGACGTGGTCGCCAGGCTCTTCGACGGCGGGCCGGCCGAGATTGCCGGCAAGCGTGTAGAACACCATCAGCGAATGCGGCGGCCTCAGCGGCAGCAGCACGCGGCCTTGCCGCGCCAGATCGAGCACCTCGGCCCAGTTCGCCGGCGCGGCGGAAAGCATGTCAGGTCGCCACGCCTGCACCTGGCTGGCCGTATCGATCGGAAACGCCCACTGCCGGCCTTGCCAGTTGTAACTCGGATAGGACTGGCCGACGCTGGCTGCCGCCAATGCCGCGCGTTCCGCTTCACGCCCCATAACGTCGAGCGGCGCCAAACAAGTCTCGGCGGTGATCTGGCCGACATGCGGATGATCGATGACTATCAAATCGTAGGCACGGGCCAGGCCCTCGATCGGAAACGATTCGAAATCCTGCAGCGAGCGCTTGTCCCATTCGATGGTGACGCCGGTCTCCTGCTTCCACAGTCCCGAACAGGCGACCATCGGGTCGTAGCCGCGCGGATGGCTCCAGGTCATGCCTTTGAGCGTCACGTCGCTCACAGCCCGTACTCCTCGCGGATCTTTGCGCTGTGCTCGCCGATGCGTGGCGCCGCCCGCTCTACCTTGGCGCGGACGCCATCGACCCTCAGCGGCGAACGCGTGGTGAGGATCGAGACGTCATCCTCGCGCGTCACCGTCTGCAGCATGTCGAGCACCTGAAAACCTTCGCTGGCCATCATTTCCGGCCAAGTCAGCACCTTGGCGCACCAGATGTCGGCGGGCTCGAGGGTGGCAAGCCATTCGTCGACGGTTTTCGTCGCGATTTTTTGCGCGATGATCGCCTTGATCTCGTCGCGGGCGGTGAACCAGGTCGACGGCTGATCGCGATAGGGCGCAAGCTGTTCGAGCTGCAAAAGGTCGGCCAGCTTCGGGATCGGCGTCATGGCGATCGCCAGATAGCCGTCCTTGGTCGGATAGACGCCGTAAGGCGCCGACAGATAGGCATGGGCGCTGCGGAAGGCCGATCGCCGCGGCAGGCGGCGTCCGTCATTGAGATGCGTGGTCAGCACCTCGAACTGGAAGTCGACCAGCGCTTCGAGCAGGCTGGTCTCGACATGGCTGCCGGTGCCGGTTACGCCGCGTCGCACCAGTGCGGCAAGGATGCCTTGCGCGGCGGCGGCGCCCGCCAGCATGTCGGCAATCGCCAGGCCGAACGGCACCGGACCCTGGTCCTCGTCGCCGTTCAGCCACATCACGCCGGAACGCGCCTGCGCCAGCAGATCCTGCCCAGGGCGCTTGACCCAGGGGCCTTCCTCGCCATAGCCGCTGATCGAGGCATAGACCAGGCGCGGATTGATCTTGCGCACCGCCTCGTAGTCGAGACCAAGGCGCTCGATGACGCCGGGCCGGAAATTCTGGATCAGCGCGTCGGCCTTGGCCAGCAGGCCGCGCAGCGACGCCAAATCGGCCTTGTCCTTGAGGTCGATGGCAAAGCTTTCCTTGGCCCGGTTGATGGCGTGGAAGATGGTGGAATCGCCGCCGATCTCGGTGTCGCTGAGATAGAGCCGGCGCGACAGGTCACCGCCATCCGGGCGCTCGATCTTGATGACGCGGGCGCCGAGGTCGAGCAGTCGCAGCGAGCAGTAGGGCCCGGACAGGAACTGGCTCATGTCGACGACGACGAGCCCAGTCAGCGGCAATTCGGCAAGGGCAGCCATCGCCTATCTCTCCGTCTTGCCGGCGAAATCGGCCGGATTCCGGCACTTCACCGTCTGCAGGTGCTCGCAATAAAGCACGAGCTCTCCTTCACCCTTGGGTTGCACAGTCGGTCCCTCACGTTCAATCTTCTTTGGTGAATAATATTTTCACATATGGGATTGTGTTTCAAGCGTGAGCAGGCGAAATTTGCCGCGATCCGCTGCGGCTGGATGCTGGCGGAACAAGGGGATTTCGATGCAGGACGCCTGTCTGGTCTTCGTCGGCAGCCTCAACCGCGAGGCGCCTTATTTTCAGGGCGCGCGCGGCGTCGGGCTCGCCGTCTATAGCTTCGACGAAGAGACCCTGGAGACGAGGAAACTGAATGAGACGGGTGACATCGACAATCCGACCTTCCTGTCGGTGACGCCGGACGGCTCCCATGTCTATGCCAACTCCGAAGTGTTCACCTGGCGCGAAGGCGTGGTCTCGGCCTACCGCTTCGACAGGCAAACCGCCGCGCTTTCCTACATCAACAAGCAGCCGACGCTTGGCAGCATCACGGCGCACAACAACCTCACGCGCGACGGGACGAAGCTTCTGGTCGCCAATTACTGCATGGGCGAAGGCGGCCCTGATCGCTCAGTCGTGGTTTACGGGCTGCGCGACGATGGCGGCCTGACTGCGCCGTTGTCGAGCGTCGCCCATAGCGGAACTGGTCCCGACGCAGCTCGTCAGGAACGTCCCCATGCCCACAGCGTCACCGAGACGATTGCCGGTGGCGTGGCGATCGTCGCCGATCTCGGCATCGATCGGCTTGTCGCGTACCGCATCGGGCCCGACGGCGGCCTGACCAGACTGGCGGAGTCGGCGCTTGCGCCCGGCGCCGGGCCACGTCACGTGGCGTTGCATCCGGGTGGGCGCCTCGTGTTCGTCATGAACGAACTGGATTCGACGGTCGTCTCGCTTGCGCTGGACGAAGCGTCAGGCAGGCTCACCGTGATCGACACGAAGCCGGCCGTGCCGGCCGCGGCGGGCGACGGCAATCATTGCGCCGACATCCAGATCTCGCCCGACGGCCGCTATCTCTATGGCTCCAACCGCGGCCATGACAGTGTCGTGGTGTTTTCTGTCGACCAGCAGACGGGCACGCTTGCGCTCGTCGACTATGCGCCATGTGGGGGCGCTACGCCGCGCAATCTGGCACTGACGCCCTCAGGTCGCCATCTCTTCTCGGCCAACCAGAACGCCGACCGTATCTCGATTTTCGCGCGCGACGCGGCCACGGGGCGGCTGGCCGACACCGGACGGTTTATCGAAATCGGCACGCCGATGTGCGTGAAGATCGTGCATTGAAAGCCTTGGTCTCCTTCCAGCAGCGAGGGCGTGCACGGTCCTGTGATTTCGGCTGAGCCATCGGCGTGGTAGCTTCCAGTCGTTCCGCTGCGGAGTCGTCATGCGTACCAAACTGCTAGAAATCACCCTTGCTATGCTGCTGCTGGTTGGCGGCCTTCCAGCCGGCCATGCGCAAGTGGCTGAGCGGCCGTCGCCTTCGGGCGGCGTTCTGTCGCTGCTCCCGCCGCCGCAGGTCTCAGATCATTCGATCGTGATCGCGGGACGCACGCTCAACTATCAGGCAAGGGCCGGCACGCTGTCGTTGCTATCCGGCAAGGGCGACGTCACCGCGGAAATCTTTCATGTCGCCTACACGCTGCGTCCCGAGCCAAGCCGGGAACCTGATCCCCGGCGCCCGATCACTTTCGTATTCAACGGTGGTCCCGGAGCAGCTTCCGCCTATCTGCATCTTGGCGCGCTCGGTCCACGCGTGATGGCGACAGCGGCCGATGGAAGTTTTCTCCCACCGCCGCAGCGGCTTTTGGACAACTCGAACACCTGGCTCGACATGACCGACCTGGTCTTTGTCGATCCCGTCGGAACCGGTTACAGCCGCGAAGCACCCGGCACCGAGGCACGCAGCTTCTGGGGCGTCAACCAGGACGCCGCCGCGATGGGCGCATTCATCCGGCTCTATCTGGCACAGGCGGGCCGCACGGCGTCGCCGGTGTTTCTTGCCGGCGAAAGCTATGGCGGGTTTCGGGCGGCACTGCTCGCCAAGACGCTCCAGGATGACATCGGCATCAGCCCTCGCGGCATCGTGCTCATCTCGCCGGCGCTCGAATTCACGCTGGTGCGGCCCGACGAGTTCCAGCCGCTTCACTGGGCGCTTGAGCTGCCGTCGCTGGCGGCGGTGCGCCTGCGCAGCGAAAGCGTCACCGGTTCCGAACTGCAGGAGCGGTTGGCCGATGTCGAACGCTATGCGCTTGGCGACTATCTCGTCGCGCTTGCCAGCGGGCTCGAACAGGGCGGGCGTCTGGCGAGCCCGCGCGTTGCCGAAATCACCGGCCTGCCGCTCGAACTCGTCAAACGAAACTTTGCACGCATTCCCACCGCGCTCTTCGCCAAGGAGTTTGCGCGGGCAAGGGGCAATGTTCTCAGCGTCTATGACGGCACGATCGAAACGGCAGACGTTGCCCCGGAAAGTCCAAGGCCCAGCGGTCCTGATCCGGTGCTCGACCGAAGCGTGCCAGCGCTCACATCCGCCTTTGTCAGCTATATCAGGGAGGAATTGAAATTCCGCACCGATGTAAGCTATCGGCTTCTCAACCGTGAAATCAGCGGCAATTGGGATTATGGGACGAGCCCGACGCGTCAGGGCTATGTCGGCGTGATGGATGACCTTCAACAGGCGCGCGCGCTAAATCCCGGCCTCGGCGTTTTGATCGTCAACGGCTACACCGACCTGGTGACACCCTATCTGGCGTCACGCTATCTTGTCGGCCAGGTCCCTTCGCTTCCCGGCGCAAAGCCCATCCGCGTCGAGCTTCTGGAAGGCGGCCACATGATGTATTTCAGGCCGGAGAGCCGGCGCGCGCTGAGAGAGGCCGCGTCCGAGCTTTACCAAGCGCCGAAATGAAGCGGTTTAAGCCGGGTACAAGAGACAAATCGGCCTCGTCGCAAGTGCGGCGGACAACGCAACATGAACCGGCGATACGAGCAAGTCGATGACATCTCAGCCTGCAGAACTGACCTGGCTCAACCCGCCACCGCATCATGCTTTCGGCGACAGCTCCGTGCATGTGCGGACCGGCAAGGAGACCGATTTCTGGCGCGAGACTTTTTATGATTTCTGGCGTGACAATGGCCACTTCCTCTACCGGCAGGTCGAGGGCGATTTCAGCGCCGAGGTCACCGTCAAGGGGGACTACAAGGTACTCTATGATCAGGCCGGTTTGATGGTCCGGCTGAGCGAGACGCATTGGGTCAAGGCCGGCATCGAGCTCACCGACGGGCTCGCCTATTTTTCCGTCGTCGTCACCAATGATGCCTCCGACTGGTCGTTGGTCAGCATCCCGGCCGGGCCGGACGGCGTCAGGATCCGGCTGACCCGCCATGCCGAGACAATCCGCGTTCAGTATCTCGATGCCTCCGACCATCGCTGGAAGCCGGTGCGGCTCGCCTACTTCCCGCCCTCGAAAACAATCGATGTCGGCATGATGTGCTGTTCGCCGCAACGTGAAGGTTTCGAAGTCACATTCAGCGATTTTTCAGTCGGCCCGGCGATCTCGAGGGAACTCCATGACTGACGCGTCCTGCCAGCGGATCGGGACGCCGCTTTCACAGCAGCATCGTTCCGACAGCCGAATTGCGCGGCAAGGTGGTCGTCCCAATTCGACCGGAATCCTTCCGCTTCAACCGGACAATGACACCACGCAATCGGCGATGGGACGGGTCGAGGATGTCATCTTCATCGGCAGCAGGTCTTTCTACACTATCTGCCTGGCCGACGGCGTTCGCGCTGTCGGCAGCCATCCACGATGCGATCGAAGAAGAAATAGACGAAAGCCGTCATTCCAATCAATCCACGTGAAATGACGTTGTTGCACTCGAGGCTTACTGCTGTACCTTCAAGGTTAAGGAGGCGTGAGCTTTTATGCTGCTTGAGCGAGAGGGGCCGCTTGGAACTTTGTTGGCCAGCGCCGAGAGAGCTGCGGCCGGACACGGCGGGACCGTGCTGGTGGACGGCGAAGCGGGCGTCGGCAAGACCTCCCTCCTGCGCGAATTCGCGGAAAACGCCGACAGGAATTACCGGATGCTGTGGGGCTGGTGCGAGGCGCTCTTCACGCCGCGCCCGCTCGGTCCCCTTCAGGACATGGCGCACCTGCTAGACCCCCGCGTCGCGGCGCTGCTCGAGGAGACCGCGGCGCCGGAGCGGCTTTTTCCGGCGTTGCTGAATGCGCTTCAGCACACCAAGGGCACGACCGTGCTCGTCTTCGAGGACATGCAATGGGCCGACAATGCGACACTTGACCTGGTAAGATACCTCGGTCGCCGCGTCTCCCTGCTTCGCACGATGCTGGTGCTCAGCATGCGCAGAGACGAGATAAGTGCCGATCATCCTCTGACCCACGTGCTCGGCGACCTTCCGTCTGACTCGGTGAGCCGCGTGACCCTTGAACCGCTGTCTTCCCAGGCGGTGACGGTGCTGGCCGAGCAGGCCGGCCGCTCCGCCGACGGGCTTTATCGCGTTACCGAGGGCAATCCCTTCTTCGTCACCGAACTGCTGTCTAGTAGTGAGGTCGAATCGGGGCGCGTGCCCGATTCCATACGCGATGCGGTCTGGTCGCGCTTGTCGCGCCTGACCCCAGGAGAGCGCGAGGTGCTGGAGGTCATGAGCATCATGCCGGGCAGCGTTGAGCCGTGGCTGATCCGGGCACTTCTCGGGGACGAGACCGAAGTTCTCGTGGATCAGTGCGTGGGACGGGGATTGCTGCGGCGGGATGTTAAAGGCGCGCTGACGTTTCGCCACGAGCTTGCCAGGGAAGCGACGCTCGACCGCCTCGCTCCGTCTCTCCAACGGTCGCTGCATGCGAAAGTCGAAGCGGCACTCTCCGAACTTCCGGCGGCGCAGGCAAGCGCTCTACTTTCGCGACGGGTGCACCATGCCGGCGGCGCCGACAACGGCGAACGCGTCCTGGAACTCGCGCCGCAGGCCGCCGAGCAGGCCGCGCGTCTGGGCGCGCATAGAGAGGCGGCTTCACATCTGGCGACCGCACTCCGATACGTTTCAGAAGCTCCCTCGGCGCTGGCTGCCCAGCTTTGTGAAGACTGGGCCTACGAGGCGGGCCTGTCACTGTTCGTCTACGATGAAATCATCGAGGCGCGGCATCGCGCCATTGCGATCTGGCGGGAGCTAGGGCGCATCGACAACGTCGGGGCCAATCTGCGCTGGCTGTCGCGTCTCCACTGGCGCCGCGGAGAGGGTCAGGAGGCGGAAGACTACGCGGATCAGGCAGTGCGTGAGGTGGAGAACCTGCCGCCTGGGCCGGAACTGGCGATGGCCTACAGCACGCGCTCGCAGCTACACATGCTGCATTATCGCTTCAACGAGGCGATCGAATGGGGCGAGCGCGCGATCAGCCTGGCGGACCGGTTGGGTGAGGTCGAGACACGCGTCCACGCCCTGAACAATGTCGGCACAGCGCTGATGTTCGCCGACCGCCCGGGCGGGCGTGAGCGGTTGGAGGAAAGCCTTACCCTGGCGCTCGATCACGGGTTTCACGACCATGCGTCGCGAGCCTATACGAACTTCGCCGAATGCGCGGTAGTGGCCAAGGACTTCGCCTTGGCCGAACGGCTGCTCGCGGAAGGGATTGCGTATTGCGCCAGGCACGACCTCGATTCGGCGGCGCAATACCTGCTCGGCCGGCAGGCACAGCTTCGTACCGAGCAGGGCCGCTTTCGCGAGGCCGAGACGATTGCCCAGGGCGTCATGAATCTGGAACGCCTGCCGATGGTGATGCACCTGCCGGCTCTGACGGAACTCGGCAGGGCGCGGATCCGGCTGGGTGAACCCAGTGGCGCGGCCCTGCTGGAGCAGGCGCTCCAGGAGGGCCTGACGACCGGCGAGGCTCAACGCGTCATACCGGTTCGCTTGGCGCTGGCCGAGGCCGCCTGGCTTGCCGAGGAGCCCGGCGCCGGCCACGAGCAGCTGACGGCCCTCACCGAAATGGACCTCGACAATTTCCGTCCCTGGGATGTCGGTGAGCTGGCAGTCTGGTGGCAGCGCTGCGGAATGGCGGGATCGCTGCCGGTGCCGGCCGGCCGCATTCCTTTGCCGCAAGCATTGGAACTCCGCGGCGACCCGATGGCGGCCTCGGCAGAATGGTCCCGCCTGGGTCTTCCCTATGAGTCAGCGCTCGCCCTCATGCAGGTCCGCGGAACCGATGCTGGCGCGGCGCTGGCTCGCGCCGTGGCTACATTCGAGGGCGTCGAAGCGCGCCCCGCGGCAGCGCTGGCGCGAAAGCTGGCGCAGCGCATCGGAGCTGCCAATCAGCTGCCGAAGCAGCGCCGGGGGCCATACACCGTGGCTAGGCAGCATCCACTGGGCCTGACGAGGCAAGAACAACAGGTACTCACAATGATCGCTCAAGGTTTGGGCAACAAGGAGGCGGCACGGCGTCTGTCGCGCTCGCCGCGGACAATCGAGCACCAGGTTTCCGCCGTGCTCGGCAAATTCAACGCAGCAAACCGGATGGAAATTCTGCTCCGCCTTCGCGGCGAGCCTTGGCTTTTGCCGTCGGCAGACGCGCTGCAAGTCCGTGAAACTAGGCAAGCCCATGAAAAACTAGGAGATCAGCTGCCGGGAAACTAGGTGACCGTACCGATGTGCGCGAATGCCCCCGCGCATAGGTTGCGCTTGTGAGTTTGGAATAGACTGCGAAGCAGTCCATGAGCTCGCCAATCGGAGAGAATAGCAATGATCAGATATTCTACCGCATTTGCGACGGTCTTGCTCGCCACCACGAGCATAGCCGCGGCCTCGGAACTTGCGCCGGGGAACGGCCACAGCATCCATTTCGGCCACGTCAAAGGCGTCGTCTACTACACGGTCGAGCAGGACGGCTACCGGGTCGTTGCGACCCTGGCTTCAGGCGCCGACGCGCAGCCGATGCGGTTCGTTTCCACGCTCGGACCGGGGCAACACATGGTGATCTCCTTGCCTCAAGCCGTCGGCCAGCCATCTCTCGATTTCGAGATCATGCGGGACGGCGCCACGGTGCTCGTGAGCGAGCCCGCTGCCACTCCGATGGCCGATCCGATGGAACAAGCATCGATCCAGGACGCTCTCGACCGGTGAGCCGATAATGGGCCGCCGCTCGGTGCGACTGCGGTCTCTTATTGGACCTGGACCCTTTTCGCCGCTTCGCATCTTTCCATTGTCGCCAACACCGCTCGTAGCGGTGCGGGACTGGCAGATGGTGACGGCGCTCGCGATCAACGCTGTTTGCTGCATTTCCATGATCCTGCTCGGTTTCATAAGCGCCGTGAGCATCGGAGCCACCGCCGACTGAGTGGCGAGACCGCTGCGTACAAAAACGCGCCGTTCCCGACGGGCGCCTATCCGCTGGAACCGCACGAAAATTAGGTAATTCCCGCAAAAGCAAGAACACGCCTGCGAAAACTGGGAAACCGGCCGCCCAAAAATGGGTGATGGCACCGATTTGCGAACCCGCCGGCACGCATAGAGTTGGGCTCGCAGCGTGAAAGACTTTCCCAAGATCATTCGCGCCTTCCTGATCCGAAGGAAGAGGGCAGTGGGGTGAGGCACAGGAAGCCGCCGACGGCGTCGAAATCGCGCGCCGTCGGTGGGTGCGCCCAACGATCCTTCAAGTCGGTAGCACCGCCCCTCTGCGGTCCACGCAAAGATCAGGAGGGTGCCGTTCGAATTCGCCCTAATCCCGCAGCAGATCGAACATCAGTTTGAAGAAGCGGTCCGCATCGACCTCGTGCGCGATGCGGGCATTGTCCTTTTCGCTACGCAGGGGCCATTCACCACACCTGCAGCTGTGCTGGCGCCGAAACCCTCAATGCCATAACAATCCGACTGGACCGCTTGATGGGGCGGATCACGGAGGACCGGATGGCGACTGGACGTTGTCTCTGCGGCGGCGTGCGCTACGAAATCACCGGCGAAGTTGCTCAGCCGATCGCCTGCCACTGCACACCATGTGCGCGCACCAGCGGCAACTTTGCCGTCATGGCGAGCTGCAAGTCGGCGGACCCTAAGGCTTGCGGCCTCTGAGACCCTGACTTGGTACCAGTCATAGGAAAGCGTCCAACGCGGCTTCTGCTCACATTGCGGTGGCAATTTGTTCTGGAAGGCCGCGCCGGGCGTGGAAACATACGTCACGGTCGGGACCCTCGACCGGCCGACCGGCCTTCGTCTCGGCGAACATATTTATGTCGGCTCGAAATCCGACTTTTACGATCTGACCGACGGTCTGCCTGAGAAACACGAGTGGTAGGACCTGAATCGCCAATCCGCTGCACTAGAATCCGTACCATACCAGATCCGTAAAGGAGAAGCTCCATGACATCGGACGTGGCAATTATCGCTGGAGCAGGACCGGGGCTGAGCGCCTCGCTTGCACGTCTTCTCGCCAATGAGGGATTTCGCGTGGTCCTGGCTGCCCGCAACGTCGGCAAGCTGAGCACGCTGGTCGACGAGACCGGAGCGTTGGCGGTCGAAACGGACGTTGCCGATATCGCGTCGGTCGAAAACCTGTTCGATGTCGCCGACAGCGCCGGTCCTCTGTCGCTTGTGGTTTTCAACGCCAGCGGCCGCGCCCGCGGACCGATCGCCGACCTCGAACCCGAAGCGGTCAGACAGGCATTGCTGGTCGGCGCCTATGGCGGGTTCCTGGTCGGCCAGCAGGCCGCGCGCCGGTTGCTTTCCCGCGGCTCCGGCTCGATCCTGTTCACCGGCGCCACCGCCAGCATCAAAGGTTTTCCGGGTTCGGCCGGCTTTGCCATGCCAAAGTTCGGCCTGCGCGGACTGGCCCAATCCATGGCCCGCGAACTTGCGCCGAAAAACATCCATGTCGCGCATTTCATTGTCGACGGTGTGATCGCGGCGAACAGGCCCGGACAGAATAGGCCCGGACAGGCCGGCGAACCCGACCGGCAGGATCGCCGGCTGTCTCCGGACGCGATCGCCGAAACCTATCTCGCAATCCACCGGCAGCATCGCAGCGCCTGGACTTGGGAGCTCGAACTCAGGCCGTGGGTCGAAAATTTCTGAGTCTCGGCCGCACTGCAATTCGTGCATATGGTTGCCATGATGCCTTCGTGCCATGGAACACCCTTTCGGACGTTATTTGCCTGGCGGCCGCCAAACCCAGCGCTGACTTTCTTCCATTGCATCGAGATTGGATCGACCGTTGCTTTGATCGCAACGACCAGCGTGTCACCGTAGAGGCCTGATCCAAGCCTGAGGCAAGAGGAGGTTGACCATGGCCAGGATTGTACCCGTGCTCGATCTCAGCCGTCTCGAACAGGGCGCGTCGGAGCGTCGGACCTTTCTGTTCGACCTGCGCACGGCGGCCCGCGATGTCGGCTTCTTCTATCTCAGCGGCCACGGAATTTCGGCTGTGGAAATCGACGAGGTGCTCGACGCCTCGCGCCGGTTCTTTGCCTTGCCGGAAGCCGACAAGCTGGCCATCGAAATGGTCAAGTCCCCGCAATTTCGCGGCTACACGCGCACCGGTGGTGAACTGACCAAGGGCAAGGCCGATTGGCGCGAACAGCTCGACATCGGCGTCGAGCGTCGACCCATACCACAGGCGCCGGGCATTCCTGCCTGGACGCGGCTGCAAGGGCCGAACCAGTGGCCTTCGGTCCTGCCGGAACTCAAGCCGGCGCTGCTGGCATGGCAGACCAAGGCGACGGCGGTGGCGATCCGCCTGCTGAAGGCTTTCGCGCTGTCGCTCGACCAGACCGAGGACGCTTTCGATCCGATCTATAGCGGTGAGCCCAACCATCGCATGAAGATCGTGCGCTATCCCGGACGCGACGCAACCGGCGGCGACCAGGGCGTCGGCGCACACAAGGACGGCGGTTTCCTGACGCTCCTGCTTCAGGACGACAACAGGGGGCTGCAGGTCGAATACGACGGAAGCTGGGTGAATGTGGATCCCATCCCCGGAACGCTGATGGTCAACATCGGCGAGCTCCTCGAACTGGCATCGAACGGTTATCTCAGGGCGACGGTCCACCGTGTCGTCACGCCGCCGGCCGGTGTCGAGCGGATTTCCGTTCCGTTCTTCTTCAGCGCCCGGCTCGATGCGACGATCCCGTTGCTCACCCTGCCTGAAGAACTGGCTGCCGAGGCGCGCGGACCGGCGAGCGATCCGGACAACCCGCTGTTTCGCGACGTCGGAACCAACGTGCTGAAAAGTCGCCTGCGCTCGCATCCTGACGTGGCGCGCCGGCACTATGCCGATCTCCTTGAGACAAGGGCATCATCCGTCTGACGAGGTCAGAGCAAATAGAACAGGAATTTTCGTCATCCGCCGGCTTTTGGAATTTTGTTCGTCGCCAACCCGCTCAAACAAGCTCAAACAGGTGAAACCGTTCGGCGGTTTCCTCCCATTCCGCTGAACGGCGTTCCCCTCTGAAGGTTGTAACCTTCATATTGGCCGGGCGATTGAGCCCGGCCATTTTTTTCGCGCTCCGTTGGCAAATGCATCAGGGCCGATTCTTCAAAAATTAGCTTCCCGCCAACGACAATCCACGGGCGCGTTCGCACAGCACGGCAAGCAACTCGCTGCGCCGCGTTTCCGCTGTGTCGACTGGCAATACGAAGCAAAGGGTCTTGTTAATGGCGCCGTGGCCATCGCGGATAGGCGCGGCCATGCACCACGTGAAGCGGTCGGCCAGAGCAGCGGTCTCGCTGAAACCTTGCTGGCGGGCCAGGGCGACATCGCTGAAGAATTCGGCTGGCGCAATGACGCGGCCGTCGGGCAGCTTGTAGTCGCCAGGCGGGATGAAGTCCTTCACCTCTTCCTCACTCATATGGCCAAGCAAGAGCCGCCCGGACGCCGTCCACGGGATCGGCACCTCGACCCCGACATCGCTTGAAATACGGAAAGGGCCGGGAGAGTCCCGGCAATCGAGAACGATGTATTTATTCCCGCGCAAGCCGCACAACTGCACGGTCTCGCCTGTCTCAGCGGCCATCTTGTCCAGCGTCTCGATGATGCGCCGGTAGTGGGCGTTGTGATGCGAGTAGGCCCAGCCGAACAGATGCATAGCCCGCCCGAAATAGACGTAGCCTTCCGTCCCGACGTTTTCGAGCATTTCGGCTTCGAGCAGGCTGTTGACGATTTCATAGGTGGTCGAACGCGGTGCGCCGATCATCTTGGCGATGTCGCCGACGCGCATCGGCGCGCGGTGCCGCAAAAGCGCTTCCAGCAGCATGATGACGCGGTCGATGCCGCGGCGGCGTTCGCCGTTGCGCGGCTCGGCGCCGGCTTCCGCTTCGATCAGACTAGTAGCTCCATCGCTCATGTCGGCCGCATCCGCGTAAAAAATCAATTCGGCCCTCGTCTCAAGACGCTTGAAAGATGTCAAGGCTCAGTCTAGCATCCCATTTGTCCGATATACAAACATGATGTCTGAAATATCAGACAATAACGAGCCAGGCGCAGAAAATTCTGACGAGAAAACAGGCGGTTTCCGGATGCGGCAACCGGCGGTTTTTTTCGTCCGGACCCCGCACGTCCAGGCCTAACCTCAGAAGGGAACAATCATGACGAAATCATCGTTTTTCGCATCCGCCAGCGCCCTTTGCCTCGGTCTCCTCCTGAGCCTCGGCGCCGGTTCGCAGGCCAACGCCGCCGCCAAATGCATCAACGGCGACCGCAAGGCGCCGTACACGATCGGCTGGGCCAACATCTATTCCGTGCCGACCTGGATGAAGCAGACACAGGGCACGATCGAAGCCGAAGTCGAGACCCTGAAGAAGCAAGGGCTGGTCGATAAGCTTGTCGTGACCGACGCCCAGGGTGACGCGAACGTCCAGATCCAGCAGATCCAGTCGATGATCGATTCCGACGTCGACGCCATTATCCTGATTGCCGGCTCGTCGACCGCGCCCGCGCGTGTGCTGGCGGACGCCTGCGCCAAGGGCATCGCCGTCATCAACTTCGACAGCCTCGTCGACACCGACCAGGTCACGGCCAAGGTCAACACCGATTCCGCCCAATGGGGCGATCAGGCGGCCAAGTTCCTGATTGACGCCATCGGCGGCAAGGGCAAGATCCTCATCCTCAATGGCCCGGCCGGCGTTTCGGTCAGCGACGATCGGCGCAAAGGCGCTGACGCGGCGCTCAAGGCCCATCCTGAGGTGATGGTCCTTGCCGAGACCAACACACCCTACAATGTCGCGCCTGCACAGGAAGCCGTCACCAGCCTGCTGTTCGCCAATTCCGAGATCGACGGGATTCTGTCGCTCGGCGGCGCCCTGTCGGCGGGCGCCGTACTCGCGCTCGACAAGCAGGGCCGCGAACAGGTGCCGATCACCGGCGAGAATGCCCGTCAGTTCCTTGAACTCTGGAAGGAAAAGGACCTTAAGAGCTGGGCGACCATGCAGCCGAACTGGCTCGGCGCTTTCGCTACCTATACCGCCGTCCAGGCGCTGGAAGGCAAGGATGTGCCGGCTTTCGTCAAGATCGCGCTGCCGGTGATCGACAATTCCAATATCGACCAGTACCTCGCCCGGGCGGCCGATTTTCCGGCCGACGGCTACATCTATTCGCCCTACGATGAGGAGCTGTTCAAGAAACTTCTGGCTGAGCAATAAGCCTGAAAGGTCGCAGAAAGTGCTGGCCACGGCTCCGCTTCTTGCCGCGCTGGGGGTGTCGAAGTCCTTCTTCGGCAATCCCGTCCTGCGCGACGTTTCCATCGCTCTCCAGCCGGGCCGCGTGCATGCGCTGCTCGGCGAGAACGGTGCCGGAAAGTCGACGCTGATCAACCTCTTGTCCGGTGCCTTGCGCCCGGACGGCGGGGCGATCGAGGTCGATGGGCGCCCAGTGTCGCGCATGACCCCCGCCTATGCGCAACAGGCGGGGATCGCCGTCGTCCAGCAGGAACTCAGTCTGACGGCCAGCCTCTCAATCGCCGAGAACATCGGCCTTGGCGCCTATCCGCGCCGGTTCGGTTTGCTCGACTATCCCGAACTCGCCGTGCGGGCCAGGGCAGCATGCGATCTTGTCGGGCTTCACGAACCGCTCTCGACGCCGGTCGGACATTTGTCGCTTGGCCGCTGGCAGATGGTGGAGATCGCCAAGGCGCTTTACCGCCGGCCGCGTGTGCTCATTCTCGACGAACCCACTTCGTCGCTTTCGGCAACCGAAACGAAGGTCCTGACGGACCTGTTGGAGAGGCTGCGCGGCGAGGGCATCGCTATTCTCTACATTTCGCACCGGCTGAACGAAGTCATGGCGCTGTGCCAGCATGTTACCGTCCTGAAGGACGGCGCCTGCACGGCGGACCGCACACTGGAAGGAACAGATGCCGCCGGGCTGGTACGGCTGATGGTCGGCCGCGACTCCGGCGACCTCTTTCCGGATTGGCAGCCTTCGGCATCGGCTGCCAACGCCATCTCGGTTCGCAATTTTTCGGCCGGCCTGATGCGCGATGTCGATCTCGAGATCAGGACGGGCGAGGTGCTCGGTATCGGAGGCCTGGTTGGGCAAGGGCAGGAAGATTTGCTGCTCGGTCTCTACGGTGCCATTCCGGCGAGGACGGCATCCGCAACCGTTAAGGGGGCTTCGGGTTTGCCCGGCGGTGTGCCGAAAGCCAACGCGCTTGGCCTCGCCTATGTCCCGGCCGACCGCAAGCGGGAAGGCCTGCACCTGATCCATTCCATCGTCACCAACATGATGCTGCCCGCTTTCGCAAGACTGCCGGCGCTGAAGCTGCGCAGCCGCCGTGCCGAGCGTGAGACGGCAAGAGGTCTCGCCGTCCAGCTTGGCATCAAGGGCGATCTCGGCCGGCCGGCACAGGCCCTGTCGGGCGGCAACCAGCAGAAGGTCGCGCTGGCGAAATGGATGCCGCACGACCCGCTTGTGCTTCTCCTCAATGACCCGACACGTGGCGTCGATGTCGAGACCAAGCGCGAAATCTATATGATGCTTCGCAATTTCGCCGCCGCCGGCAAGGCGGTCGTGCTGCTCAGTTCCGACACACCCGAACTGGTGCACCTTTGCGACCGCGTCGCGGTGGTCCGGGAGGGCCTCATCGTTGCCATGCTCGCGCGCGGCGCACTGAGCGAGGAAGCCATCGTTTCCGCCGCGATGGGCGCCGAACAGCGCAAGGTGGCGGCATGAGCACGGTGGCCTCGCCAAGGCAAGCCGGCGCTCTCTACTGGCCGGTTCAGCTGCGCCGCAATGCCGGTGTGCGCGGCCTGTTCGCCGTGGTCATGACGTTCCTCGTCGCCTACGGCTTCCTGTTCCCCGGCCTGTTGACCGCTTCCGGCTTCGCCAAATTCACCCAGAGCTGGTTTCCGCTGGCGCTGGTCGCCATGGCCCAGGCGATCCTGATGCTTACCGGCGGTATCAGCCTAGCCATCGGCGCAATGGTCAGCCTGGGGGCGGTGATCGCCGCGACGACAATGACCGGGCCGCTGGGCGTAGCCGGCGGTGCCGCTGCGGTGGCGCTGACCGGTATCGGCATCGGTGGCGCGACCGGGTTCATCGTCGTAAAACTTCGGTTGCCAGCGATCGTGGTGACGCTCGCCGGTTCCTTCATCATCGGCGGTGCTGCGCTGCTCATCCTGCCGAGACCCGGCGGCGCCATTCCGGAGTGGCTGTCGGACCTGCTTGCCGGCAACACGCCCGCGGCCTTCGTGCTGCTGGTGCTCATCGTCCTTCTGTGGAAACTCTATCTCGCCACACCGCTTGGTTTGAGCCTTTATGCCGCCGGCGAGAATCCGGTCGGCGCTTATCGCTCCGGCGTGCCGGTCGATGGCGCACGGGTAGCCGCCTACGCGATCAGCGGCCTGCTTTGCGCCGGCGCCGGCCTGTTCGTCGCCGCGCAAACAGGTTCGGGCGATCCGGTCATCGGCACGGCCTTCACGCTGAATTCCATTGCCGCCGCCGTGCTCGGCGGCATCGGCTTCCTCGGCGGCCAAGGCACGATGCGCGGTGCGCTTGCCGGCAGCCTGCTGCTCAGCCTGATGATCAGTGTCATGTTCTTCCTCGGCTTCACGCCGGTCGCCCAGTATGTCGCCCAGGGCCTCATCATCATCGGGGCGGTCGCCATCCCGCAATTGCGCAAGGTGCAGCAATGACAGCATGGAAAGAGACCGTGGGCGGCAGGCGCGCCCAGACCATCCTGCGCAGCCGGCCATTTCTCACCGTTGCCATCGTTGCCGCGGTGTGGATCGTGGCGAGCTTCGTTTCGCATGGCTTCGGCGCCTATGGCCATTTGCGCTATCTGGTCGAATTGGCCGCCGTTATTGGCTTGGTTGCGGCGGGCCAGACCTTCGTCGTCATCGCCGGCGGCATCGACCTTTCCGTCGCGGCTATCGTCACAGTGAGCGCCGTCAGCCTGCCGCTGCTCTCATGGCAGGCGGATCCGACCGGGCTCACCGCGGTCCTTGCCGTCCTTGCGTTGACGACGACAATCGGTCTGGTGAACGGGCTGGGCGTGGCGCTGTTGCGCGTTCATCCGATGATCATGACCCTGGCAATGGCGACATTCCTGCAGGGTCTGCTGATCATCATCGCCGGCGGCAGCGCCGTGACCGCCGAAAACCCGCTGGTCCGCTGGCTCGGCAATGCGCGGCCGGCCGGTATTCCCGCAGGCGTGCTCTTGTGGGTGGCCGTCTCGGTGATCGTTCTGGCCGCAATGCATGCCACATCCTTCGGCGCTCGGCTCTTCGCCATGGGTGCCAACCCGCTCGCCGCGGCACTCTCCGGGGTTCCCGTCGCCTCGACCACCCTGGCGGTCTACGGCATCAGCGGCTTCACTTCGGGGCTTGCGGGTGTGCTGGTGCTCGGCATGAACGGACAGGGCTATGTCGGCATCGGCGATCCCTATCTGCTCGCCTCGATTGCCGCCGTGGTTCTCGGCGGCACCTCGATCCTCGGCGGGCTCGGCACCTATGCCGGCACTATCCCCGGCGCGATCCTGCTGGTCACGATCACCGCTTTGATCACCGTCGTCAACGCATCGCCCGGCTGGCGCAGCATTCTGTTCGGTTCGCTGATCCTGGGGCTGCTGCTTCTCTCAGGCAGGGAGCAGGCCCGCCGATGACATATCGTCCAGCCGGTAGATGCGCCTTGCATTGCCGAAGAACAGCGCCGTCTGCTCGTCTGCGGAAAGCTCCCCGGCAATGGCCTTAAAGCTGTCATATACCGCATCGAACGAGGCGTGCAGACCGGCCACCGGGAAGTCGCTGCCGAACATCGCGCGCCGCGTGCCGAAACAGTCGATGCAATGCATGACAACCGGCTTCAGGCTGTCGAGCGTCCAGTCATGATCGTAGGCGACCAGATCCGATATCTTGATGGCGAGGTTGTCACACTGGGACAAACGCCGAACCCCTTCGCGCCACGCCCGCATCCCGTCCGCGTCGCGATCGATCGGGCTGCCGCAGTGGTTGAGGACAAAGAGCTGGTCCGGATAGGCCGCTGCGAGCCGCGCGGCACCGGCGAGCTGGCGCGGAAACACCATCAGATCGAAAGTCAGCCGGTGGCGGCCGAGCAGGGACAGGCCGGCGCGCCAGGCCGGATCGTCCATGATGCCGTCACGGGCAGCGAAACGGCGGGCGGGATCAGGGTCCCAGCTCAATATGTCGCGCACGCCGACGACACGGTCGAATGCCGCCTGCGCCTCGACCAGCGCCGGCGCTTGGCGGTTCGCCAGCGGGACGTGAACGACGTAGCGGGCGGCCACGCCCCGCGACTTGTCAAGCGTTTCAAGCCACCGCGTTTCGCCGAAGCAGTCATCCCCGGCCCAACCGGCCTCGACATGGATGGTGGCGACGACATTGTGCCGGCTGGCGTCGCGCGAATAATCCTCAGGAAGATAGTTTCGCCGCAAGGGGCCAAGTTCGCCCAGGCCGCCGCGTTCGCCGGCCGTTGCGGCGAGCCAGGGATGCCGGCCGAGGCCGAGATCCCAAAGATGATGGTGGGCATCAATGATCGGTCCGGAGTAAGGCTTTGGCATGCATCTCTCTCATGCTGAGGCCGGCATTGGAAATCGATCCGGACTTCATCCTGCGAAGGCGAAAGGACTAGCATCGGATGACCGAAAACTCACCCGTCCCGGCGCTCGCGACGCGTGAAAATTTCCTGCTCGACGATCGCATCCGCGGTGTGCCGCCCGGCACCTTCGGGCTGGACAGCAGCCTTGTCGCATCTGAGCGCTGGCATCCGGCTGATGGGCGCATGTCGTTGCCGGTGCTGACCCTTGACGAGGAGGCCTTCATCGCAAATCGTGACCTGTTCCTGCGCTACGCGCGCGAACAGGGCGCCATGGTCGCGCCGCATGCCAAGACCCCGATGGCGCCCGACCTTGCCCGATCCTTGATAGAGGCCGGGGCATGGGGCACGACCGTCGCGGATGTCAGGCAGGCCGCGGTGATGCTCAGGGCCGGCCTTACACGGCTGATCATCGCCAACGAGGTTGGTGGATCAGGCGGTGCGAACAGGCTCGCGGCGCTGGTTGGCGCCTGGCCGGACGTCGAACTCTTCGTCTTCGCCGACTCTGTCGCCGCCGTGAACGCGCTTGCGGAAGCCTGGCGGGCCAATGCGAGGCTGCCGCCGTTGCGCGTGCTCGTCGAACTGGGTGCGGGGAGGGCAGGCGCGCGGACTGCTGGCGAAGCCGAGGCGATCGCCGATGCAGTTGATGCAGCCGGCGGACGGCTGCTGATCGCCGGAGTCGCGACCTACGAAGGTGCCGCGGCGCAATCCGATCCTGGCCGCACCGAGGAGGTGATCTCGGCTCTGCTGGCGATGATCGCCGACATGTTCCTGCGGCTGCGCGCCCGCGTCGGCGGCGCTGCGCCGCTGGTCGTCACGGCCGGCGGCTCGGCGTTCTTCGACAAAGTGGTCGCCGCGCTTTCGCCCACCGTTTCCAGGAACGGCAATGTGACGCTGGTGTTGCGCAGCGGCGCCATCTTCTTCCACGACCATGGCATCTATGATCGCTCGCTTGGCGCACTTGATGTCCGCGACGGCTTTGCGGTCGGCGGCGTCAGCGTTTCCGCACGAAATTCGTTTCGTCCGGCTTTGCGCCTGTGGGCCGAGGTGCTGTCGCGGCCGGAGCCCGGCCTGGCGATCTGCGGGATGGGCATGCGCGACGTGTCGTTCGATCAGGGTTTTCCGATGGTGCTCGCGGTCTTGCGCGCCGGCAAGCCGATGCCGGTAGCGCGCGCCGAGGTCTTCAAGCTCAACGACCAGCACGCCTTTCTGACAATCGCGCCGGGTGACGACATAGCCATTGGCGACATCATTGAATTCGGCATCTCCCATCCTTGCACCTGCCTCGATCGCCATCGCGTGATCTTCGGCGTCGACGCGGCCGGCCATGTCCGCCACGCCTTTCCCACCTATTTCGGCTGACCGGATTTTGCGGCGGCCCCAAGAGAACCTCGAAAGGATCCAATATGATCAAGTATTTCCAGTCCGGCTCCCGCATGTCGCAGGCGGTCGTCTATGGCGGCCTCGTCCACATCGCAGGCCAGGTCGCCGACAATCGCAAGGCCGGCATCGAGGGCCAGACCAGCGATGTGCTCTCAAAGATCGAGGCGCTTCTGGTCGAGGCCGGCAGCAGCAAGTCGAAGCTAGTGGCGGTCAACATCTTCCTGCCGCAGATCGGCGACTTTGACGCCATGAACAGCGTCTACGATGCCTGGGTGGATCCCCAACGCCTGCCGGCGCGGGCCTGCGTCGAGGCGCGTCTCGCCGATCCCGACCTCCGCATCGAGGTCACCGCGGTCGCCGCCGTCTGAGTTGCCGCCATGCACACCGGCCTCACTCATACGCTCGACTTCGACCGGGACGGCAATACATCAGGTTATCTCGGCATTCCGTTCTCGATAGACCGTTCGCCCTATTTCCAGGTCAAGGTCCCGATCTGCCTCATACGTAATGGTGAAGGCCCGTCGCTGCTTCTGATGGCCGGCAATCACGGTGACGAATATGAGGGCGAGCTGTCGCTGGCAAAGCTGATCCGCCGGCTCGATCCCAAGCGGCTCAAGGGCCGCGTCACAGTCCTGCCGATGGCGAACGCACCGGCGGTCATGGCCGCCAAACGCTGTTCGCCGCTCGATGGCGGCAATCTCAACCGAGCCTTTCCCGGCGATCCGTTGGGCACCCCGACAAGCCGGCTTGCCAATTTCCTGGAGACGGAACTGTTTCCCCGCCACGACGTCATCTTCGATATTCATTCGGGCGGCACCTCGATGGAGCATCTCCCCACGGCGCTCATCGAGCGCAATACCGATCCCGACAGGCATGGGCGCGGGGTGGAACTGATGCGGGCGCTCGGCATGCCGTATGGGTTCGTGGCCAACAATGGCCGGGCCTCGCCGACCTCCATGGGCGCAGCCCGCCGGGCCGGCGCCATCGGCGTCAGCGGCGAATTCGGCGGCGGCGGCACCGCCACAGTCGATACGATGGCGATTACCGCTCGCGCGATCGACAGTCTGATGGTCGCCGTCGGCGTGGTCGAGGCCCCGGTTCTCGCGCCGGAGTCAACGCCTTCGGCGCCGACGCGACTGCTTTCGCTTTCCCGGCACAGTCAGGGCCTCTACGCCACCCGCCGCGGCTGGTTCGAACCCGCCGTCAGGCTCGGCGACGGCGTGAGCGCCGGACAATTGGCCGGCTGGTATCACGACCTCGAGCGGCTCGAACTTGCCGAGGAAGCCCTGCATTTCGCCGAAGGCGGTATCGTACTTTCGCGCCGGCTGCACACGATGTGCGAGGCGGGAGACTGCCTCATGCAAGTCGCCGAACCGGTGGAAGGCTGACGGGAGCCCAATCGGCGTTTGCTCACGGCGCCATTGCAGAAAACTGAGGATATTTCATGCAGCTTTCGATGTGGACCTACCCCTGGGATGTCCAGGATTTGGGCTTGGAGACGGTCGAACGCGATGTCGTCGAGCGTGCCGGGCTCAACATGATCAGCTTGGCGACGTCCTATCATGCCGGCCGGTTCCTGCAGCCGCGCAGCCCGCGCCGCAAAGCCTATTTCCCGGAGGACGGCACGATCTACTTCAAGCCAACCGCCGCGCGATGGGCCGATCTCGTGATCCAGCCCAAGGTGGCGGACGTAGTCACGGAAGGTGGCGACGTTCTGGCCGAACTCGTTCAACGGCGCGAGGCAGGCGGACTCCAAGTGTCGTGCTGGACGGTCTGCCTGCACAACACCCGCCTCGGCATGCTTTATCCGCAAGCCGTCACCCGCAACGCCTTCGGCGACCCCAATTATTACAATCTTTGTCCGTCACATCCGGATGCACGCGCTTATGTCCGTGCGCTGGCCGCGGATATCACCCATACTTACAGGCCGGACAGGATCGAACTTGAAAGCCCGTCCTTCATGGGCTTCGCCCACGAATATCATCACGAGAAGGACGGTGTCGGGCTGACGCCGGAAGACGACTTTCTTCTGTCGCTTTGCTTCTGTCCGTCCTGCCTCGCCCGCGCCGCTGCTGTCGGCATCGAAGGCCAGGCGGCGCGTGAGCTCGTCAAGCAGTGGATTGCCGAGGCGTGCGAGCGCGCGGTGCCTGAACGGCGCTTTCCCGAATTTCCCGCAAGTGGCCTAGACGCCTTTCTGCCCTGGCCGCAACTCCACGCCTATCTGTTGTGGCGGTTCGAGCCGGTGACCAGCCTTGTCGCCGAGCTGCGCGAGGTCGCCGATCCGGGGACACGTGTTCTCATCATCGACCTGAAAGACGGCTGGCTCGGCGGATGCGATCTGGCAGCGCTCGGCAAGGTCTGCGACGGGGCGATCCTGTGTGCCTACGACATGCAGGCCGGCGACGTCGCAGGCCTGACGGCAGCCGGCCGCACCGCGCTCGGAGCAGAGAAATTCCTCGGCGTCGGCTACCGGCTCTTTTATCCGGAAATGGCGGGTCCTGAAATCCTCGCCGCCAAGGTGAAACCGGCGCTGGTGCCGGACGTCGACGGTATCAATTTTTACAATTACGGTCTTGTCCCCGCCGCACGACTCGATTGGGTGCGTGCAGCACGACCTGTTTGAACAATCGATCCGTGTGCCGCAGTCTAGCTGTTAGTCGGCTTTGCCGTAAGCGCTCCATATGCCTGCCACATTGCGTCGCGACGAGAGGCGCGCGACCTGACCCGCCTTGTTAAAGGTGGTCGGTGCGCGGCCCTCTGCGAACCGGAGCGGGTGGGAGGCGGCAATTGCAGAAGGGTCTGATCTCCACCGACCCGAAGCTGGCAGCAGGCTGAGAGATATCGCCGCCGCCTTTCGACAGCGTCCGGCGTGAAGAAAAAAGCCGACAGCACGGACCATCGCCGGGTCGGATGAGGCCCACTGCACTGCCTGTTCGCATCGCGAGGTCTCCGGCGGTGCCAAGCGCTTGATGGCGCCTGCCACTCACGGTGCAACTTTCGAACACGCGCGCTTACGGATGGCTTACGGCATTCGCAGTGACAGGCTCGCCGAGCATCGCTGCTATGATTTGAGGTCGCGCTGACGTTGCCGGCGCGAACGGCTTTCGTTCAATCGGCCGGAACGCTTTCCACTCGCTCCGCCAGCCTTGCAACGAAGCTGCGCCAACCGCCATAGGCCGAAATGTCGATCGCCCGTGACAACCCGGCGGTTTCGACCAGGAAGCCCTTGGCCGATGTCCCGTCATCGAGCTCGATCGTGCCGATGCCGAGCGGCGGCGGGATCGCGGCCACGAAGCGTCCGAACGCGTCTGGTGAAAGCCGCCAAACCTCGACATCGATCGACTTCCCGTTGCCATCGGCAACACGCACGAGCCCCGGCTTCGGCACGGACTGGCCGGCGAGTGCGTAGAGCTGATAGGAAGCAACCGTCTTGGCGGCTCTGCTCAATCGCGCGCCAAGCGCGCAGAGTTGGCCGTTGAGCGGCATTCCCGACAAATGCGCGCCGACGACCACGAGCTCGATCATGCCGTCATCGAAGTCAGGGGTCTTGCCGACGCAGGCAGGCATCGCCCACCCAGTCGCGCCAAGGCCAAGACCGCTGGCTCGATGAAGATCACGGGCCAGCGATGCCGTCAGGGCGTCCTTGCCGGCGGCGGCAAGCAAGGTGACGCTCATCGGCAGACCGTCATCGCGCTTGCCCGTCGGTACTGCGATGCCGCACATGTCGAGCAGATTGACGAAGTTGGTGTAGGTGCCGAGCCGGCTGTTGGTGACGATCGGATCGGCCAAGACGGCGCCGATGGTGTAATGCGTCGGCGCCGTCGGCACGCAGAAAAGGTCGACCGACGCTATGACCGGCGCGAGCCTGGCCTTGTAGGCCTGCAGCGCATAGAGGCCTTTGAAAACATCCGCTGCGGAAAGTTTTCGCGCCCCGCCGATGATCTGGCGCGTCACCGGATGCATGGCTGCCTCGTTCACGTCCATGAAATCCGCGATCGCCGCATAGCGCTCGGCCACCCAGGCGCCTTCGTAGAGCAGGTTGGCGGTGGCGTAGAAATCGCCGAAGGGGATTTCGATCAATCGGCAGCCGAGCTGTTCCAGCGTCCGCAGCGCCGTTTCGAATCCCGCCTGCATGGCCGTGTCGCCAAAAAATTCCCGGTCCGTCTTTGCCGGAACGCCGACAGACAGCACGGATGGGCGCGGACCGAGCGGCGCCGCCGCGATAGCGCGCGAATAAGGATCGGCGTCGTCCTCTGCCGCCGCGGCCCTGAAGACGCTGTAGGCGTCATCGACGGTGAGTGCGAAGACGGAGACGCAGTCGAGCGTACGGCAGGCCGGCACGACGCCGGCGGCCGACAGCGCGCCGACCGTCGGCTTTAGCCCGACGATGTTATTGAGGCCGGCGGGGATACGGCCGGATCCTGCGGTATCGGTGCTGAGCGCGAAAGAAACAATGCCGTGCGCCGTCGCCACGGCCGAGCCGCACGAGGAACCGCCCGGCACCAGTTTCGGATCGATCGCGTTTCTCGGGATCGGATAGGGCGTGCGCACGCCGACTAGCCCGGTGGCGAATTGGTCGAGATTGGTTTTTCCGACGACCAGCGCGCCGGCCGCCCTCAGACGCGCGACGACGGTGGCGTCTTTCGCCGGTAAGTAGGCATATTCGGCGCAGGCGGCCGTGGTAGGCATGCCGGCAACATCGATGTTGTCCTTGACCGCGAACGGCACGCCCCAGAGCGGCTTTGCCACGGGATCGAATCCGCCGAGTGCCTCGGCTTCGGCGAGCAGGTCCGCCTTGCTCACCAGATGGATGAAGATGCCTTGATCGTCCGCTTTCGCTATGCGCTGAAACACGGTTCCAATAATGGTAGCGGCCGATATGCCGGAGGCATAGGCCGCGTGCAGGCTGCCGATATCAAAACGGATGTCGCTCATTTCGTCTCGTCCAGAATGACCACCGGCAAATTCCACTGGATCAGCACGACGCAGCCGTGTTTAGTCCACACCGAATGCTCGGTCCCGACCGGGTTCAGGATCACGCTTCCGGGAAGATAGTCGCCATTCTCGTCGCTCTGGGTACCTTCCAGCACAACGATGGTTTCCAGTGCGACATGGCGATGGCGCGGCACGCCGGCGCCGGGCCGATAGTTCAGGATCGCGACGGAGGGTTCGGCCGGTCCGCCCTTGAGCAGCCAATGCACCGTGATGCCTTCGCGAAAATGCTCGAATGCCAGATCTCGCCAGCCCCCATGGATGAGAGCCGGGTATGCAATGTTAGGCATCGGCAATTCCTTTGAGCACCTGGTCCGTCATCGCCGTCCAGCCGACGATCGCGCCCTGCGCCCTGATCATGGCCAGTGCGGCCGCCTTGAATTCCGGAAAATAGCTTTCCGTCGCATCCTCCGCCAGAAGGCATTCATAGCCGCGGTCGTTGGCCTCGCGCATCGTCGTCTGCACGCAGACTTCCGTCGTGACTCCGGCGAAGACGAGCTGCTGCACGCCGAGCCGCTTCAGGTCCTCGCCGAAGCTGGTAGCGTAGAACGCGCCCTTGCCGGGTTTTTCGATGACGATTTCGCCAGGCAGCGGGGCCACCTCGTCGAGGATCGCCGTTCCCGGCTCGCCGACGACCAGCACGCGGCCCATCGGACCGACATCGCCGATCCGGATCGACGGATTGCCGCGATTGCGCTTGGCCGGCGGCAGGTCCGAAAGGTCGGGTCTGTGGCACTCCATCGTGTGCATCACCGGCAGGCCGGCAGCGCGAAATCCCTGGATCAGTCTCTTCACCGTTGGCACGATCGCCACCACCCGGCCGACGTCGTTGCCGAGGCTGGCGCCGAAGCCGCCCGGCTCGGCGAAATCGCGCTGCATGTCGATGACGACCAGCGCCATCGCCTCAGGCTTGAAGGCAAACGGAAACGGCAGCGCGTCGATTGCCGCCATCAGTGATGTCCGGCCATGTGCTCGCCAATCGTCTGGACGCTCGCCTGCGCGATCGGCGTCTCATAGACCAGCGCGCCGTCGGACATGACGAAGATGCGATCGGAGAGCTCAAGCAATTCGTCGAGGTCCTCGGACATCAGGAGCACGGCGGCGCCGGCGTTGCGCGCCTTCATGATGCGGGCACGGATTTCGGCGACGGCTGAGAAGTCGAGGCCGAAGCAGGGATTGGACACGATGAGAAGATCGACCTCGCCGGTCAGTTCGCGGGCGAGCACCGCGCGCTGCACATTGCCTCCGGACAGCGACGCAATCGGCGAGGCGAGCGAGGCGGTCTTGACTTTGAACTGCTCGACCAGGCGCGTCGCATAGTCCCTGATGGCGCTCATCCGGATCCAGCTTATCGGCTTGCCGGCCTCGTTCAGGTCGAAGGTCCGGAATGCCATGTTTTCCGCCACCGTCATCCTCGGCGCGCAGGCATTGCGCAACGGTTCCTCCGGGATGAAGCGCACATTGAGCGTGCGGGCCTCGGCGCGGCTGGCGCCGTAGGGCGATCCCTTCACCAGAACGTCGCCGGCATCACGCGTACGCTGCCCGGCAAGGACTTCTAGAAACTCCTTCTGGCCGTTGCCGGAAATGCCGGCGACACCGACGATCTCGCCGGACTTCACATCGAGCTCGCCGATATTGATGGTTTTCAGGCCGGTGCGGTCGGGCGCCTTCAGTGCCTTCACCGTCAGGATTTGCCTGGCGCCGACCGGCACTGGAGCGCGGCTGTCGAGCGCCGCGATCGGCTGGTCACCGATCATCATCGCCGCCATCTGTTTGTGAGACAGCTCCGATACTTTCCCCGTTCCTGTCAGTCTGCCCTTGCGCAACACAGTGATGTCGTCGGCAAACGCCGTCACCTCGTGGAACTTGTGCGAGATCATCAGCACGGTGAGATCGCCCGCCTTGGTCATGCCGCGCACGAGGCCCAGCACTTCCTGCGCCTCGCCGGGGGTTAGCACCGACGTCGGCTCGTCCAGCACCAGAAAGCTGCGGCCGAGATAAAGCTGCTTGATGATTTCGAGCTTCTGTTTCTCGCCGGCGGCGAGTTCGGCCACTTTGACGTCGAGAGGCAGCTTGAACGGCATCCGCTCCATGAATAGGGCAAGTGCGGCGCGCTCGTTGCGCCAGTCGATAATCCCCGGCACTTTTTCGCGCGAAATGACCAGGTTCTCTGCACCCGTCAGTGACGGGACAAGCGTAAAATGCTGGTAGACCATGCCGAGGCCGAGCGCCGAGGCATCCTTCGGACTGGCGATCCCGACCTCGCGGCCGTCGATCAGAATGTCGCCGGCGGTCGGGTGATAAAAACCCATGATGCATTTGACCAGCGTCGACTTGCCCGCGCCGTTTTCGCCAAGCAGCGCATGAAACGATCCCGCCGGCACCTTGATGGAGACGTCGTCCAGCGCGGTGAAGGCGCCGAAGCGCATGCTCATGCCGATCGTCTCGACGCCGACGGCGTTCTTGCCGCTTTCACGCATCACGACACCCTCATGGCAACTTGGCGACGAAGGACGCCGAATTGGACACCGCGCCGAACACGCCGCCTTGCATCTTGATCATCTTGATCGCGGCGAGATGGTTGCCGTAGTCGGTCGCCCCGCAGCAATCCTCCAGCATCACGCATTCGAAGCCGCGGTCGTTGGCTTCGCGCATCGTCGTGTGCACGCAGACGTCGGTGGTGATGCCGGTCAGCACGATGTTTTCGATGCCGCGCTGGTTGAGGATCAGCTCCAGGTCGGTGGCGCAGAACGAGCCCTTTCCGGGCTTGTCGATGATCGGCTCGCCTTCGGCCGGATAGAGGTCGGGGATGATGTCCCAGCCCGGCTCGCCGCGCACCAGGATGCGCCCGCAGGGTCCGGGGTCGCCGATGCCGGCATTGATGCGGCGCGAGCGCCAGCGCTTGTTGGCCGGCAGGTCGGCGAGATCGGGCCGGTGGCCCTCTCGCGTATGAATGATGGTGTAGCCCTTCGCCCGCATGGCAGACAGCACCGATCTGATCGGCTCGATAGGCGCCCGCACCAGCGAGAGATCGTAGCCCATATGATCGACATAGCCGCCCGGCCCACAGAAATCGGTCTGCATGTCGATGATGATCAGCGCCGTGTTGTCGGGCCGAAGCTCGCCATTGTAGGGCCATGGATAGGGATCGGCGTCGATGTAGCGCTGCGTGACCTCGGCTCTGGCGTTCATTGAGAAAAACTCCAGTCTGGAAACGTCATTTGGTGATCGACAGTTCGCCCGGCGCGCCGGCCAGCGAACGGCTCGGCGACGAGGTGGCGATCATGATGACGAGGGTGAGAATGTAGGGTGCGGCGTAGAACAGATAGTAGCCTTGCGTGACGCCGACCGATTGCAGCGCCGGCCCCAGCGCGCCGGCCCCGCCGAACAGCAGCGCGGCGGCAAAGCAGCCGAGCGGGTTCCAGCGCGCGAAGATGACCAGCGCCACCGCCATCAGCCCCTGGCCCGACGAAATGCCTTCGGTCCAGCTGCCGGGATAGTAGAGCGACAGATAAGCGCCGCCGATTCCGGCCAGCGCGCCACCGATGCCGGTGGCGATGAGGCGGACCGTATTCGGGTTGAGGCCCATGGCGCGCGCGGCGTCGGAGCTGTCGCCGACCACGCGCAGGATCAGGCCGGCCCGGGTGTTGCGGAAAGCCCACCACAGGAACACGGCAAGTGCTGCGCCGATCAGGAACAGCACATTGACGTTGAGCGCAGCCTGCACCTGCGGAACGTCGGACCAGCCGCCAAACGGGATGGCTGGCAGGTGGGGCGCCGAGGGCTGGATGAACGGTTTGCCGAAGAAGAAGGCGAGTCCCGAGCCGAACAGCATCAGCGCAATGCCGATGGCGATGTCGTTAACTCCACGGAATTTGCAGATCCAGCCGTGGAACAGGCCGAAACAAAGACCGGCGGCGGCGGCGGCCAGCAGGCCGAGCCATGGTGAGCCGGTCATCACTGCCACGGCATAGGCGGTCATCGCGCCGAACACCAGCGTGCCTTCGAGCCCGAGATTGATGCGACCCGAACGCTCGGTGATGGCCTCGCCCAGCGACACGAAGATGAAGGGCGTCGACACCCGGATGGCGCCGCCGAGCATGGCGAGCGGAACGCCCCACAGGCCGATCTCGGTTGCGTCCATCAGGCAGTTCCCTTCAGGAGATCGGGCCTCTTCAAGAGATCGCCCCTCTGCCAGAGGTCGGGATTGAAGGCCTTGAAGCGGCCGTAGAAGGTTTCGCTGAACAGGATGACGACGAAGAGCATGCCCTGCAGCACCAGCACGGTGGCGTCGGGCAGGTCCATGCGGCGCTGGATCAGCCCGCCGGAGGCGTCGATGCCGCCAAGCAGGAAGGCGACCGGGATGATGGCGAGCGGATTGTGGCGGGCAAGGAAGGCGACCAGGATACCGGTATACCCATAGCCAGCGGCGAGCGAGGCGTTGGCGCTGCCTTGCACGGCGGCGACTTCCAGCATGCCGGCAAGGCCGGCGAAGCCGCCGGCCAGCGCGGTGAAACCGACGATCAGCGGTCCGACGGCAAGTCCCTGCACCTGGGCTGCCCTGACATTGCCGCCAGCGATGCGGGCAGCGAACCCCCAGCGGGTCTTTTCGATCAGCAGCCAGGACAGAATGCAGGCGATGACGCCGACGACTAGGCCCCAATGCACGTCCATGCCCGGAATATTGCCGATGCGGTAGGCCTCAGCCAACGGCTCGGTTGACGGTTTGTTGAGCGAGGCGGGATAGCGCAGCGGTCCTTCCACCAGATGGTTCATCAGGGCGATGGCGATATAGGCCATCAAAAGGCTCGATATGGTTTCGTTGACGGCACGGTAGTGGCGTAGCGCGCCGACGGCACCGATCCAGATGCCGCCGGCGGCCAGGCCCGCCACGCCCATGACAAGAATAACGAAAAAGGCCGGGGCGCCGCTGGCGGCCACGCCCATGGCAGCCGCGGCGACGCCGCCCAGCACGATCGCGCCTTCGCCGCCGATGACGACAAGGCCGAGCCGGGCCGGCAGTGCCACGCAGAGCGCCGCAAGCAGCAAGGGTGCGGCCCGCGACAGCGAGTTCTGGACCGAGAACCACGAGCCGAAGCCGCCGCGCCACATCGTTTCATAGAGCTGCGCCGGCGATTTGCCGACCAGCGCGATGAACAGGCTGAACAGGGCCATGCCGACAATCAGTGCCGCGAGCGGGATGACGAAGGCTTCCGCCCGCCGGGCGATCCATTCGAGCGCCGTCGGATAGCTTTTGGCGCCGAGCATCACTGGCACGCTCGCGCTGCTCACGGTGTCTGCCATGGCCCCCGTCTCCGATCCATGCTCAAGCGGTCGAGCCGACGACACCCTCGACGAGATAGTCCATGCTTTCCAGCTCGATCGCGGCTTCGACGAAGGTTTGGCCCTCGGTTGCGACGACGTCGCCCTTGTTGTTCTTCAACGGCCCCTTGATCACCGAAAAGCCGCCCTTCATCATTTCGGCGAGCGTGCCGTCGAACTGCGCGCGCGCCGCCTCGCTGACGGCGGGGCCGAGCGGGCTCATCTTGACGAAGCCGTCGGCCAGTCCGCCGCGCGTGAAATTGGGCAGCGGCTTGCCGGCCATGAGGTCGTCGACGAACATCTTGTAGACTTTCGCCCAGTTCCATTCCGCGCCGGTCAGGTATTTTTCGGGCGCCAGTGGGCTTTGATTGGCATGGTAGCCGCAGATGAAGGCGCCGCGCCCCGCCGCCGTTTCGACCACCACTTTCGGGCTGTCGACATGGCAGGTGATGACGTCGGCACCCTGATCGACCAGTGCATTGGTGGCCTCCGCCTCCTTGACCGCCAGTGACCATTCGCCGGTGAAGATCACCTGGCAGGTGATTGCCGGGTCGACCGAGCGTGCGCCGAGCAGGAAGGAGTTGATGTTGAGCAGGACCTGCGGAATCGGCTTTGCCGCGACGAAGCCGATCTTCTTGGTCTTGGTGGCGTGGCCGGCGGCGACGCCGTTGAGATACTGGCCCATGCCGATATAGCCGAAATAGGAACCGGCATTCATCGGATGCTTGTCCTTGTTCCACATGCCGCCGCAATGGCGGAACTGCACGTCGGGGAATTTCGCGCACATGGCCAGCATGTGCGGATCGAAATAGCCGAAGGAGGTCGGGAAGATCAGCGAGGCGCCGTCGAGGTTGATCATCGATTCCATCGACTTCTGGACATCGACCGTCTCGGGGACGTTCTCCTCCTCGACCACGGAGATGCCCTCGATGGCCTTCAATGTGGCGGCACCCTCGGCATGCGCCTGGTTATAGCCGTAGTCGTCCTTCGGTCCGACATAGACGAAGCCGACAGTGACGGCAGCGGCGAACGCCTTGCTGATCGGGAATGACGCCGAGGCCAGGCCGAGCGCCGCTCCGGCGGCGGAGGTCTTGAGCAACTCGCGGCGGCTAAGCATGAATCTCTCGGTCATGTGAATGCTCCCTGTTGAACCCTTTCCGGGTCGATTAATTCCCTTCTCGTAAAAGTGCATGCAATCGCCGTGCCAGTTCAAAAGATGGAATTTATGCAATTAAATCAGTTGGCGGGCCGATTTGTCGTGCTCAAGCGAAAGGCAATTGCATACACTTTTTGCCTTTCAATTAGCCAGTTTGACATCTAGATTAAAATAAAGGCATAGAGGGCGCGCCCGAGTCGAAACTTCCGGCGAGCCATTTGCCGCGCGGCCGCGAAAAAGACTGACGGAGGAGAATTGTCGGGGAAGCGCAGCTTGATCAGGTCGGGCACGACCGTCGATCAGATGGTGAGGGCGATCGGTGACCGGATCGTCACCGGCTTCCTGCGCCCCGGCGAAAAGCTCGACGAGGCCTCGCTGGCTGCCCGTTTCGATGTGTCGCGCACTCCCGTCAGGGAGGCGCTTGGCCGGCTGAGCGCCATGGGGTTGGTCGAAAGGCGTCCCAACCGCGGCGCCACTGTCGCCGTGGTGACGCAGGAGCATCTTGCCTCGATGTTCGAGAGCATGGCAGAGCTTGAAGCGATTTGCGCACGGTTTTCGGCCGAGCGCATGACCACCGCCGAGCGCCGCGCGCTCGAGATCGAGCACCAGGCATCGGCGCGCCTTGTGCAACTGGGTGCGGAGGAGGACTACGAGTATTTCAACACCGAGTTCCACACTCGGCTCTATCGCGGCGCGCACAGCAAGCACATCTATGAACTGACCGTCATGACCCGCAGCCGGCTGGCGCCGTTCCGGCGCGCGCAATTCATGCTGCCGGGCCGCCTGGCCAAATCCTGGCAGGAGCATGACGTCATCGTTACCGCGATCATGCGCGGCGACAGCGCTGCCGCAGGGCATGCAGCCAAGGATCACGTTTCCATCGTCAGCGAGGCGAGCGCCGTCTTTGCCGCAGTTGACCCGATGAAACCGGCGACGGGTTCGATCGGAGTGTCTTCCTACAAGTGAAAATCTGACGCTTGGCGATGTGGAAGACGTTTTCCGACCCACCCCATCGCAGACTCTCGCCCAATGGACTCGCAGCGTGGCCCCCAATACAATCCCGGTCCCGTGGGCCTCCGAAGGCTGATGCATGACATGGCAGAAGAACGCGTCCAACGCCGCCTTGCTGCGATATTGGCAGCCGATGTGGTCGGCTACAGCCGCCTCATGGAGCGGGACGAGGCTGGGACCCTTGTTGCCATCAAGTCCCGTCGCAAAGACATCCTACAGCCACTGCTCGCCAAGCATAATGGCCGCATCGTCAAGCTGATGGGTGACGGGGTGCTGGTGGAATTTGCCAGCGCCGTGAATGCTGTCCAATGCGCGGTCGAGCTCCAGAACGCGATGGCAGCTGCCAACGCCGACGTGCCCCAAGATTTCCGGATTGTGCTGCGCGTCGGAATCAACCTGGGCGACGTGATGGTCGAAGGCAGCGATCTCTATGGTGAGGGAGTCAACATCGCGGCTCGGCTCGAGGCTTTGGCCGATGCTGGGAGCATCGTCGTCTCTCGCACTGTCTTCAACCACGTCCGGAGTAAGGTGAAGCTCGGATTCGATGATCTCGGCGAGCAGCAACTCAAGAACATCGCCGAGCCGGTGCGGATCTACCGACTGCGGCCGGACCGCGAAGCGGCGATGGCGCGGCCGGCCTTGGCGCTTCCCGACAAGCCGTCGATTGCCGTTCTGCCGTTCACTAACATGAGCGGCGATCCGGAGCAGGAGTATTTCAGCGACGGCATGGTGGAGGACATCATAGCGGCGCTGTCCCGGGTGCGCAGCTTCTTCGTGATCGCGCGGAATTCGAGTTTCACCTACAAAGGCAAAGCGGTCAATGTGAAGCAGGTCGGGCTCGAACTCGGCGTGCGTTACGTGCTGGAAGGGAGTGTCCGCAAGGCGGGCAATCGGGTCAGGATCACGGGACAGCTCATCGAGGCGGAAAGCGGGAAGCATGTCTGGGCTGATCGCTTCGATGGCAGTCTCGAAGACGTATTCGAACTGCAAGATGGGGTGACCCAGAGCGTGGTCGGTGCGATCGCTCCGAAGCTTCAGCGAGCGGAAATCGATCGCACGTCGCGAAAGCGAACCGAAGATTTGACTGCTTACGACTTTGTTCTGCGTGCCCTGCCACATGCCTGGTCAGGGTCGCCCGAAAGGAGTGCGATTGCCCACGATCTCCTTCAAAAAGCAACCGCTATCGATCCTTCTTATGCGTATGCTTACGCGATGGCGGCCTGGTCTTTGATGTTCAGCAAGAATTCGGGTTGGCGTTCTTGGCGGCCCGACCAGCAGGAGTTGTGTGTTCGGTTTGCCAGGGAAGCGCTCAAGCTCGATATGGAAGATCCAGCCGTACTGTGGGCATCCGCTACGGCGCTGGCAAGTGTCGTACACGAACATGAACATGCTCTCGAGCTGATCGAGCGCTCATTGGCAATCGACCATAATTCCGCACAGGCCTGGGCAGCAAAAGGTTGGGTGACTTCCTGGATCGGACTTGATGGGATCCCTTCGTTGGAAAGGGCAATGCGATTGAGCCCGTTGGACCCGCTGTTGTACCTTTTTCATGCCTCGATTGCTGAGTGCCACCTTGCGGCAAGAAGGCACGAGATGGCATTGGAATGGTCTCTCCGCGCCATGCGAGAACATCCAGAACCTCCTCCATTCGTGCGGCGGGTGCTCGCCGCCTCGTACGCTCGCCTCGGGCTAGTTGAAGAAGCGCGACGGGTGGTGGCAGGCATACTGGCGGAAAGCCCAAGCTTTACTGTGAGGACCTGGCTAGAGATAACCGCCCAGCGTGGTCCGCACGTCCAATACCTCGCTGAGAGCCTCCGTCTCGCTGGCCTCCCCCAGTGAGCATCGAGTCGCACGCGTCAAAGAGAATCTCCAGTCGGACTCTTTTGTGAAGCGGGAACCAGCAGCAATCAGGCAAACTGCCCAATCCGTCGGCGATGCGATGATTTTCGCGTCACTCGGGCGCACGCTCGAAGCCGCACAGTTCCACAAATGCCGGGCATTTGGCATAATTCGGCTTTGGCATGCTCCTTGCTTCGTAGATGGTGTGCAGAGCGTCTAGGGTTCCGGCCGCGACAAGGCGGTGCTGGTCCAAGAGATGCGACCGCCAGGGATGCACTGAGGCATCCGGCGGAACACGGCGGGCCAAAATCCCGGGAGAACCCTGCACGGGTTTGCTGGCGCGAACCTCTCCCGGATGCGCGCTCGCAAACCCCAACATTAGTCCGGTCGCAATCCGGATCGCGAACAGGGGTACGCAATGCTTCGCAAGCTGGCCGCAGTCATCCTAACCGCATCACTCAGCCTTCACATCGCTTCCGCCGCCGACGCGGCGCCCAAGAAAGACTTCAAGATATGCTGGTCGATCTATGTCGGCTGGATGCCGTGGGGCTATCTCTCCGACAGCGGCATCATGAAGAAATGGGCCGACAAAAACGGCATCAATGTCGAGATCACCCGCATCAACGACTATGTCGAAAGCATCAACCAGTACACCGCCGGCGGTTTCGACGGCTGCTCGATGACCAACATGGACGCGCTGTCGATCCCCGCCGGCGGCGGCGTCGACACCACCGCCTTGATCATCGGCGACTTCTCCAACGGCAATGATGCGGTGATCCTCAAGGACAAGGCAGCGCTCGCCGACATTGCCGGCCAGAAGGTCAATCTCGTCGAGCTCTCCGTCTCGCATTACCTGTTGGCGCGGGCACTGGACACGGTCAGGCTCGCCGAGAAGGACATCACCGTCGTCAACACCTCCGACGCCGACATGGTCGCCGCCTACGGCACCAGCGACGTCACCTCGGTCGTTACCTGGAACCCGCTGGTTTCCGAGATCGTCGCCATGCCGGGTGCGCACAAGGTTTTCGATTCCGCCCAGATTCCCGGCGAGATCATCGACATGATGGTCGTCAACACCGAGACGCTGAAGGACAATCCGGCATTGGGCAAGGCGCTTGTCGGCGCGTGGTACGAGGTGATGGAGCTGATGACCTCCGACACGCCGGAAGGCAAGGCAGCCAAGGAGGAGATGGCCAAGGCGTCCGGCACCGACCTCGCCGGCTTTGACGCGCAGCTTGCCTCGACGGCAATGTTCTATGATCCCGCCAAGGCGGTCGAGTTCACCAACGGCGCCGAATTGCCGAAGACGATGGATCTGGTTCGCAACTTCCTGTTCAGCCACGGCATTCTCGGCACCAACGCGACGAGTGTCGACGTCGTCGGCATGAGCTTTGCCGACGGATCCACGCTGGGCGACGCCAACAACGTCAAGCTGCGTTTCGATCCAGCGTTCATGGCCGAGGCGGCAACCGCAACGCCCTGACCCGACATGCTGGCCAAGGGGATGAGTGCCAGGGATGAAGCCTCCGCGACGGGCGGGGAGGGCACCACGCGCCCTTCCCGGCCAAAGCCGAAAGTGCGCCTTCGCATGATCAATGCGAAGGTTTCGCGCGGCGGCGCCTTGTTCCTCGGCGGCTTGCCGTTCCTGTTCGTGGCAATCGCCTATCTGATCGCTTCGGGGCAACGACTGGCGGTCAATCCCAGCGACAAGCTGCTGCCTTCGCCGGTACAGATGTGGTCGGCCTTTCTTGACCTTGCCACGGTGCCGGACAAGCGCTCGGGCGACCTCATCCTGTGGGTCGACACCTATGCCAGTCTCCTCAGGCTGTTCGCGGGCGTGGGCGTTGCCACGGTCGCCGCACTTTCGCTCGGCATTGCCATCGGCTTCATCCCGCGGGTGCGGGCGTTCCTGCTGCCGTTCGTCACCGTCGTTTGCGTCATCCCTCCGCTGGCGCTGCTGCCGATCCTGTTCATCGCGCTCGGCCTCGGCGAAACGGCCAAGATCACGCTGATCGCCGTCGGCGTCGCGCCGGTGATGGTGCGCGACATCGCCAACCGGGTGATGGAGTTGCCACCAGAATTGGTGGCCAAGGCGCAGACGCTTGGCGGCAACAGCTGGACCATGGTCTTGCGGCTGGTGCTGCCGCAAGTCATGCCGCGCCTCATCACTTGCGTGCGGCTGGCGCTCGGGCCGGCCTGGCTGTTCCTGATCGCCGCCGAAGCCATCGCCTCGACCGAAGGGCTGGGTTACCGCATCTTCCTCGTTCGCCGCTATCTCTCGATGGACGTCATCCTGCCCTATGTCGCCTGGATCACGCTGCTTGCCGTGATCACCGACTGGCTGCTGGTGCGGCTGTCGCGGGCGGTCTCCCCATGGGCGCATCCGGTGGAGGCCAGATGAGCCGCATCGTCGTTCACGGGCTGGAAAAGAGTTATGGCGATGCCCGTGTGCTCGAGCGGGTCAACGTCACCGCCGAAGCCGGCGAATTCCTGTCGCTGGTCGGCGCCAGCGGCTGCGGAAAATCGACGTTCCTGCGCATTCTGCTTGGCCAGGAGCAGCAGAGCAGCGGTGTCGTCATCGTCGGCGATGGCCCGATCGTGCCCGAGCCGACGCCGCAGCGCGGCATTGTCTTTCAGCGCTATTCGGTGTTTCCGCATCTGACCGCCATGCAGAACCTGCTGCTGGTCGAAGACTTTCGCTCGGGCGGGCCGTTTGGCCGCGTCTTCGGCGCCAGGCGCAGAAACGCCAGGCAAGAGGCCGAGGCCATGCTGGCGCGGGTCGGCCTTGCCCATGCGCGCGACCTCTATCCGGCATCGCTCTCCGGCGGCATGCAGCAGCGGCTGGCGATTGCGCAGACCTTGCTTGGCCGGCCGCAGATCCTGCTTCTCGACGAACCGTTCGGTGCGCTCGATCCCGGCATCCGCGTCGAGATGCACGACCTTCTGACTGAGCTCTGGACCGAGCACGGCATGACGGTGGTGATGGTCACCCACGATATCGGTGAGGCCTTCAAGCTTGGCACCCGCGTGCTGGTTTTCGACAAGGTGCGCCACGATCCGCAGTTCCCGTCCGCTTACGGCGCGACGATCACCTACGATTTGAAGCTCGACCGCAAGACCCGGGCTTCCTCTCATCACTTGGCCAAGGTGGCCGCGATGGTCGGGACGACCCGGCCAGATACAGCAATGGCGACGACGGCGTCGTAACGGAGAGTTTGAATGTCCAGAAATATCCCCGAACGCAGCCACCGCCGGGCAGGGCTGGTCGCCCGGGCGGCCAGGGAGCGTCTTCACCACCCGGATTTCGACGCCCGCGGCACGCAGGGCTGGAAGTCGATCGAGGCCGAGGGCAAGCTGCCGGAAAGCGGTTGGCGCAAGGAGCAGCAATGGGCGCTCGACATGGGCCTGCCGGGATCGGAGTCGATCGTCGACAAGTCGATCCCGACGTTCGCGCGAGGCGAGCTGCCGCATTTCGCCGGCATCAACACCTTTCTCAAGGCGCCCTATGTCGAGAACGTCCGCGATGTCGGCAAGTATGATGCTGCCGTCATCGGCATTCCTTTCGACAGCGGCACCACCTACCGGCCGGGAACCCGCTTCGGGCCGCAAGGCATCCGCCGCATCTCGGCGCTGTACACGCCGTACAACTATGAGCTCGGCGTCGATCTGCGCGAGCAGATGACGCTGTGCGACGCCGGCGACGTCTTCACCATTCCCGCCAACCTCGAAAAGAGCTTCGACCAGATCACCAAGGGCGTCAGCCATGTCGCTTCGTCCGGCGCGCTGCCGATCATGCTGGGCGGCGACCATTCGATCGGCTTTCCCTGCGTGCGCGGCATCGCCGACGTGACCTCGAAGCGCATCGGCATCATCCATTTCGACCGCCATATCGACATCCAGGAAAAGGATCTCGACGAGCGCATGCACACCACGCCCTGGTATTGGGCGACCAACCTGCCGAACGTCTCGGCGACCAATCTCGTGCAGCTCGGGATCGGCGGCTGGCAGGTTCCCCGCTACGGCGTCGCCGAGGCGAGAAAACGCGGCACCAACGTGCTGACCATTGCCGACATCGAGCAGATGGGGCTTGAGAAGGCGGCGGAAATCGCGCTCGAGCTCGCATGGAAGGACACCGACGCCGTCTACATCTCTTTCGACGTCGACAGCCTCGATTGCGGTTTCGTGCCCGGCACGGGCTGGCCTGAGCCGGGCGGCTTCCTGCCGCGCGAGGCGCTCAAGCTGCTTGGGCTGGTGACGGCACCCGGCATTTGCGGCCTGGAAGTGGTCGAGGTCTCGCCGCCCTACGACACGTCGGACATCACCGCGCTGTTCGGCGTGCGTGTCGTCGTCGAGGCGCTTGGCTCGATGGTTGCGCACGGCAATCTCGGCAAGCACAAATCGATCATCGACAAACCGGTGAGTTTTTGACCATGCACGACGATCATCACCACAGTCATGGCCATGACGACGGCTACCACGGGCCGAACGGTCATCATGACCATCCGCACGCCCCCGGCCACAACAGGCCCGCTGGCAAGCCGCTGCAATGGCAGACGCCGCATCTGCCGGAGCAGGCTCACGAACCGCCGGTTGATCCCGCATCGGTCGACTTCGATCTTGTTGAAACCGCCTTCCTCGAAGGCTTTGCGCGGGCGCCGGACCCATCCAGCTTTCTGCGTCTGGCCGGCATACCCTTTGTCGGCGAGACGACGGACGGCGTGCGGCTTCATCTCTTGCGCGTCGAGACCGAGGATCTGGTCGACGTCGGCGCGGTCATGCCGCTCGTCGGCGGCACCGGCGTCGCCTATCACCCGCTGCCGGCGCGCCTGACATCGCACCGCCGCCGCCTCGCTTTCATCTATCACGATGGCGCTGAGCAAAAGCCGCTCGGCTTCGCCGCGGCGCGCGCCCTTGCGGACCGTTCCGCCGCTTCGCAATTCACCGTTCCCGGGCACTGAAACCAAAAAGCCCGTCACTCTCATAGAACAGGTACAAGCATGAAAACATTTGCAAGACTTGGCGTCCTTTCAGTTCTCGCCGCCGTCACACCGTCGCTGGCTTTTGCCCATAGCGGCGGCGCTCACGTCCACGGATTCTTCGCCGGCCTCCAACATCCGCTGTTCGGCATGGATCATCTGCTCGCAATGGTTGCAGTCGGCATGATCGGCGCCCGCGCCGGCGGACGCAGTATTGTCCTTGTGCCGCTTTTCTTCGTCTTGGCCATGGTCGCAGGGGCCTTGCTCGGCATGGCCGGCATCGGCCTGCCTTCGCTTGAAACCGGCATCGCGCTGTCGCTTGGGGTCTTCGGCGCCATGGTCGGCCTCGCCAGCCCGCTGCCGCTGGCCGTCGCGGCGGCACTGACGGCCCTGTTCGGCCTCTTTCACGGCAACGCCCACGGCCTTGAGAGTCCCGAGAGCGCCGGCGGCATCGCCTACGCCGCTGGCTTCATGCTCGCCACGTCGATGCTGCATGCGATCGGGGTGTTGTCCGTCCTCAAGCTCGCCCGTTGGCCGACGACGGTCCGCACCGCTGGGGTCGCCACCTCGCTGGTTGGAATGGCCATGGCGGCCCAAGCTTTTTGAGACGTAGGCAGTCGGCGAACAGAACTGGAATGCAGATGAGCCAGAAATTGTCGATGAGACTGCGGCGCATCCGCGATTTGCTGTACCAGATGCTGAAGATCCGGGCCGAGCGGCTTTGAGGGGCGCGGTTATCGCGTCCCTCCGGTCGAAATGAGCGTCAGAACTCGAGCGCCTGCCTGAGCGCCGGACCGCTCCTAACGCGCAGATCGAGGTCGGCCTCGATATGGTCGATGTGATGCAGCATCAGCGCGCTGGCGTGTTCGGAATTGCCGTTTTCCAGCGCCTCCAGGATATTCGTGTGCTCGCTATGGCCGCAGCTCGAGACGCCCGAGCGGCCATAGAGCGCGATCACCAGCGATGACCGCGCCACCAGTTCTTCCATGAAGCGCTGGAGGATGGCGTTTCCGGCAACCGAAGCCAGCAGCAGGTGAAAATCGCCCGAAGCCTTGATTTCCGAGCGTCTAGCATTTGGTCCGCGTTCGGCAATGAAGCGGCCCTCTTCATCGAGCTGCGCCTTGAAGGCAGCGACATGGTCCGGCGTCATCCGCCCGGCCGCGGCAATCGCTATGCCGGGCTCTATCAGCCGGCGCGAAGCGAAAACCTGACGTGCTTCCTCCGGCGACGGGTTGGCGACGAAGGCGCCACGATTGCGCTCGGTCCGCACCAGGCCTTCGAAGGAGAGCATCTGCAGCGCCGCGCGCGCCACGGTGCGGCTGACATCGAATAAAGTGCCGACCTCGCCTTCCGACAGCTTGGTTCCGGGCGCCAGCCGGCGGTCGACGATCGCGTCGCGCAACTGGTCGCGGATCGCCTGGGCGCGGTCCTCGTTGGCACTGTCGACAGCAGGGAAAGTCTGGTCGGCTATATTCATGATGGTCGTCCCTGCGCCTTTCTACGCTGAATCGGGCCGCTTGCACGAGGGGAAAAGTGAATACGATGACGGAAAATATTGCATACGATTTTTGCGAGAATCGCCGGCGATCGCCTATAATTTGTGCATTCTCAGGCATGCCGTTTCGAAGGGCAGCCGGAGGCAATTCTGATTTTCCCTAGGAATCAATCGTTTGAGGCCGATCTGGGGCAACTGGCATGCATAATGCTTTGCTTAAGTTGATTTAGAGAGGAAGCCGGATGTCCAAAGCCGCCGAAATCGACATCGTGTCCGTTTCGAAGATCTATGGCGCTACGACTGCCGTCGAAGACATCAGCCTGAAAATTCCCGCGGGAACCTATTGCTGCCTGCTCGGGCCGTCCGGCTGCGGCAAGACCTCGACGCTGCGTATGATTGCCGGGCATGAAAGCATATCGAGCGGCGACGTGCGTCTCGGCAACACAGTGGTCACCGACCTGCCGCCGGCCAGGCGCGGCACCGCCATGATGTTCCAGTCCTACGCGCTGTTTCCACATCTCGACCTGATCGACAATGTTGCGTTCAGCCTCAAGATGAAGGGTGTCGGCAAGGAGGAGCGCCGCGCCAGGGCGCGCGATATGCTGAAGCTGATGCAGATGGAGGGCCACGCCAGCCGCCGCCCGGCGCAGCTTTCGGGCGGACAGCAGCAACGCGTCGCTCTGGCCCGCGCGCTCATCACCGATCCCGAAGCGCTGCTGCTCGACGAGCCGCTATCGGCGCTCGATCCGTTCCTGAAGATCAGGATGCGGGCGGAATTGAAGAAGCTGCAGACGTCGCTCGGCATCACTTTCGTCCACGTCACCCACAGCCAGGAGGAGGCGATGGCGCTCGCCGACCTGATCGTGGTCATGAATGACGGCCGCATCGAGCAGGCGGCGCATCCGCGCATCGTCTTCGAGCGGCCGGCCACCGCGTTCGTCGCCCGTTTCATGGGCGATCACAACGTCGTCTCCGGCCGCGTCAGCGGCAGCCGCGACGGCATGGTTGTCTTCGATGTGCCGGATGGCGCCTCGCTTGCGGCCAGCGGGCAGGACAGGGCGATCGGCGAGCCGATCGATATCGCCATTCGCACCGACCATGTGCGGATCGGCGACCCGCCGGCCACCGGGCTCGGCTTCACCGGCATCGCCGCCAATATCGAGTATCGCGGCTCGACCGTAAAACTCTCGGTCAATGGCGCCGGCATCGAGGATTTTACCGTCATCGTCGACGACACCAGCTTCTTCGCCAAGCCGGTCGCCGTCGGCGACGCGGTGCCGATCGCTTGGGACGCGGAGGACGCGATCGTCCTTGGCCGTCTCGATTCCTGAACCAGAACCACCAATCAAAACAGGGGAACTGACATGACCAACACCACCGACAAGAAGACAGGAATTTCCCGGCGCTCGCTGCTCAAGACCGGTGCTGCCGCCGTCGGTCTTGCCGCCGGTTCGGGTGCCATATCAGGGTTTCCGACGATCTGGGCGCAGAACCCGATCACGCTCCGCCAGTTCGGCACCGGCGTGTCGAACCTCAACGCCATTGCCGACAAGTGCAAGGCCGACCTCGGCATCACCCTGGAAATGACTGCGACCGATTCCGACGCCGCCGCCCAGCGCGCGGTGACCCAGCCGGACAGCTACGACATCGCCGACATCGAATACTGGATCGCCAAGAAGGTCTATCCGTCCGGCGTGATGCAGCCGATGGATGTCAAGAAGCTAAAATATTACCACAAGATCGTTCCGCTGTTCATCACCGGCAAGCTGACGCCCGACAGCGTCATCGCCCAGGGCACCGCGCCGCATACGGTCGGCTTCGTCGAGGCGCAGGACGCCAAGACCTTCGCCAAAGAGCCGACGCAGTGGATGACGATGGTTCCGACCATCTACAATGCCGATACGCTCGGCATTCGCCCGGATCTTGTCGGCCGCGAAATCACCACCTGGGCCGACATCATGGATCCGGCCTTCAAGGGCAAGGCCGCCATCCTCAACATTCCGTCGATCGGCATCATGGATGCGGCGATGATCATGGAAGCCATGGGCAACATCAAATATGCCGACAAGGGCAACATGACCAAGGAGGAGATCGACAAGACGATCGACTTCCTGATCAAGGCCAAGCAGGACGGCCAGTTCCGTGCCTTCTGGAAATCGTTCGACGAGAGCGTCAATTTGATGGCATCGGGCGAAGTGGTCATCCAGTCGATGTGGTCGCCGGCCGTCGCTGCGGTGCGCTCCAAGGGCATCGCCTGCAAGTACCAGCCGCTCAAGGAAGGCTATCGCTCGTGGGGCGGCGGGCTTGGCCTGGCGGCGCACCTCAAGGGCGCCGAACTCGACGCCGCCTACGAGTACATCAACTGGTACCTGTCCGGCTGGGTCGGCGCCTATCTCAACCGCCAGGGCTATTACTCGGCCGCCATGGACACGGCCAAGCAGTTCATGTCCGAGGACGAATGGGGTTACTGGGTCGACGGCAAGCCGGCCAAGGGCGATATCATGGCGCCGGACGGCAAGATCATGGAGAAGGCGGGCGCGGTGCGCGACGGCGGCTCCTTCGTCGAGCGCATGGGCAAGGTCGCCTGCTGGAACTCGGTCATGGACGAGGACCGCTACATGGTGAGGCGCTGGAACGAATTCATCGCGGCGTAGTGCCTTCTTGCCTTCTCCCCTTGTGGGAGAAGGTGGCCGAGCGAAGCTCGGTCGGATGAGGGGTGTTGGACGGAATACAAACGCCTCATTTCTTCCAGCACCCCTTGTATCTGCACGGAAGGTTTTTTGTGCGATGTAAGCGACTGAGCCTCGAACCAGATGGCCATCCGGTTCG